>CAZTMA010000135.1:0-14219 GCA_964614645.1 uncultured Anaerolineales bacterium
CATTTGCGCGGTCGCTGAACTCATGATATATAGCGCATATGCACACAAACGACAATCGAAAAGCTTTGCTGTTCCGCGTGCTCCTCCTCATCAATCTAGCAATCCTGGCCCCTACCGCAGCCTATGCTGACACGGTGGGGTCTCCGGCGTCCAAAGCAACGCTCGCAGCTACCCCCTTCACCTACACGGTCAAGGCCAACGACACACTTTGGAACATTGCTGTCGCGCACAACATCTCCGTTGACGCGCTCCAGGCCGCCAATCCCGCACTCGACCCCAAACGCCTGCAGAAAGGGCAGGTTCTGGTCATTCCCGGTGATGAGGGTGCACCGGCAGCGCCGACCGGCGCGACTTACACGGTGACTCCCGATGACACGCTGTGGGATATCGCGATGGGTTACGGCATCTCGGTCAACACGCTCATGGCCGCCAACCCCGGCGTGGACCCGCAGCGGCTGCAGAACGGCCAGGTGCTCTTCATTCCAGGTGCGGAAGGAGCCGCACCTATTGCCGCCAGCGCTCCCAGCACCCCGTACACCATCCGGCAGAACGACACCCTCTGGACCATCGCCGCGGGCTTCGGCATCTCGGTCGACAGCCTGACTGCAGCCAACCCCGGCGTGGACCCGAAGCTGCTGCGTACGGGGCAGGTCCTGACGGTTCCCGGTGTACATCAGGTCGCCGCGCCGGCAGTTCAGGCCGCCGTGGGGGCTGAGGCCGCTCCTGCTGCCCCAGCCGAACAACCGGCCGCTGAAGAACCCGTGGCTGCTGACGCAGTCGTGACTGCTGAAGCCGTCGTGACTGCTGACGCAGTCGTGACTGCTGAAGCCGTCCCGGCCGACCAACCGCCCGCTGAACAACCACCTGCGGAACAACCACCAGCACCCGAAGCGCCGCCTCCTGCACCTGCACCTGCGGGCATGCCCGCCGAATTTGTCGATGCGGCCAACCACCTGCTCGCCCAGATCAACGAGAAGCGCGCCGCCAACGGCATTCACCCGCTGGCCTGGAATGCGGAGCTGGCCGCGGCAGCACAGGCGCACGCCAACGACTGTGCGGCGCGCAACAAGGGCAGCCACGTCGGGTCGGACGGCGCGCGCCTGCCGGAGCGTCTCGCCCGCGCCGGCTATCCGGCCGCCACGCTGAGCGAGAACTGGGCCAACTCCCGAAGCGTAGGCAGCGCGTTCGATATGTGGTGGAACGAGCCGCCAGGCGCCGATCCTCATCGCCGCAACATCCTCTGGGGCCGCTATGCCGAGATCGGCATCGGCATAGCGAAAGGCAGCTGGGGCTATTATGTCATCGCTGATTTCGGATCGCGCTGATCCGGGCTGGGCCGACACACAGGTCGGCCCCTACAGTTATTACGTCATTACCCACCCAACCTGAGGAGGCTTCCCTGCCATGAAGATCCTTGATCTCACCATCCCCCTGGGCATCGCGACGCCGCCATGGCCCACCTACGAGCCACTGCAAGTCAAATATTTCAAGCGGCTGGCCCCGAACGGCGCCAACGGCCAGGTTGTCACTCACTCCAACCACCTGGGCACGCACCTTGACGGCGAAATCCACTTCTTCACCGCGGGCAAGGACATTGCCAGCCTGGACATGGATTTCCTGGTCGCACCGGCTGCGGTCGTGGACCTGTCCGATGTCTGCGGCGACTACGACATCTACACCTCCGAGATGATCGAGGAGCGGGTCGAGGTCCGTGAGGGCGACATCCTCATTATCCACACCGGCTACCATCACTTCGGCTGGGACCACCCCACTGCGGACGAAATCCGCTACATGGTCAAGCACCCCGGGCCGGATCGTGAGTTTTCGCTGTGGGCCAAGCAGAAGAAGCTGCGCTGGATCGGCGTGGACTGCGGCAGCGCCGACCACCCGATGAACACCATCATTCGCCAGTGGATGCCGCGGCAGGCCAAGGAAGCCAATGCGCACTTCCAGCGCAAGTATGGCACCACGCAGGAGGAACGCTTCGACGACTCCAAGTACCAGCTCATGCACATCGAGATGTTCCCCGACCACATCATCCATGCCGAGTGTGTGGGCGGCGAGATCGACCTGCTCGTCAACCGGCGGACGACCATTGGCTTCTTCCCCTGGCGCTACGTGGATGGCGAGAGCAGCATTGGCCGCTGCGTGGCATTCCTGGAAGATGCCGAATACGACGAGCTGATGGCGAAGAAGGCGGGCCTGCCCGTCACCAAGTTCGGCGACGCGTACGACCCGGCCCATGTCGAGCGCATCAACGCGCTGTCCGTCAGAGGCTAACAGTGGATTTCTGACAGGATTTGCAGGATTGACAGGATTTCACTGAGTCTCATCCTGTCAATCCTGCAAGTCCTGTCCAAACTTGGAGCCGCCATGCAACGCTTTACCGCCGCCTGTGCCCAGTACGCGGTCGTGCCGATGGATGTCCGCGCGAACATCGACCGCGCGGTCGCGTGGACGCGCCGCGCGGTGGCTGAGAGCGCCGCGCAGCTCGTCGTCCTGCCCGAGACCTGCACCACCGGCTTCACGCCCGACATCGGGCCGGAGGCGCTGTGGGACCTGGTGGACGTGCTCCCGGGCCGCCTGTCGGAGGCCGCGCAGCAGGTCGCCGCGGAGTTGGGCATCTACCTCGTCTACCCGAGCTACGAACGGGGTGCTGAGCGAGGGGTGGTCTACAATTCGGCCTCCCTGATCGGGCCGGACGGCAGCATGCTCGGCGTCTATCGCAAGACGCACTTGTTCCCGACGGAACGCGTTGCTAACCAGGGTTGGTCCACCGCAGGCACGGAGCCGTGCGTCATTCACACCCCGCTCGCCTCCATCGGCCTGACCATCTGCTATGACGGCGACTTCCCCGAACTCTACCGCGCCGAAGCGATCCTGGGCGCGGAGGTCATCTGCCGGCCCAGCGCGCTGCTGCGCTCCTTCGAGATCTGGGAGCTGACCAACCGGGCGCGCGCTTATGACAACCATGTCTATATCGTCGCGTGCAACGGCGTTGGCCCGGACGCGGGCGACAACTACTATTTCGGCCACAGCATGATCGTGGACCCCATCAGCCACAAGCTGGCGCAGGGCCGCGGGACACAGGAAGTCGTCTTCGCGGAATTGGACCCGGACCCGATCAAGCGCATCACCTACGGCGCGGTCAGCCCGATGACCTTCGACCACCTGCAGGACCGCAACCTGGCCGCCTACGGCAACGTCCTGACGCCCGCCCGCAGCCGGTTCGAGCCGGCGAAACGCCCGTAGCGAGCGATCACTGTCGTCCGCACTCGTAATTCGTGATTCGTCATTCTTCGTCCGTCGAATTTGCGCTTTCGCGCCCGCTATGTGATATCATAACGCGTTAGGGACACACTTCATCTACCCGCGCGCTCTGGAGGTGGTTGCCGCAAACAACCTGCACCCCGGGAGCCTGGCACTCCCCTGCTCACCAGGCTAACTGTCCTTTTTTCTTTGTTCCCCATCTTCCAGACAAAGGAGACCTGCTTCATGACCGCGCGAAGCGACCGAACCCCTGTGAAAGAGCCGAAAGCCGTCCTCGGCTACATGCCAGAAGACACTCCCCCCATCGGCGCCATGCTGAGCCTCGGCTTCCAGCAGGTGCTGACCATGTTCCCGGCCACCGTTCTCGTGGCTATCCTGACCAAGTTTGATGTCGGCGTCACCCTGCTGGCGAGCGGCCTGGGCACCATCATCGCCCTGCTCGTCTCCGGCCGGCGCATCCCGCTGTACTATGGCTCCAGCTTCAGCTACATCTCGGTCATCGTTGTTGTGATGTCCCTCTATGCGCCCGAATGCTTCAACGACCCTAACACGGTCTACTGTCCCGAAGGCGTGCGCATCGCACAGGTTGGCATCCTGGGCACTGCGGTCATCGAAATCCTGCTGGGCCTGCTAATTCAGCGCGTGGGCAAGGCTGCGCTGGATCGCTTCTTACCCCCCGTCGTGACCGGCAGCATGGCCATCGTCATCGGTATTGCCCTGGCCGGCTCCGCGCTGGGCATGGCCGGCGCCAACTGGCTGGTGGCGTTCATCACCCTCTTCGTCACCGTGGCCTTCTCCGTCTACCTGCAAGGCAGAGGCTTGCTCGGCATGTTGCCGATCCTGTTGGGCGCGATCGTCGGCTACCTCGTTGCCATCCCCTTCAACCTCGTCAACTTCGGGCTGATCGGGGCCGCCGAATGGCTGCGCGTGCCCAACATCACCTTCCCCGCGTTCACCGACCCGCGCGCCTGGTCCGTCGTGGTCAGCGTGGCGCTCATCGCCATTGCGACCATCCCTGAATCCACCGCCCACCTGTACCAGATGAGCCTCTACATCGACCAATTGGCGAAGGACATGGGCCGCAAGCCGACCTCCATCAAGAACCTCATCGGCCTGAACCTGGTGGCCGACGGTGCGGATGATATCGTCGTGGGCTTGCTGGGCGGCTGCGCGGGCACGAACTACGGCGAGAACAACTCGCTGATGGCCATCACCCGCAACTACTCGATTCCGGTCCTCTTCGCGGCGGGCGGCATCGCGATCCTGCTCGGCTTCGTCGGCAAGCTGGCTGCGGTGGTCAACACCATTCCGGTCGCGGTGACGGGCGGCCTGGCCATCTATCTGTTTGGCGTCATCGGCAAGCAGGGTATCGCGCTGCTACAGAGCGAGCGGGTCAACCTGTTCGACCCGAAGAACCTGGCCGTCGGCGCGACCATCCTGATCCTGGGCATCGGCGGCGCGATGTCCCTGCCTGACGGGCTGTACCCGTTCCAGATTCCGGTGCTCTTCCCGAACGGCATCCCAGCCATCGTGTTCGCGGCCATCGTCGGCATCCTGATGAACCTGCTGTTCGTCGTGCTGCCGCCGTCCCGGTTCGGCGTCGTCGAACGCAGCAACCTCGAGTAGACTTCTCGGCGGTCAAGCGTCGGCCTTGCGTACATTGCACGTAGCTTGTACACAGCCAGCCGCACAGAATCCGTGCTTGACCTTAAGGACATTCTCATGTAGAATACCCCTTGCCTGGCACAGATGTACGAGGTCAGGCAAGGGGCGGGTGGTGCGCACTCTTGCACCGTCTCTCACCACCATCGCGATCCCGAGGTAAGCAACGTTGCAGCCTTTTGACTACATGATTCCCCAGGATTTTGCCGAGGCAAGTGTTCTGTTGGCCTCTGACGACGGCACAGCCCGCCCGCTGCTGGGCGGGACCGATCTCCTCATACGCGTGCGCGGCGGGTTCATTCGCCCTGAGCGCATCATCGACCTCAAACATTTGCCCGGCATGTGCGATATCGTCCGTAGCGACAACGGCTGGCTGGTCATCGGCGCGGCCTGCACGATGAATCAGGTGGCCGCTCACCCGCTCGTTCTCCAGGATTACGATCTGCTGGCGCAGGCGTGCGAATCCGTCGCATCGTACCAGTTGCGCAACCGCGCGACCGTCGGCGGCAACTGCTGCAACGCCAGTCCGGCCGCCGACAGTGCCCCTGCGCTCTATTGCCTGGAGGCCGTCATGGAGGTTTACGGGCCTCAGGGCATGCGTCGCATCCCCGTTCACGAGTTCTTTGCCGGACCGCGGCGCAACGCGCTCCAGCCGGGGGAGTTCCTCACGAGCATCCACCTGCCCCCGGTGCCAGCGGGCGCCGCCGGCGCGTTCAACAAGCTCGGCCGCACGAAAGTGGGGGATATTTCCATCGTGAGTGTTGCCGTATGGGCCGGAAGCGGGCAGTGGCGCGTTACGATCGGCGCAGCTGGGCCTACCCCGCTGTGCGCGCCGGAGGCCGAGGCCGCCCTGGCCGGAGATGTCTCACCGGAGGGGGTGACCCGCGCGGCGCAGTTGGCCGCTGAGGCCGCCCGCCCGATCGACGATATCCGGGCCAGCGCCGCGTACCGCCGGGGCATGGTCGCCGTGTTGACGCGCCGGGGGGTAAACAGCGTGTTGCGAATGTTGGAGGGACGACCGCAGACAGAGCGACCACAGGTAGCCTCTACGACGACAGGTGGCCCCGCATGAACCACACCATCCACTTCACAGTCAACGGTGAACCGTTCACGCTGGTGGTCGAGTCGCACCATACGCTGCTGCAGGTCCTGCGTGAGCAACTCGTCCTGACAGGCACCAAGAACGGCTGCGAGGCAGGCGAGTGCGGCGCGTGCGCGGTTTTGATGAACGGTGAGCCAGTCAACTCCTGCATGGTGCTGGCACCTGAAGCCGACGGCGCAATCATCGTGACCATCGAGGGCCTGTCCCAGGACAGCCAGCTAGACCCGCTGCAGGAAGCTTTCGTCGCAACGGGCGCGACCCAGTGCGGTTTCTGCACGCCCGGCATCCTGGTCAACGCCCGCGCGCTGCTGGACAGGAACCCCGACCCGACCGACACCGAGATCCGCGAGGCGCTCGTCGGCAACCTCTGCCGCTGCACGGGCTACATCCGCATCATCGATGCGGTGAAGATGGCTGCCCAGGCCCAGCAGGAGGTGCATCGATGAGCCCGCAGAGCAAAAAGCATACTGTCATCGGCACCAGCCCCGCGCGCATCGAGGGCCGCGAGAAGGTCACGGGCGCGGCGACCTACGTCGATGACATGCAGTTCGGGCCGAGCCTGCTGCACGGCGCGCTCAAGCGCAGCCCCATTGCCCACGGCCGGATCGTCCGCATCGATGTGAGCCGGGCTAAAGCCCTGCCCGGCGTACGCGTCGTGGTGACGGGCGAGGACTTCCCCGGCCTCACGGGGCTGTATCTCAAAGATCGCCGCATCTTTGCGCTGGACCGCGTGCGCTCCGTCGGGGAGGCGGTTGCCGGGGTCGCGGCGGATACGCCCGAGCTGGCCGCGCAAGCGCTGGACCTCATCGAGGTCGATTACGAGGAGCTGCCCGGCGTCTTCGACCCGGAGTTCGGCGCGAGCCCGGAGGCGCCCGTCCTTCATCCGGACCTGGCATCGTACGAAGTCGTACCGTTTGTCTTCCCCCAGGCCGGCACCAATGTATCCAACTGGTTCAAGGTGCGTAAGGGCGACATGGACAAGGGGTGGGCCGAAGCAGACCTGGTCTACGAGCACAAGTACCGCGTGCCCCACATCCAGCATGTGCCGCTCGAGACTCATGTCTGCGTGGCACAGCAGAACGTGAACGGCAAGATCACGCTCTGGTCGTCGAGCCAATCCCCCTTCGCTCAGCGCAACCTCATCGCGAAGGCGCTGCACATCGACCACAGCAAGCTCCGCGTGATTACGCCCTATGTCGGCGGCGGATTCGGCAGCAAGGCCGGCGTCAGCATGGAAGGCGCGGCGGTCGCGCTTGCGATGCACGCAAAGGGCCGGCCGGTCAAGCTGCGCATGACGCGCGAGGAAGAGTTCTACACCACGTTCGTGCGCCAGGGGCTTACCGCTATCCTGAAGATGGGCATGACGAAAGACGGCCGCATTACCGCCATGCACAACCGCTTCTACTGGGACGGCGGCGCCAGCACCGAGTATGGCGTGAACATCACCCGCGCCGCGGGCTACAGCGGCACGGGGCCCTACTACGTGCCGAACATTCACGTGGACAGCTACTGCGTCTACACCAACCATCCGGTCGGCGGCGCGATGCGCGGTTTCGGCATGCCGGAAATCCACTTCGGCATCGAGCAGCACATCGACCAGATGGCCCACAAGCTCGGCCTTGACCCGGTCGAGGTCCGCCTGAAGAACTGCCTCAAGGATGGCGACGAGACACTGACCGGCATGAAGATGCACCCCACGGGCCTCAGCGAGTGCATTCGCAAAGCCGCAGCAGCCATAAATTGGGGACAAGAAACCGTATCTTCTTCGCCGCATAAACGTCGTGGTAAGGGACTGGCAGCGATGTGGAAAGCGCCGGCCATGCCCCCGAATCCCGGCTCCAGTGCAGTGGTGCGCCTGAACGAAGACGGCACCGCGACGGTCAGCATCGGCGGCGTAGACATCGGCCAGGGCGCGCTCACTGCGATGGCCCAGTTCGCGGCCGAGGGCATCGGCATCAAGGTCGAGGATGTCCGCGTCAACACAGTAGACACCGACTACAGCCCCTACGAGTGGCAGACGGTGGCCTCCCGCCTGACGTGGAGCATGGGCAACGCGGTGTTGCGTGCGGCGGATGCCGCCCGCACCCAGGTGCTGCAGGCCGTGGCCGAAGCGTGGGGCGAGGATATCAACGACCTCGACATCGTGGACGGGCAGGTCGTGAGTTACCGGTCGGAGGAGTCCGTCCCGCTCAAGGACATCTGCATCTACGGCGTGCAGCGCAAGGACGGTACGTTCGTGGGTGCGCCGGTCATCGCGCAGGGCCGCTTCATGCCGGACTACGTGACCCCGTTGGACCCGGAAACCGGCCAGGGGCCGCGGGCGGTCGTCCACTTCACCACGGGCTGCCAGGCCGTCGAGGTCGAAGTCGACACCGAGACCGGCGAGGTGCAGGTGTTGAAGATTGTGTCGGCCTATGACGTGGGCAAGGCCATCAACCCGGAGATGGTGCACACCCAGATGGAAGGTGGGGCGGTCCAGGGCCTGAGCACCGCGCTGCTGGAGGGCATCATCCTTGACCACGGCGTGCCGCGCAATCCCAACTTCACGGACTACCGCATCGCCACGGCTGTGGATGCGCCGCTCGAGACGGAGAACATCATCGTCGAAGTTCCGCAAGACGACGGACCCTTCGGGGCCCGGGGCGTCGGCGAACACCCGATGGTGCCGACAGCACCGGCGATTGCCAATGCCGTGTACGATGCCGTCGGCATCCGGCTGGACAGCATGCCGCTCACCAGTGAGAAGGTCTGGACTGCACTACAGGATAATAGTACATAATTCTGCAGGTGTGTGTATCGAGAATTGACTTGATAAGTTTCACGGCCTGCTTTATAATTGTGAAGTAGTCGCTCAGCGCTTGACGTCGCAGGCGCATCGCCTCTCTCTTTGTATGCGGAGGTACTCATGAGACAACGTTCTCCGGTGTGGTTGCTCCTCGTGGTCGCCTTGCTGCTGGCCGGTTGTGGCAGCGGCGCAGCCGTGCAGTCGTCGGAAACAGGCACAGCTGGCGGCGAAATCTTCCAGGTTGCTCTGCCCCGCCTGGTCGTCGATCTGGATGCCGAAGGTAACCCCAGTTTGCTCGGCATCAGCCCCTCCTTACTTGGCATGTTCGGCGTCGACACCTCAACCATGAAGGTGCCGCCGGCCACCGTACAGCAGATGGTCGATGCTGGCATCCAGCACATTGAGATCGCTGCCGTAGGTGACCGCATCATGTTCTTCGTCAACAGCCAGCCCATGCCCCACCTCGGCTGGTCGGCAGAGTCGCTTCCTCGGGCACTGGACATCGCGGATGTGTTCATGGACGTACAGAACGCCCAGATGATCCGCCAACTGCTGCCCCTTGTGACACGCCTGGGCCTGGACATCGTCCTCCGCTTCCCGCGCGGTGATGCGGCCGAAATCGCCATGATTGACGCCAACGAGGCCAAGCAGTTCCAACCCACTCCCAACACCGACCCGGCAGGCATGATCATCAAGTTTGAAGCCAAGATCGACGAGCAGGGCCGGCCGGGGTTGCTCGGGTTGAGCGCAGATGACCTGGCGACCATGGGCGTCAATTTCGCCCTCCCGACAGAGACGCTGGCGAACGTCCAGGAAGCCAACCTGCAAACGGTTGAGTTCCAGACTGACCCCACGGGCGCAATGATCTACACCAACGGTGAGCCGCTACCGACGTTGATGTGGGACACCCAACTGCTGGAAAACCTCATGGAAGTGGTGCGGTCGCTCGCCAAGGACAACCAACTCCTGCCGCTGCTGGAGCAGGTCGTACCATACCTGGACCGCGCTGATGTGGGCATCATGCTCCACTTCCCGATCGCCGCAGGCCAGGAGCCGATTCCGGCGAAGATGCACGAATAAGGAATGCGCGACACATCGTAGAGACGTCCCGGCGGGATGTCTCTACCCACCCAACCATATGGGTATAACAGTGGAGCGGGATCGTCGAGCGCCCGCGCACAGCTTGCCACTCGCCGTGCCGGGCGGAGCCAGCAAAGCTCCACTGCATATCAAATACATCGTCCGCCGGTCCAGGTATAGGGCCTGTGACCCCATCTCTTCCTAACACACAACGGAGGTGCTATATGCGAAGAGTCGTCGTTGCGTTAGCCATTGTCGGGCTGTTGATGGCAGGTTGTGGCCCTGCTATCATGCCGGCTGCCGCGCCAGAAACCGAGAACGGCGAGCAGTTTGTCATCGCGCTGCCTCGGATCGTCGTCGTCTATGGCGAAGACGGTACCCCAAGCCTCGAAGGACTGGACGTGCAGACCCTCGCCCGGTCGGTAGGCATGAACCTGGACTTGAGCGCCTATCGCATGGACCCGACGTACATCAACTGGATGAAGGTCGCGAACGTCCAGCATGTCGAGTTGCGGCAGACCGGCACCGGGCTGGCGATCATGGTTAACGGCAAGCTCATGCCCCATGTGAGCTGGCAGGATGGCTCACTTGAGGCTGCGGGCGGGTTCGTCAAGATGCTCGGACCGCAGTACGAGCAACTGGGCGGCCTGGTTGAGAAACTGGCCCCGATTGCGAAGCGCCTGGGCCTGTCCGCCGTGGTGAAGTTCCCCACGAATGGCACGGAGGCAATTGCGTTGGCGGCCGACGACGTGGTCATGGCGACCCCGATGCCGGCCGACGGCCCCGCCTCTGCCATCATGCAGTTCGAAATCAAGTACGATGGCCAGGGTGTACCGTCGATCATGGGCATCTCGGCCCGTGACCTGGCGAACGCAGGCATCAACGCCCCGCTCGCGCTGCACCCCTACTACATCCAGCAGGCACAGGGCAGCAATGTCCAATTCCTGCAGCTGCGCAGCAAGGGCGACGGACTGTACCTGTTCGTAAATGGCATGCCGCTGCCCGGCATCTCCTGGGACCAGGTCATGTTGCAGAATACCCTGGAAGCGGCCCAGCGCATGTACGCGCACATGCCGATTGACTGGAATATCGTGAACCAACTCGTGCCGCTGTTGAGCAACACAGACGTCTCGATCCTGGTTCACCTGCCGCGCGCCGAGGGCGTAGAGGCTATCCCGGTTAAGATGCAGTAAGCGCACCGCTGTATAGCACCCCGGCGGCCCGCTGTTACGCCTCTTGGCGCGGCAGCGGGCCACTGGGCAACGCTAGAAAGGATCGACTATGAACGTAACGCGCAAATATGGTCTTTTGCGTGTCATCGCGACAATCCTGAAGGTGGTTGCGTGGGTGATCCTCATTGCCGGCATCGTAGGCCTGGTAGCCGGCCTGGGTGCGGCCGGGGGCATGTCTGCCGAGATGGGCATCCTGAAAAGCATCTTCACCGCCGGCTCGTGGGTCTTGCCCGTCCTGGCGATCGTTTGGTTCGTCCAGCTCTTTGCTTTTGGTAGCATCATTGCGCTGCTGATCGAAATCGAGGAGAACACCCGCCTGATGGCCTCCGAGTGAGGGGCCCGGCGTCCACACAACGTACCACCGGGTTGTCTAAGACACTTCCCCACGGCCACCTCTCGCGCAGGCGCAGGTGGCCGTGGCTCATCCACGGCGTACGAAACGGGTTTCCACGAACTTGCCAAAATCCCTGCGTCGCGCTAAACTAGAGTCTGGCATGATAGCACGCACGGCCCAGTAGCCTCTTATTTCCGTCGCGTGATGTTGAATCCCCGCAGGAGAAACAAGGATGTCAAAAATGAAGACGCTCGCCATCCTGACCGGTGGCGGCGACGTTCCGGGCCTCAACCCCTGTATTAAGGCGGTCGTGGATCGCGCCATCGAAGATGGCACGGAGATCATCGGCTTCCGGCGCGGCTGGGCCGGGCCTGTGAATGTCAACCCCGAAGACCCCTCCGAAGATTGGCGCTGGGTGATGCGGCTGAACAAGGCCGTCGTGCGCAAAATCGACCGCTCGGGTGGCACATTCCTCCACACTTCGCGCACCCGTCCTTCGCACGTGAAGCCGAAGGAGGTGCCTGCCTTCCTGCAACCCACGTTCAACACGCCGAATCCCGAGACCGGCATGATCGACCTGACGCCCCACGTGCTGCGCGTCATGCAGCACCTTAAGGTCGACGGCCTGGTCGCAATCGGGGGCGATGACACGCTCAGCTATGCGGCGCGGCTCCACCAGGAAGGCTTCCCCGTCGTCGCCATCCCCAAGACGATGGATAACGACGTCTACGGGACCGACTACTGCATCGGCTTCAGCACTGCTGTCACCCGCAGCGTCGACCTGATTACCTCGCTGCGCACGCCCGCCGGTTCGCACGAGCGCATTGCAGTCATCGAGCTGTTTGGCCGCAATTCGGGCGAGACCTCGCTCTTCGCCGCCTACCTCGGCAGCGTGGACCGTGCCATCATCTCGGAAGTGCCGTTCGACATGGACCGGCTGGCCGCGCTCCTGCTCGAAGACAAGCGCGCCAACCCGAGCAATTATGCCATCATGACCATCTCCGAGGGCGCCACCATGATCGGCGGCGACATCATCGAGACCGGCGAGGCGGATGCCTACGGCCATCGTAAGCTGGGCGGCGTCGGGCAACTCACCAGCGACATGATCAAGAAGATCACCGGCGAGAACACCATCTACCAGCAGCTCGGCTACCTGATGCGCGGCGGCGCCCCCGACTCACTCGACCGCATGGTCGCGCTGAGCTACGCGAACCTTGCCACGGACCTAATCGCCCAGGCACGTTCGGGCCGGATGGTGGCGCTGCGTGACGGCAAGTACACCCACATCCCGCTCAGTACCGTTATTTCGGGCATCAAGCGGGTGGACGTGGACGAGATGTACGACCGCGAGCGCTATCGCCCGAAGGTCGCAAGCATGCTCGGGAAACCGATGTTCCTGTACTAGACCTTTAGAAGACGGGTTCCGCCTTCGAGAATCTACGGCAGGGGGCAGCAGGCCGCGTGGTCGTGCCCTCTGCTTTTTTTCTCTGCCACCAGCGCATTCCCGTGCAGCCGGCAGGCTGCGTTGTAAGGAGCCATCACCCATGAAATCCAATCCCGTCCCACGCCTCAATCCGGGCCTCATTCGCGTCGCCATCGTTGCCCTGTTCGCGCTGATTGCTGTCGTCGTGCTGTTCAGCAGCAACCTGTTCTACTTCATGCAGCGCGTCGAGCAGCAGGAAGTGGGCGTCCGCTTCCGCGGCGGCAAGATTTACGAAGTCGTCGGGCCCGGCCTCTACACCGATGTGGGCCTGTACGTGGAGTTGAAGAAGGTTCCCAGCTCCGCGGTGCCCTTCACCGTCGAAGACCAGGAAATCATCACCAAGGACCGCCAGCGCCTCGGCCTGATGGTCTCCGGCGATATCTTCCGGCCCAATCTGGCACAGGCTGACCTCCTAAAGGCCAACTGGGCGCAGTACAGCGAGGTCTATCTCCAGGAATCCATTCTCACGGATCGCGTCGAGGGGCTGACGCGGCAGGCCGCCAAAGTCTGCATCGGTGAACGCACGTTCAACGACAACGTGATCGGCACCGCGCGCGATGTGCTGCGCGAGTGCATCGACGAGGAACTCAGCCGGCTGGCGGACAACTACGGGTTGCAGATCGCCAACGTCGTCGTGCCGAACATCATCCTCTCGGCCGAAGCACAGGCCATCCTGGATGCGACCACACAGAGCCGGCTGAACACCGAGAAGGCGGCCCAGGACAAGCTCAAGGCCGAGGCCGAAGCGGCAGCCGAGCAGGCGCGTCAGCAGGGTGAGGTACGCGTTGCCCAGAGCCGGGTACAGGAAGAGGCGCGGCAGCAGACCCTCCTGGCCGAGCTTGAGAGGCAAAAGGCTGAGGCACAAAACGCCGTCATCGAGGCCACCAAGAACAATGAGCTGCTCTCTGCAGAGCGCGACCTGGCAATCAACCAGGCAGCCGCACGCGCGGCGGCAGAGAAGGCCAAGGCGGACCTGGCCCTCGAACTCGTCAAGGCCGAGCTGTTTGTGGACAATCCCGCCTATCTGGCAATCCAGACTGCGCTCGCGAATGCCAGCGCGCTGAAGGCGACCGATAAGATCATCTTTACGCCGGAGGGCGTACTGCCGACGATCGTCCTCGCCGGGCCAGGCATCCAGCCGACGCTGGACACGGCCGCGACGACAACGGTGCCGTAAGCATCAGCCACAGCAGACGTTCAGGTTGAAAGTTGAAGATTGAAGGTTCTTCATTTGAGGCACGACTTGCAATTCCGACAACCTTCAACCTTCA
>CAZTMA010000136.1:0-13686 GCA_964614645.1 uncultured Anaerolineales bacterium
CCGGCTGGCGGGCCTCCCAGCCGGCCAGCGCCAGCAGCCGCGTTCTAAAGCTGTCGTACCAGACTTGGTTAGCGCAAAAGTGCGCGTCGCGGCCGTCGACGGCCTGGGCTTCCCGGTAGAGGGCCAGCAGTCCCGGCTCCAGCTCGACAAGCTGCGACCAGGTGAGAGCTTCGATCGTGTGGGTCATGTGGTTGGCTCCCGATGTAGTTGAGTATCGCACGGCATGGGCCGGGCACGGTCGGCCCGGTGCGCGCCGGGCGCCATTTTACCACGGCCGCGGCCCGGCCGGCCTTTGCGCGATTGCAGTCCGTCCCGCCCTGTGCTAATATCGGAACCAAGCGAAAACCCTCGAGAATGTCGGTATCGGCAGCCTGACTCAACCGACAGACGACCCAATGGAGGTCCTCGTGCGCTATTGGATATTCCAAGCTAACCCACGCCGCTTTGATATTGCGCGCCGCCTCGCGGATCCAGAACCCAGTTCGACTTGGTTGGTGAGTCGCCACAAGACCGAGATCGCTCCCGGCGATCGTGCCTTTATTTGGCAGTCCGGTCCGCAGCGCGGCATTTGCGCAATCATGCAGGTCGAGAGCGCCCCTGCTGATCTGGTGGAGACACCGATTGATGCTCCCTATTGGGCTGACCGGGATGATATGCGTGTGACCTGCCGGGTGCGCGGCACCTTTGTTGCGCGCTTTCCACTCGTGCCGGTAGACAAGATCATGGCTGTGCCGGGTCTCCGCAACCTCTCGATCCTGCGCGCACCCCAAGGCACCAACTTCACAGTGTCAGACGACGAGGCTGACCTGCTTGTCGACCTCCTGACCAAACTTGGGGCAATCTAGCCGAGGCTTGGCGATAAATGATTAGGCCGTGCCTGGGCTTGACCCTTCACTGCGTTCAGGGCAGACTTAAACGTGGCCACCCCCGCGTCAGAGAGGCTGCAAACCCAATCCAAGATGGGGAGGCAGCCACTATGATACCGTCGGAGCCGCTGCTTGTCACGTTGGTCAAGCTGGTTGACAACAGACCTATACCTCCCTATAACGATATACTCAGCGCTAAGAGGTAACTATGCCTTTCGGACTCTGGATCAGTTCTAAAGAACTTGAAGAGATGATTAGATCAGGAGATCCCCGAAGCGTGGCGCACGCGTTGAGTAGGTCGGCCCGATGGCAGGGCAGCGCGGGGACCTGCATACAAGACAATCCCAGAAAAGGAGAGTGCGTTGATCTCTTGATTCCATTACTGGTTAATGGAAATGACAAAATTCGGGCGAATGTGTCGGACGCTCTCTGGTTCATTTCGATGGATACACCGAAAAACCTCAGTGCCCTAAAACCAGTAGCCGCAAGGCTGAAAGATCCATCCCCCATCGTCAGATTGAACGCAGCACGCGTCCTTGCCAACTGGTCAGATTCGACAACCAGCGATGCGCTACTCGCATCCTTAAGTGACCCTGACGATATGGTTCGGGGTGCCTGTGCTGAGGGTCTAGCAAAACTACGAGATCCGCGCGCGCTGGCCAAAATCGAACAGAGTATTCTGGCTGGACAGAAATGGAACGAGGGCCTTGTTGAACCGCTCGAGCGTCTTTTCCCTCCTGATCGCCTGGTGAAGTTGTACATATCAATGTTGAGTAATAACAGCATCTTGACAGGCCTGCGCGGTATCTGCCGGATGGCGGAGGACCCCATGCGGCGCGGCCTGACCACTCCTGCGATCAAGCCTCTCATTGCTATGCTTGGGCCATGGCCTCACCGTGACTGGGTGTCGCCCGCGGACATACTCGCACTTATGAGGAACGATGAGGTAGCTCAGGCATTGCTGGACCGGCTTAGTAATGAGCAGGACACGGGCGTACGAGCCATACTACTCAACATCATCAGTCAGCTCAAAGTGCCGCATAACGCACGTCTGCTTCAATCGCAAAGTGAGATACTCTCCGACAAACGTTTGGATCGGAAGCTACGCGTCACAGCGGCAGAGAGGCTGATTGAGTCAGGGCGAAAGGAAACGGCGGAGACTCTTGCGCTCATGTTACAGGATCTGAAATTACGGGATTGGGCAAGCCGCGATGAGTCTCGTCACATTGGTGAGCTAATCGGAGTATGTGCCCTTTCCAGCCTCCTTGAGCCCTTGCTCAATCTTGCAGCGGATCCTTTCACATGGCC
The DNA here is from genome assembly GCA_964614645.1 of uncultured Anaerolineales bacterium. Classification (GTDB taxonomy): domain Bacteria; phylum Chloroflexota; class Anaerolineae; order CG2-30-64-16; family CG2-30-64-16; genus MWBF01. Next base: position 2,175 of record CAZTMA010000136.1, read on the forward strand.
AGGATCTCTCTGTGCCCTGGGAGGTTATACTGACCCAAGAGCTATTAGGGCACTTCTTGGCGTGATCGACAAATACCCGGGTGAGGATGCGGAAAGAGCAGCGATCTCTCTTGCAAGGATCTACGAAAGAAGGGATATTCGCACGGATATGAAAAGCCTCATTGAGGCTAATGGGCAGATGGTCGTATGGAAACTGAGAGTGCAGTCGGGTACGTCGATAGATTATTCCGAACCTACTAACGAGATAGAAGCTCGGAACTATTCTCCCCTAGCAATCGAGACTCCAGAGTATGAGCTCCATACGTACCACCTAGGCGACTATCTACCTGGTGGCAGGTTTTCAAAGAGGTAGTTGATGCCGGTACAGGTATGTTGTCACCCAGCTTGACCAACGTGACAAGCAGCGACTCCGACGGTATCATAGTGGCTGCCTCCCCATCTTGGATTGGGTTTGCAACCTCTCTGACGCGGCGGTGGCCGCGTTTGAGCCTGCCCTGAACGCAGTGAAGGGTCAAGCCCTGACGCGGCCTAACCATTTTATCACCAAGTCTCATCTAGCCGACGCGTGCGGGAGAGTGCATCTCAAGGGCTACTATGCCGCGACGACCCGGACTGGGGGAACAGGAGCATCGCTCGGAAATGGACATTCCTGCAGTAGTTCGCGGACAAAGTCTGTACTACTCTGACGGTGTAGAGTTACAGGAGATCTGGATAGACAAGCAGGATGCGGCTGACCTGCCCGGCCGGGAAGGACAGCGCATCCCGGTGCAGCTAACTATCGGCTCGCAGTCGTACACTGCCGGAATCCGCTCGACGGCGAGGACCCCATACGCCTGGATATCCCCCGAACTCCACGACGAGGCAGGCAACAAGGTGAGGCTTGCTGATGCGCTCAAGCGAGCCGGCTACGAAAAGAACCAGCGCGTGTACTTGAGGGATTCCGGGTCTGGATGGACATTGCACAAGGCTGATTAGTCCGAGGTCGCATCCGTCTCCTCATCCAGCAGGTCCCGCACCTGGTCGAGCACGTCCCGGCCGTCACCGGCCTCCACATCCTGCACCGTATCTTCCGACTCGTCCACCGCAGCGATAATCAGCACCAGCCGCCGGTCGCGATGCCGCGCCAGGTACTCGCCCAGGTCCACCGCCCCGAGCTGCAAACCGCCCGACTCGGAAGGGTAGCGCAGCACGCCGGTGATGACTTCCGCGCCGACCTCGGCCGCGATGGCCGCGAGCTCCGCGGCATTCGAGGGATCTACATGGGTCATGGGATGCCATCCTGTGAGGGTATCGTCCAACAGCCGGCAGGATACCACGGCCGGGCCCGGAGCGCACGCCGGCTGGGTCCGCCAGCGCTTGCAACCCTAGAACGCGCGTGCTATCCTGTGGGCATGGAGCCCACCACATGACCCGCCTCTTTGCAGACGGCGCGCCGATCAGCGTCGAGGTCGATCCAGCCGGCACGCCCGTGCGCTTCCAGTGGCAGGGCGACTGGCTCCGCGTGGAGACGGTCGCGAACCGCTGGCGCGTCAGCACGAGTTGGTGGATCCAAGAGGCGCGGGCGGAGCGCGAGTACTTCAAGCTGATCGCAGGATCCATGCTGTGCGTCATCTATCGAGATCTGCGCGCCGGCGACTGGTATATGTCCCGCATCCACGACTGACGCGCGGCCACCTGATCCGGTCCAACTGCGGACCGCAAGCACCCTCGCCGCTCATGTGCGATTGCACTCGCCCCCGCCTTATGCTACACTCCGCACAAAGCAAAAGCCCCGCACTGTGTCACCAGCCGGGGCCACGGCCAGAGCAAGGGGCGCTCTGACAGGTAAAGTCTATCCTATCGGGCCGCCCAAGCGCAAATCCAGCACGCGGGCGGCCTTTTGCGTTCCGGCATCCGACCCAAGGAACCTGCCCCATGACCCAGGCATCCGACCTCTTCCGCCACCTGCGCGAGACGCTCGCCGACATCTTCGCGACCCGCGAGGAGGCCGAACTGCTTGCGCGCGACGCCGGCCTGAGCCAGGCGCGGGTGCCGTGGGCCGGCAACGCCCAGACCTTCTGGCAGGCCGCACTCGAGGAGGCCGAGCGGGCCGAGTTGATGAATGTGTTGCTGGCGCATGCCGTTGGCCGCTATCCCAACCTCGCGGAACTGCGGGCGCTGCCGGAGCAGTACCGGCAGTGGGTCGCCGCGGGCCGGCCGGGCGGACTGCCTTTCCCCCAGGAAACACAGGCCGTTGACCCGGCCGCCCTCACGGCCCTTCTCACCGCGCTCGCTGCTCTGCCGGCTCAACTCGAAACCGTCACCGGCCAGCTCGCCGCTCTCAACGCCCAGCACGCCGCAGGACTGGCAACGACCGCGGCTCAACTCCCCGAACTGGTCCGGCAGGTCACCGCCATCGAGCAAGGCGGCAAAGACCTCGCCCCGCAACTGGAGCGCGCCGGCCGGCCGGCCGAGGCAGCCCAGGCACGGGAGTTGGCAAAGAAGGCCGCGAAGCTCCTGCTCCTGATCGTGGGCGGCACGCTTGCCGCGCTGTGGGAGTCGTTCATTCAGGAGGAAGTCTACAAGCCGCTGGCCGAGCAGGTGCGGGAGGCGTTGAGACGGGCAGGGGAGACGGTCGAGCCGCTCGAGATATTGGACGGCATTCCTGGCCCGCAGCCGCCGCCGACCCCACCCCGGCCCGCCAACACGCCCGAGGCCTCGCGTCTGGTCCGCCACGCGGCTATCGCGTTCGATTGGGTGACGATCCCCGTAGGTGAGTTCATCATGGGAAGCAGTGCGGCAGACAAAGAGGCCTACGAGGAAGAGAAGCGCCAGCACTTCGTCTACCTGTCGACCTATCGCATCGCACGCGTGCCGGTGACGAACGAGCAATATGCGCGATTCGTCGCTGCCACCGGGCATCAGGGGGAATGGCGCAATGACGCTCGTAAGGCGCGCCATCCAGCCGTCAACGTATCGTGGCGCGACGCCGTGGCCTTTTGCCGCTGGGCAGCCGAGGTGACCAGGCTGCCGATTCGCTTGCCAACCGAGGCGGAGTGGGAGAAGGCAGCGCGCGGGACGGACGGCCGCCTCTATCCGTGGGACAGCCGGTCGCCGAACGCCAGCCTGTGCAACTACAACAATCCCGTGGGCGACACGACCGAGGTGGGGCGCTATCCAGCCGGAGCCAGCCCTTACGGCATCCTGGATATGGCCGGCAACGTAAGGGAGTGGACGAACACGCTGTGGGGCCCATCGTGGGACAAGCCCATCAGGTACCCTTACAACGCGCGTGATGGGCGCGAGAACCCGAGTGCGTCCGGGCCGCGGGTGTTGCGTGGGGGCGCCTTCGACTGTGATGCGAGGCTCCTGCGCTGCGCCTGCCGTTTCGAGTTCATTCCGCGCTACCACAGCTGGTCTTTCGGTTTTCGGGTTGTTGCGTCTCCCAGCCATGCGTGATGCATCACACCATGACTCTGGGCTCTGGTTACTCTGGACGCTGGTGCTCTGACGCTCTGGCGTCTGGGGGTTAGGGTCTGGGGAAGGGGCTATGCCCCTTCCCCGGCGGCTGGTTTGCCCACCGGCCCCGACCTCGCGTACAATGCCCGCAGTCCTACCGGCCGTCGCCGCAAGCGGCAGCCCGACACCACACCCAGGGGAACCCATCATGAAAACCATCCGCGTCGCAGCCAGTTCCCGCCCCCGTGACACCGCCGGCGCCATCGCCGGTATCATCCGCGAAGACCGCGTCACCGAAGTGCGCGCCATCGGCGTAGTCGCGGTCAACCAGGCCGTCAAGGCCATCGCGATGGCCGCCGGCTTCCTAGACCGCGAAGGCCTGCCGATCGCAGCCGTGCCCCGCATGGAGGAGATCGACCTCGACGGCAAGGAAACGACCGCCATCTTCTTCCGCGTCTTCGTGCTGGACGCCCAGGGATGACAGCGCCCATGCGCACCATCCGGGTCGCAGCCAGCTCGCGCACCCCCGCCACCGCCGCCGCAATCGCCCACGCCATCCGCGCGGACCGGGCCGTGACCGTGCAGGCCATCGGCGTGGCCCAGCCGAACGGCTCCGCCGTTCGGCCGCCAACCAGGCCGCGAAGACCCTCGCCGGCGCCGGCCGGCTGCTCGAAGGTGAAGGGATCACCCTGGCCGCCTCCGCTACCTTCGAGCCGGTCGAGATCGAAGGCCGCGCGCTGACCGCCCTCCGCCTGGCCGTGCGCGCGGTCGACCCGGCTGCGGAGCCGGCCGACGTGGAGCCGATCCGGGTCGCCGGCGCTTCGCCCGTCGGCAGCACCGCCGCCTCGATCGCCAACGTGATCCGCAACCACCGCACGCCCGAGGTGCGCGCTATCGGCGACCAGGCGGTCAACCAGGTGCTGAAGGCGCTCGCCGGCGCGGCGCACTACCTGGCCGGCGAAGGGATCGCGATCGCGTTCCTGACGCGGTTCGAGGTGGTGACGACGGGCGAGAAGGAGCTGAACGCGCTGCAGCTCCGGGTGGTCGTGGTGGAGGGGGCAGGGTAGGAGCCGGCGCGCCGGCCGCGGAACTGCAGGAACTGTACGACGGCCAGTGTCAGCTCTGCCGGTGGCACCCGCGCGGGGAGTTCCAGCAGCCGCTCTGCCAGGTACACCACGTGCTGTGGCTGAGCCGCGAGGGCGAGGACCAGTTGGGTCTGTCGCGCAGCACACGGCCCAGACCCCCACTCGACCATGTTGGTGTCAAGCTTTGGAATGCAGAAGCCTCGCCGGTCGGCAGCGTCACATCAAGCTATGGCAGAACCACGTACCACTCGTAACTGACAAAGTAAGAAGCAGGAACGCTACTTGCCCTGCTCTAGGAACACGATCCGCGCCTGCACACCGTTTTGTTCCAACAGATAGAGCAAGCCCCCACCATCAATGAGCTCAATAGGTTTGTCCTTCTGGAATTCATATGCATCCGGCCCATAGCCACTTGTGCTGACGAGAATGCCTTTGTTGGCCCCTTCGTTCATCATAGTCCCATACAGGTCTCGCACTGCGGATACTCCAACCGTGTGGCTGTAACGTTTCGCCTGAATCACTACTTTGCCACCCAAAATCGGCCGGGTATCGTAGGCTACGCAATCAACTCCCCCGTCGCGGGAAGCACGCGTCAACCTCGTCTCCAGCCCCATCTTCCCAAACAGATTACTCACAAGGTTCTCGAATTCGAACGGGCTGAGTTCCATCAGGTTGGGACGGCTTTCCAAGTCTGCCAGGACATCGCTGGCCTCTACAAATCTTCTGTCGACCATAGAGAACTCGATGATGGGTTTTACCGGCTGCATTTCCGCCGGGCGCGGCGATACCTGGGCGCCAAGATTTCGCAGGCAGATATGCTTATCTACTCGCTTCAGATCAAGTTCACCGAATCGCTCCCGAGTGGTGCGAACCGAGATCAAGCACGGCCTGATGTCACGTCCGGTGGCTGGATTCACCGTTGCGACGAAGCCGTTGAATGCAACAACCAGGATCCGCTGGTCTGTGTCGGCTTCGAATATCTCGTGAATCGTTCGGAGAGCGATACCGGCCACTACGTTCTGATATATGTCCTTGATCTCACTTGCCTTTCGCGGTTTCTCATCGAGCACATCCTTTGTCTTGTTGTATCGATACTCTAGCGTTGCGGGAACAATGCTTAGCCCTGGCAGCTCATATTCGACTACCAGTTCTCTTGACTCAGGTACATACGCCAGGCGAAACTCCTGTGGGCAGCCAGTCGGGTACACAGAGCGCTCAAGCACCATGGCATTGTATGCCACGATGGCCTCGGGTTCGCCGGCTGCGAGACTCTTCTGAAAGACCGCCACGTCCAGATTCGTACGTTCTGCCTTCGCCTTGAGGGCCGCAACCCGATTATCATATTCAGCCCTTAGCGCCGTGAGCTGCTGTTGGCGCTGCTCCTCTCGCTCGACACGCTGCTGCTTCACCTCCGCATAACGCCGTTCTGCTGCCTCGAGGTCCGCTTGGTAGGCGTTTTTCTTTGACGGGAACATGCCACTCAAGCCCGAAGGTTTCTTTATGTCTCGTACAAAATCAGCATAGTCAGGCTCTCCAATCGGGGTTGTAAGTTCAGAAGGCGGAACGAAAGGAGGTATGTCTGCAGCGACGCGCAACGAGTCGAGAGAAATCGCGTCGTTCACCTTGAGAGTATGTTCTAGGATATGGCATAACTCGTCAACCAGTTCGGCCAGTTCGATATTGGCCGCATCCGCCTCTTGTTGACGTGCCAGGAAGTAACGCTGCTGAGCCTCCTTGAGATCCGTCGCCGCCTGTCGCTGGTCCTCCTTAGCTGCCTGTGCCAAGGCGCGCTCGGTCTGCATTCGAACGCGTTCTGCTTCTCGCAACTGCCTGGCTCTGGCTTGCTCTGCCTGCCGCTCAGCTCGCGCCGCTTCACGCGCGATTTTCGTGACAACGCTTCCGAAGCTTGATTTGCGTCCCATGAGCTTCTCCTCTGAAAACGGTAACTGCCTCTACTGTGGCTTCACCCGGTAATCCTTCACCACCCGCCCCTGCTCCGCGCTGCCGGCCGCATGCATCGGCCAGAAGTACCGTCCCACGTGCTTCCCGAACAGCGGCGCATCCGCCCGGTACTCCTTGAAATGCGCCCGCACGAAGTGCAGCGCCTGCTGCGGCCCCTCGCCCCGGCCCTCCGCCTGCAGCTGCCGGCGCATCGGCTTGACCACCAGCGTCCGGAACTGCACGTCGCGAATGCCGCGCTCGCGCCGCTTCTTCGCCACCTTCGCCGGCGTCGGCGGCTGGTCCGCCGTCGTCACATTCTTGCAGTGCAGGAGCGAGATAGCGAAGAGGAGCGGCTGCACCATGCCCACGTCCAGGCCCGAATCCGGCGCCGTATCCGTCAGCACGGTCAGCCCGGTCAGGACGCGGCCGTCCTCGTCGAGATAAAACTGCGGCTCGCCGGCCACCAGGAAGTGATCCTCATTGCCCACACAGAAGACGATCAGCTGCACCCAGCGGGGCACGCTGCCGTTGGCCAGATAGTAGTCGATCATCTCCCGTCGCGCCGCGCGGATCTCCGGCGCGACGTGAACCTGGCTCGTGCGTTCCTGCGTCGCCAGCAGCACGTCCTGGCGCAGGGCCTCAGCGCGCTCCTCGGCCGGCAGCTCATGGACCTCGACGTAGAAACCGTAGCGCAGCCCCGGGATGGTCGGCAGCCGGACCAGCCGCCCGCCGTCGTTGGACCACTGCGGGGCGGGGAACTCGAACCAGGCGGCCGGCCAGGGCGACACGACGCAGGGGAAGTCCTCCCGGTAATCGCGGTAGTCGGTGGCGTCCTCTTCGAAGAACCAGCGGGCCGTCTCGGTCAGGTCGACCGGGACGACGTCGTCCGGCACGCGGTACTGCTCCTGAAGCTCGTCCCAGTAGCGGGCTAACAGCGTGACTGGCATTGGGCTACCCCATCATGTAGTGTCATGGCGCCCGCGCGCATCGGCAACCACCCGTCCGGCCAACACCTGCGCGCCGCGCCCGATGCCAGTCTAGCCGAGCCGGCCGACCCGGTCAAGCTGCCGGCGGCCGAGGTCAGCGCAGCGTGCCACGTGGCCGGGGCGGGTATTGGCTTGGCTTACTCGGCGCGGTGCGAGCCGGTGGCGACCAAGGGCCAGCAGCCGACCGCGCGGCTGCTCCAGGTGGCTGAGGAGGAGGAGGACGGGCAGGGTGGATGCGGTGGACGGGCCGAGGCCGCCCATAAGTGGACCGCAGCCAGTCACGCAGAATTGCGATAATGCGCCGGTTGTGCTAATATCGACACACCGCAAACGCCCCACGCTGCCTGCGATCCGCCAGACCGCTATCATCCTGCAGGATGGCCGACAGCACGAGGCAATGGCCAGCAACGACGTAGATGTTGAGGCAACTAGCAGGTTAGCACTTCAGCCGCTCTGCGTCCATAGATTGGTGTGAGCGGCTTTTGATTGCCCCAAGTATCCGCGGCGAGGAGTCACACAAAACTTTGCGGAGTGTCAACAACCATGCGCTTCAATTCGGCAGAGGACGTTCAGGCTCGGTACCTGGCAGCCATGGGGTCAGAACTTGGGACTTTCTATACTGCCTTATGCAATGAACTGATTTGGCTGTATGCCAAGTGGCTGGAGTACCGCAAGCTCTACGCTCAGTCACCCGAGCGGATCGACCTGCTCAACGAAGCTGCGAGCTCTTTCTTCGGCATGATCCAGGCTGTGCTTTGGGATGACATATTGCTGCACCTGGCGCGCCTGACCGACAAGAGAGGATCGGGTGACAGGACCAACCTTACTATTCAGCGACTGCCGGATCTAGTGACAGATACCCAGTTACAGGCCAGATTGCAGCTGCTCGTGACTGCGGCCCTGGAGACGTGTGCTTTTCTGGAGAACTGGCGCAACAAGCGCCTGGCGCACGCTGATCTCAAACTGGCCCTCGATGCGGGGGCGGAGCTATTGCCGCCCATCAGCCGGCAACAACTTGGAGAAGCTTTGGCCGCTGTCGCGGCGGTAGTCAATGCGGTCCAGTCACATTACTTCGATTCAACCATTGCGTTTGAACACTTCGCGTCTCACAGCGATGCAGAAGCGCTGATCTATCAACTCGCACTCGCGGCACGCACGGAAGCGTAAGGCCATTGAGCCGGAGCCGTGCCCATGCCCCTGCTGTACTACCGGCGCCTGGACAACTACTACCGGGACCTGGATGACGGTGCCGTCCACCACCTGAACCATGCCAACGCGCGCATGCAGGCGATCGCGCCGGGTGACAGCCTGTAGGCCTTCGCGCACAGCCACGGCGGCCACCACGTCCTCGCCGCCGCAACGCTCGTTCGGGAGCAGTCAGACTAAGCTTGCGCGCGAAGCAGTGCATTCCGAACGTGGCGCCCAAGAGATGCGGTTCTGACGCTAAGGCAGGAGCGATTCGATGGTGTCCAGCACACTCTCAAGACTGATAGCCCCGCCTTTGGGCGCATGGGCGTGTCCGCCGCTCGCGCGTTCCAGCGAGGCACCCGGCACCTGCGGTCCGCTGACGGTGGGTCCAGATTCAGGCTGCTCGATCGGCGCCCCGCCATGCAGCAGCGGAACACCTGCACGCTCCATCAGGTATTGCGCATATGCCGCCTGCTGGCGGCTCACCCGGAAGAACAACTCGCCGTTGGCGAAGCCGACGCCCCACATCTTGATGCCCTTACTCCGTAGCAGGCGCTCGATCTGCGCACCACTCCAGGGACCGCCGATGGGTGCGAAGAACGCAGTGCAGTTGGTGCCGATCAGGCTGGCGGCGGCCTCCGCCGCCACACCGGCGGCGCCACCTCGCTCTCTCGCCGCCCGCCAGTCGGCGTGTATGAAGGACTGAACGATCGTGCGGGGCAAGACCGACCAGTCGAGGTAGGCCAAAAGCTGAAGGAGCTTCTCCATCGCAAACCTCTGACTTGGGATACGCAAATCGAATTGGGATAAGTTGGGATACGCTTCACATTCTATTGTAGTCCGAGCCTGCCACATTGTCAAGAAGCCCGCAAGGAGGCGAGGAGGATAGTGTGACGATCTTACGAGAACTGGTCGCTGCGTTCAGAAGCCAGTTTCAGGATCCCTATTTCGTCTGGGGCTTTCTGGAGGGCACTTTCTGTGCCTTGATCGTTGGCTACGCTTCCACCCAGTTCCTGTACTGGTGGAATCGGATGCTTCAGGCCTCGCGCTCACCCGCAACCCAGCCCGGACCGAGCCCTATGGATAATCTGGGAGGCTGCGTGCGGGCCGCTATCGTGGTGACGTTGGTTGTTCTTATTGCGCTGGTCCTCATCTTCGGGCTCTGACGGTCCGCATATGTCCCAGTCTGCGCTGGCGCAGCAGGAAGCGATCAAGGGGCTGGCTGATGCCGTCCGGTCGTGGACCGCAGCCAGTCACGGGATATTGCGATAATGCAGGGGGTGTGCTAATATCCACACAGCGCAACCGCCCCGCACTGCGCAGCCCGGGGCGATGGCCAGAGCCAGGGGCGCTCTGACAGGCGTCAGTCCAGCATGTTGAGCCGCCCAAGCGCAAGCTGTGCTGGCGCCGTCAGAACCGGGGGCGGCTTTTGTATGCCGGGCGCCGGCCCCAGCCCACGATAGGGAGTCGTCTGTTTTGCCCCTGCAACAAGTGACCCATGAATTCCTGACCCTCGTCGAACGCGAGACCGGCTACCCGGCCCGGCTCATCGAGGACCCAAATCTGCCGACCCTCGCCAAGGTCCAGATGGCCCGCGGCACCGTGCCGGCGCACTTCATCCAGTACAAGCCCACGCGCGACGAGAGCCTGGACTACCTGATCTGCTACCAGTGCGGCTATATCCTGCGGCTGTTCGAGACCCCGCCCGGCGAGCGCTACGACCTCGGGGTGAAGTTGGCCAAGGAGGCCGAGGTCGTGCAGCTGCTGACCGGCCCGGCCGGCAAGCTGGCGCGCTTCGGCGTGACCGCGGCCCAGGCCGGCCAGCTGGCCGGCGTGTACCTCGGCGGCCTGCTGACGCACCTGCGCTCTATTCCCATCGGCATGCGCGTGGCCGAGTGGCTCGCCGAGAACTATCCGGCCCTGCGCGCGTCCCAACGGGCGACGGTACTCAAAGAGCTGGCCGAGGCCAAGGGCTCGCTGCAGGGGCAGGTGCGCGAGATCACGCCGGACGAGATCTACCTGCCGACCATGGCCATCAACGCGGCGCACGCCATGTTCTGGGCGGAGCGCTACGGCCGGCGCGAGCTGAGCGCGCCCTACCGCTCCTACGGCTACGACGCCGGCGGCCGGGCCCTGCTCAAACTCTGGCGGGCGGCTCCCGCCGATCCGGCCCACGACCGGGAGCTGGTCGACAGCTGGGCCGCGCAGCTCGGCCTCACCGGCTGGTACGAGTGGCTGCCGTACACCCCACCACAGTAAGGACGCACCGATGGCCAAACCCAGGCCCCGCACCCTCAGGCTCAAGCTGGCCGAGATCGATCCCGGCCTCTTGCCCGCGCCCGCCCCACGCGCCGGCACTGCCGCCCACCAGACAGCCGTCTCGCAGCTGCTCCGCCGGCTGCTCCGCGAGCTGGGCGGCCTGATCGAGTCCCTCGCGTTCACCGGGGACGAGGTCGTCGTCGCCTGGCAGCCGCCGGCCGGCGCGGGCCTGACCGGTCCCATCGTGAAGCTGCTGGAGCGCGGGCAGTACCAGGATGCGGCCCTGCTCCTGGAACTGCTCCTGAGCGATGACGGCGCCAACCCCGACCTGCTCTACAACCTCGGCATGGCCTACAGCGACATGGGCCGGCTGGACCGGGCCGTCACCCTGCTGCGCCGGCTGTTGGGCCGCGTGCCCGATCACGTCAACGGCCGCGTGGCCCTGGGCGTCGCCCTCACCCGGCAACGGAAGTACGCCGAGGCCGAGACCGAGCTCCGGCAGGCTATCGCCGCCGAGCCGGGCAACCCTTACGCCCACCGCAACCTGGGCGGTGCGCTGCTGAGCCTGGGCCGGCCGGCTGAGGCGGTGGAGCATCTAAGGACGGCGGCCGAGCT
>CAZTMA010000137.1:0-13617 GCA_964614645.1 uncultured Anaerolineales bacterium
TCCGCGATTTCGTCCACAACTACCTGCTGGACGAGGCGCTGGTGGACGTCAAGACATTGCAGGACCAGTTGGAGACGCTGCGGCACTTCGAGACACTGGTTGCCGACATCGTGGCGCGCATCGCGGAGCTCGACCGGATCGCAGAGCTTGACGCGGAGCGGATCGCCAATGGCCGCCGGCGCATCACCAACGGTTTCGTGAGGCGCCAGGCCGCGGCCGACACCATCCTGGCCGCTCTCAAACGCCGCCGTTTGGAGCGCGACGCGGCCGACCTGGACTTGCAGCGCGCCGAGCTCGACCGTGATGGGCTGCAGGAAAGCTTCAAGTTTGCCCAGGAGGCATTGCTGCAGGCCCAGCTGGCGCTCCAGGCCGACCGCACCGCCGGCCGCCAGGCCGAGCTCCGCGCCGCCATCGCGGCCGCGGAGACTGACCTGGCGCTCCTGCACCGCCGCGAGGCCGAGGTGGCCGCCGCGCTCGCCGCCGAAGTGGCCGCCATGCACACCCTGCGCGGCCTGCTGATGGCCGATCCAGGTGGGACGCAGCGCGGGGCTCAACCCGTACCACAGGAGCTGGATGCTTTCATCGCGCTGGCGAACGAGACAGATGGCCTTCCGGCTTCCAGTTTCCAGCTGCCGGCTTCCAGCCTGCAGCCCATCCTCGAGTCCCTCGGCCAGACCTATGCCGACCAGCGCGCCCTGCTGGCCGAACGAGCGCGCAGCCTGCGGGAAGAAGGTGAACGCTTGCAGCGGGAGATCGCCCAACTGCGCACCGGCGACCGCGACGCCTCCTACGAGGCCGAGTCACCGGCTGCCGCTCGGCTGCGCCGGCTGCTGCGCGCCGAGCTGGGTCTGGGCGCCGATGAGGTGGTCTACCTCTGCCAGGTGCTGGACGTAGCCGACGAGTCTTGGCAGGATGCGGCCGAAGGGGTGCTGGGGCTGGCGCGCTTTCACCTGCTCGTCCCGACCGAACATTACGATGCCGCCATGCGCATCTACCGGACACGGCGCTTCCGGGATGACTTGCACGGCGTGGGCCTGCCAGATGGCGAGCGTATCCTGGCCGCCGCCCGTGCGGGCGAGGTTCGCCGCAGCCGGTCCGATAGTCTGGCTGTGGAGGTGCAGACCAGCCACCCCACCGCCCGCGCCTATGTGGACCTGCTGCTCGGCGGTTACGTCAAGTGCGAAACCCTGGAGGAGCTACGTGACCAGCGCCAGGCCATCACCCGCGAATGCTTCGTGCGCCGTCAATTCAGTACCAGCCATCTTGACCCGCGCAGCTACCGCCGCTGGTTCCTCGGCAGCCGCGCCATCCCTCGCCAGATTGCGGAGCGCGAGGCGCGGCTGGCGGCGATCGGTGACGAATTGGCCGGCCTGGCCGGGCAGCTTGCCGTCCTGGAGCAACGCCTGAGCCTGACCCGCGATCGCGTGCGGGGCTTCATCGAGCTGGAGCGCGGCCTGCCGGAGCTCGCACGGCTGCCGGAAGCCGAGGCCACGTTGGCCACCCTGCGCGCCGAGCTGGCGGCGCTGGACACCCGCACGGTCGCCGCGCTGCAAGTCGAAGCACAGCGCGCCCGCGCCGCGGCCGAGGAAGTCCAGGGCCGCCTCTCGCAAGCCGACCGGCGCATCGGCGACCTGCAGCGGCAGGTGCACACCCTCGACCGTGAGGCCATCCCCGACCTGGAGCGCGAGGGCGCAGCCGCGGTCGAGGCCGCGCGCAGCTTCCTCCTCCTGGAGGGCGAGGAAGATTTGGCCGACGAGGCCGCTAAAGAGTACGCGCGCCGCCGGGAGCGCCAGGCATTGGAGATTGTGCTGGACAACGCCACGCGCTACGAAGATGACCACGCCAAGGCCGAAGCCAGAAGCCGCGACCGGCTGCGCGAGGCCAAACAGGCCTACAGCCTGCGCTATGATTTCGGCTATGACAGCGACGAGGATGCGGGCCGCTACGCCGCCGAGCGCCAACGTTACGTCGAGTCAGAGCTCCCGGATTATGAAGCGCGGGTGACCCGCCAGCGCGGCCTGGCCGAGCAGGAGCTGGTGGAGAACTTCATCCACCGGCTGCGCGAACAGATTGAGGACGCACGCAGCCAGCTCGAGCATCTGAACATGACCCTGAGCAAGCTGCGCTTCGGTGGCGAACGCTACGAATTTCTCGCCAGCCCTGCACCCGACCTGCGCCGCGTCTACGACATGGTGATGGACAGCCGGGCGGTCCTGGGCGCGTCGCTGTTCGACTCCGACTTCCGCCGTGCGCACCAGGAGGGTTGGGACCTGCTGTTTGAACGGCTGACCATTGGAGCGGGCGACGAACGGGTGGAGGAACTTCGCCGCCTACAGGACTACCGCAACTACCTGGCCTACGACATCCGCATCCACTACCCAAACGGTGACCGCGCGCTGCACAGCCAGATCAGCGCCAAAAAGTCGGGCGGCGAGACCACCACGCCGTTCTACGTGGCGATGGCGGCCAGCTTCGCTCAGGCCTACCGCCTGAACCAGGCGCGGCCGTCCGACACCATCCGCCTGGCGCTTTTCGACGAAGCGTTCGGCAAGATGGACACCGCGCGCACCGCCAGCGCCCTGAGGTTCATGGTGGACACCGGCCTGCAAGTCCTGCTCGCCACCCCGCCCGACAAGGCCGGCGGCCTGCTGCCCCACGTGGACAGCGTCCGCACTGTCGTCCGGCAGGACAACCACTCATTCGTGCTGGAGATCGATAAGCGGGAGGTGATGAGTAGCGAGTGACAGGTTACCAATGCTTGCTTCTCGCAGCAGTCATCATGCCGCACCTGCCCTTCACCCCTGGCCCCGACGTCGCCGCCATCCTGAGCGCGCTGCTGGACATCTACGAGCGGCACGAGCCGGGTCGGCCGTTCACGCGCGCCATCCGCATCCGTCTGGACGAGCTGGACTTGCCCGGCTACGCCAGCCAGCTCGACCCGGCCCCGCGCCAGACGACCAACGAGCAGATGCAGGCGCTGGAACAGCGTGGCTTCGTGCGCCTGGCGTGGCTGCCCGGCGAGATGAATCACCTGCTGGACACCGTGACGCTGGTACCGGAACAGGCCGCTGAGCTCTTCCCCTGGCTGGGCCGCGCGCCCGTGTCCGCGCGGATCGCGGCGCTGCGCGACCTGCTCCTGGGCGAACGCTTTCGATTTGCCGAGACTGATTGGCGGCGGCTGGCCGTGGACCACACCCTGGCCCAGCTCCGTGCCGGCAAGTCCCCCGCTCCGTTCCTCCTCCCAGAGCCCGGCTTCAACCGCGACTTGCTGGCCGCGCTGGTGGCCCTGGACGCCGTGACCGAGGAGACGCCCTACCGCGTCTTCAGTGTCCGGACCTTCAACGACAGCAAGGCTTTCGAGCCTTTGAAGCCTGCGGTGGCGATCCTGGCCCGGCGGCACGGCCCCGGCTGGGCCGAACTAGCACCGGAGGAGGCGCTGCGAGAGCTGGGGCTAACCGCCAACCCGACGCACATCTTCCTGTACGGCCCCTGGCGGCTGGTCGGCGCGGGTGGACAGGTCGTGACGCTGGACAGCTTCTATCCGGCCGTCGGCGTACCCGCGGTCATGGCGGGCCGGGTGCAGCATGTGTCTGTGGATGCGGGTCAGACTGAGCGCGTCGTCTGTGTTGAGAACCTGGCGTCTTTTTACGAATCCGTGCGCTATGAGGGCGACGGGCTGGCCGCGCTCTGCCTGTGGGGCAACCCCGCGCCCGCGGTGCGCCATCTGCTGGCGCACCTGGCCGAAACCTTGCCGGCCGGGATCCCGCTCCAGGTCTGGGCTGACCTGGATTACGGCGGGCTGAACATCCTCGCGCAACTCCGCAGGTTGGTTTCCCCGCGCTTCCTGCCCTACCGCATGGACGAGGCCACGCTTGACGCGCACAGCCACTGGGCGAGGCCGCTGACCGATAACGATCGTCGTCTCCTCGTGCGGCTTCAAGGTCACGCCGCGCTGGCCGACATGCAGCCGGTCATCGCACACATGCTCACACGCGGGCTTAAGCTCGAGCAAGAGGCAGTGCAGTTGGCGGCTCAACAACCGCCAATGTGCTGACGTCACTCACGCGCCCAAACAACAAGCCGTCGAGTTGACGGGGAACCGGCAAACACCGCCCGGCGGCCTCGAACCCATTGCACCACCACAAAGAGCAGCGCCTCCCAACCGACACCCGACTCATCATCGCCTCCTGTCTTCCGAGCCGCAAGGGATTCCAAACAGCCTCCCAACCGATCCTGCGCGTTACGACTTGGGGGTGAACTCTGCTCCTCCTGCTTCCCTGAAAGCTGCCTCTTTCCCTGATCTCTCGACGCCCCACGAGTCTGTTACAAATCATGCAACCCGATGACGAGCACTGCGTAATCATCAGTGACGTCCAAAACTAACAACCAACGAGGAAGGCTTCTGATGAACAGTAGAATCGTACGGGTGCTCGGATTGCTCCTGGCGCTGGTCGGGCTGGTGGTGTTGTTCCTGACACCCGAGCTCGCTAGAACGGCTGGACACAACTTCATCGTTTCCCAGGGCGGCGGAGCGGACACCAATGTCTACCTGGCTCAAATGCAGGCCGCTGCCGATATGTACCGGAGCCTCGGCGCGGTCCTGCTGGCCGTGGGCCTGTTTCGCGCGACGCAACCCGAGCGGCCGTAGAGGTTATTTCAACTGAGGAGGCAACTTATATCGCAGAGCAAATGCGGCGCTTGAAAATCCCCGGACTGGCGCTGGCGATTGTGGAGGCTGTGCAGGGCTTCGCGGGCACAGTACCTGCCGAGCGGGAGTCCTAGCCGAGCTGCGCCGGGTTACGGTGTGATGACTGGTATCGCTGACCCTGGTCTATGGCAGGAGCGACCAACGGCTGTAAGCCACGACAGCGAGCAGAATCAGCAGCAGTGCATTAAGAAAAACCTGATCTGACTCCCGCCGCACCGCATGGAACGAGGCAGCCATGAGCATGAGCAGGGCGAGCGCGATGGCGGCCACAGGCGTCAGCCAGGCATACATCCCGGTGGCTGCTGGCAGAACCAGTCCCAGCGCGCCGAGGATCTCCATGACGCCGATGAACCTGACAAGCGGCTCCGGCAGGTCAGACACCCAAGCGAACGCCTTGCGGGCCAGCCCATAACGCAGGGCCTTGGTGATGCCCACCACGAGGAAGACGATTGCGAGAACGCCGGAAAAGATCCATTCCACACCGCGCATGATTGCTGCCTTTCCTGGCGGGAAATGACCGGCGGTCTGCTGCCGGCCTCATCTATCGCCCGCCGGCACAGTGTACATCCTTTCGCTATCAATGCGAAAACCCGCGGCGCGCCTGCGCGAGGGTGTTGACGGGCCGGTGCGGTCCATGTGATAATCAGGCACGACGGGATGCAGCTCACAGTAGAGCCACCGCTCCCCGGATGGATGCAAAGGATGCTCCCAGCGCGCCTGGAGATTCACCTGCTCGGCCCGTTTCGCCTGCTGTACGCCGGCGGGCCTGTCACGGGCTTTGACCAGGCGCGCCTCCAACACCTGCTCGCTTACCTCGTCTTGCACCGGACCACCCCGCTCTCCCGCGAGCAGCTCGCATTCCTATTCTGGCCGGAGACCCCGGACCAACAGGCCCGCAAGAACTTCCGCACTTTGCTCACCCGGCTGCGCCAGGCGCTGCCGCAAGCAGATGCCTGCATCGCAGTCTCCAGCCGTACCGTCCAATGGCGCGCAGATGCGGCCTTCACCCTTGACGTCGCGGCCTTCGAGGCTGCGGCGGCCGAGGCGCAGGCGCAAACGGGCAGCGAGCAGGCCGCCGCTGCACAGATGGCGGCGATCGCGACATACACGGGAGATCTCTTGCCCGACTGCTACGACGATTGGGCCCTGCCGCTGCGCGAGCAACTGTGCCAAACCTATGCCGGGACCCTCGAACAACTGGTCCTCTCACTCGAGCAACAGCGCGACTACCGCTCCGCGCTTGGCTACGCCCAGCGCCTGCTGCACCACGACTCGCTCCACGAACCGGCCTACCGTCACGTGATGCGCCTGCACCTGGCTCTCGGTGAGCGGGCCGAGGCGCGACGCGCCTACGCGGCCTGCGAAGAGATGCTGCACCAGGAATTTGCGGCCGCACCTGACCGGGCCACGCGCGGCCTCTACGAGCAGCTGGTCGCGCCCGACGAACTGTCCCTGCCGGCCATGCCTGCAGTGCCGCGGGCAGCCCTACCCGCACCCTTGCCGCTCATCGGACGGCAGCCGGAGTGGGCCGACTTGCTGGCAGCTTGGCGCGCAGCAAGCGCCGGCAAGCCCGGCATGGTCCTGCTGACCGGCGAGGCCGGCATCGGCAAGACGCGGCTGGCCGAGGAACTACTAGGCTGGGTGGCACGGCAAGGCGCGGCTGCCGCGGCAGCTCAGTGTGCGGCCGGGGGCGGCATCCGCCTGGCCTACGCACCGGTTGCAGAGTGGCTGCGCGATCCATCAATTCAGCAGCGACTGGCTGCCCTGGACGACGCCGCGCGGACCGAGGTGGGACGCGTTTTGCCGGCGCTCCTGGTGGCACACCCTCATCTGGCTTCGCCCGGCCCGTTGACGGAAGCATGGCAGCGCACACGCCTGTTCGATGCGCTGGCGCGTGCAGTGCTCGGCCCGGCACAGGAACGCCGCCAGCCGGTGCTGCTGCTGCTGGACGATCTCCAATGGGTCGACCGCGAGACGCTCGACTGGCTGGCTTACCTCCTGCGCTTCGACGCCTTCGCTCCGTTGCTGATCGTGGGCACCCTGCGCCCGCAGGAAATAGACCACGACCATCCGCTGACGCTCTTCAGGCTGACGCAGCTGCGCGCCGGTCTGCTGCGCGAGATTCTGCTGTCGCCTTTGGACGCGGATGAGACCGCTGCCCTCGCCGTGACCGTCGCCGGAAGAGAGATGGACGCCGCAGAGGCCAGCCGGCTCTTCCAGGACACTGAAGGAAATCCACTGTTCGTCGTTGAGTTCATGCGTGCCGGGATCCATGAAGTCACCTCGGAGGCGGGGCAAGTTACCCGAGGGCCCGGGCCGCCGGGTGATTGGCGGGAACTGCCTGCGCGTGTCCGCGCGGTCATCCAATGGCGCCTGGTCCTGCTTTCGCCCGCAGCACAGGCCGTAGCGCAGACCGCCGCGGTCATCGGCCGCCGGTTCCGCTTCGACGTCCTCTGCCAGGCTTGCGACCAGACCGAGAACATCGTGACCGAGGGCCTGACCGAATTGTGGCAAAGCCAGCTCATCCGCGCGCAGGGGTCTGGCGCGTATGACTTCAGCCACGAAGGAATCCGGGCCGTCGCTTATGCAGAAATGGGGCCTATCCGCCAGCGCCTCCTGCACCGGCGCGTCGCCCAAGCCCTCGAGGAGTTGGACGGAGAAGAGCTGGATGCACTCAGCAGCCTGATTGCCAGCCATTATGAACGCGCCGGCCAACCGCAGTCCGCCATCCACTACTATCGCCGCGCCGCGGCCGTGGCTCAGCGCCTCTACGCGCACAGCGAAGCGGTCGCCCTTTACTCGCACCTCCTGGAGGGAGAACTCCACGCCTCTCTGTCCGAGCGCGAGCGCTGTGAGCTCAGATTGGCACTGGCCGGGGTCTGGCGCATGACCGGGCTGTGGGTACAGGCGCACGCCACCCTCCAGCAAGCCCTCGCGTCGGCGCAGGCCCTCGGCGATCTCGCTCTGGTAGCCCGAACCCAGGCCGCGCTGGCCGGCGTGCTGCACCTGTTGGGCTACTATGATGCAGCGCTGGAATGGCTGGCGCGAGCTGAGGAGGGCTTCCGGGCCACCGGCGAGTGGCGCGGGGTGGTCAGTACGCTCTGGACCTTGGGCCAGAGTTACTGGTTCCGCGGCGATCACCTGCAGGCCCTCGCGGTCCTGGAGCGCCAACTGCAGCTTGCCACCGAAATCGCTGACGAATCCGGCATCTGCGAGGCGCTCGAAACGCTGGGCATGGTTTATTGGAGCCAGGGCGACTGGGAGCGGTCGGCGGACTGCTGCCTGAGAGCCATCACCATTGCCGGGCGGCTGGGCTACAAGCAGATCATCACACGCGCGTCCATCACCCTCGGCAACGTCCGTTCCTCGCAGCACTGGTTTGGGGAGGCCGTCTACTGGTATCAAAGCGCGGGCGTGTTGGCCCGTGAGATCGAAGACCGCCAGGCCATCTCGTGGGCCGCCTCCAACATTGCGCTCGTGCTGGCGCGCCGCGGCGACTACGTGCGCGCCGGAGCCGGCTACGAGCACAGCCTGCACAACGCCTGGGAGATCCGCGACCGGTGGACTGCCTGCTTGAATCTCGCCGGGCTGGCTTCGGTCTGCGAGCATCTGGGTCAGGCAGACCGGGCCGAATCGCTGTACCGGGCCGCAATCCGGATCGTCTATCGCTTGCACATACCGGCTTACGTCTCCGGCATGTTGGTGAGCCTGGCCCGACATCTGCTGGTACAGGGCCACATAGCCGAAGCTCGGGCCTGCCACGATGAAGCCGTCGTCCGCATTGCGAGCGCACCCGACGCACGGCTCGCGGGCGCAGACACGCCCTTCGAGGCGGGGTTGCTGGGTCTGCGCCTGCGCTTGGTCGTGGGCGAGACCATGGCAAGCGACGCGGCAGCCGAGCTGCGTGACTTGCTGCGACGCGAGGCAGTGCCGTCCCGCCGAGCAGCGCTGCAGTATGACCTGTGGCAGGTAGCGCCGGAGGATGAAGCGGCGCGGGCTGCGGCAGCGGCATTCTACCGCGCCGAGCACGCCGAGACCGGCACAGCGCAATCCAGGGTGCGCTATCAGGAACTGACCGGCGACTGGCTGCCCGATGCGCCGCCTCTGCCAGATATCACCGCCCTCATCCCCTTCACGCCCGCGGGCCTGGACCTGGACAGGCTTGTAGCAGAACTGGAAGCCTCATTCGACCACGCGCTGTAAGCGCCGTGCTTACAGCGCCGTGCCCTGAAGCGTTTATGAAGCGTCCATTGCAGTATAGTCCCACTAGGTCAAGATGCCCGTGCGGCGGCAGAGCATACACTCGGAAAGGAGTCTTCCCATGGCAGTCATCACCATTTCCCGGCAACTGGAGAGCGGCGGCGACGAAATCGCCCGCCTCGTGTGTGATAAGCTCGGCTACCAGTACTTCGACAAGAAAGCCATGGCCCAGGCCGGCCAGGAAATCGGCCTGGCAGCCAACCTCATCCAGGAAGCGGCGGACTTCCAGCCCGCGCCCAAAAGCCTGCTGGAGCGGTGGTTCGGCAGCACGCAACGGATTACCGGCGGCGATCCTTCAAGCTGGACCTTCTCGGCCCGGAATGATGCCCTCCAGGAACTCACGGTCGCGAACCTGATGGACCTCATCAACGCCGGCTACAGAAAAGGCAATGTCGTGATCGTAGGTCGCGGCGGCATGGCGGCGCTGCAAGGCAAGCCGGATGTGCTGCACGTGCGCGTGCAGGCGCCGCTGGAAGTGCGTGTCAAACGTCTGCAGCAGCGCGAGAAGCTGTCCGAAGCTGAGGCGCAGCTCAAGATCAAGGAACGTGACCTGAGCGACGTCGATTGGATCCGGCGCTACTTCGGCCTCGATTCCCACGATCCGGCGCTCTTCGACCTCATCATCAACACGAGCAAGATTGCCCCGGCAAGCGCGGCCGACCTGATTGTCAAGGCGCTGTCTTCGCTGCCTGCGAACTCACGGTAGCCGGCCCGCGCCTGAGCTCCCATCCCGAGGAGGCTGACTCATGAGAATAATGGAACGACTCATCCAAAAGGTGGATCGGGCGAACTGGGCCAAGAAGATTGCCATCGAGAAGCGCTATGAACTCGTCGAGGCCCGTCTCGGCTTTCCACCGGCGCGGCGGTATCGCGCCTTTATCGGCACGAACGACACGAACACTCGCATCATCGAGCGCGACTGGAGCAGCCTGCAGGCTTATCTGACCACGATCGAGAAGTCACTAACGGACCCCGAGCATCAAGCGCTCGGGGCCGAGCAACTCGGCATCGTTCTGGGCAACCAGGTGGAGCTGTATATCATAGAGTAGCAGACCACCGGCCCCCTGTCCGGAATCACAAGGCTCCCCAGGCGCTCTGAGGAGCCTTGTGATTTCCGCTGTGCAGATTGGCATATGCAGAAGCAATTTACAGATTTGTGCACATTTTTAAGGTTCACGTGATTGACATCGCTCTGGGCACGTGGTATAGTTTATACGCTCAACTAACTAATTCGTTTTAATTCCCATTTTGGCTCTTCGCTCACGTGGTGTAGTCATTGGTCTCAGCCTGCGTCTGCGCGCACAGACATCTCGCAACCTGAATCTGTTCGTACAGAGGTTGGATCCTGGTTTTCAAAGGAGAAAGTCATGGTAGACCTGAGGGCTAAGCCCTACTTTCTGGATGATGCTGGCGTGAGATGGGTCGAAGAGACCATCCAGGCCATGACCCTTGAAGAGAAGATTGGCCAGCTCTTCGTTAACATGGGAGCCAGCCGCGATTTCGAATACCTCACCGATGCGCTGGCACGGCACAAGTTCGGCGCCGTGCGCTACAACCCCGCCAAAGCAGCCGAGGTGCATGAGCAGAACCGCATTCTGCAGGAAAACTCCAAGATCCCTCTGCTCATCGCCTCTAACGCCGAGGCCGGCGGCAACGGAGCCTGCACGGATGGCACCTATGTCGGCTACCCCATCAAGCTAGGCGCTGCAAACGACCCAAAGTGGGCTTACGAAATGGGCCGCATCTCCGGCGTCGAATCCTCGGCCATCGGCTGCAACTGGGCCTTTGCCCCGGTGGTTGACCTGCTGCTCAACTGGCGCAATCCCATCATCTCCAACCGAGCCTTCGGCGCCGACCCTGAACTCGTGCTCGCCTACAGTCAGGCCTACTTGAAGGGCATGGCTGAATCCAACGTCGCTTGCGCGATGAAGCACTTCCCGGGCGACGGCGTGGACGAGCGCGACCACCATCTCTCGTCATCGGTGAACTCCATGACAATGGCGGAGTGGGATGCCACCTTCGGCAAGGTTTATGCGGGGATGATCGAGGCGGGCGTCCAGTCTATCATGATTGGCCACATCATGATGCCCGCCTACCAACATCACTTCTCCCCGGATACTCCGCTGCTGCCTGCATCACTGTGTAAAGAACTGACCACCGACCTGCTCAAGGGTAAGCTGGGCTTCAACGGTCTCGTCGTCACCGACGCCTCCCACATGGTAGGCATGACTTCGGCCATGCCGCGACGCCTCGTAGTCCCGACAGCCGTCGCGGCCGGCTGCGATCTGTTCCTCTTCTTCAACGACCCGGACGAAGACTTCGGCTACATGCTGGACGGGTACACGAACGGCATCATCTCGGAGGAACGGCTCACCGAGGCGCTCCGCGCTATCCTCGGGACCAAGGCTGCCCTGGGCCTGCATCAGAAGGCCAAGAAGGAGATTGTTGAGCCGGCTGAGACGGCTCTCAAGAAGATCGGCCTTCCGGAGAACAAGGCCATCGCCGCCCAGATCACCGACCACGCAGTCACCCTCGCCAAGCACCTGCACGATGGGATCCTGCCCGTTACGCCCCAGCGCTACAGGAGGATCCTGATCATTCCGGTGAAGGGCCTGCCCAACCCCGCCGCTTCCATCTTCGGCGGTGGCGGCACGCCCCCATGGGAGACCTTTGCCGAGGAACTGCGCCAATGCGGCTTCGAGGTGGAAATCTACGAGTCTGCCCTCGATAAGTTGATGAAGCTGCCCGAGGAGGAGCGGGCCAAGGGCGTCATGAACATGTACTCCGGCAAGGCGCCCATCGCAGATTTCGTCGCGCGGGCTGACCTGATTATCAACGTTGCCCAGGTCGTTGGCGGAATGCAGCCCGTCGAGAGGGTATCGTGGCCTGCCTCGAAGGGCACGCCGGACCTCCCGTGGTACGTCCACGAGGTGCCGACCATTCTGGTGTCATTCTCGACGCCATTTTTGCTTCCAGACGCCCCGGCGGTCAAGTGCCTGGTCAATGCCTACGATGCGCGGCCCGACACCATCCAGGCGACGGTCGCGAAACTGATCGAGGGCAAGGCGGCTTTCAAGGGGGTCAGCCCGGTCGACGTCTTCTGCGGGTTGCCGGATACCAGGCTCTAAAGCATACGCACATCTCGAAGCAAGGAGCGAACAATGGCCAAAGTAGCTACCAAAGTTCCTGAAGCCGCCCATGTCCTGATCGACTTCAAACCTCAGCATGACTTCTTCGTCGGCATCGACTCCGACGGCTGCGCGTTCGACGCCATGGAACTGAAACACAAGGAATGCTTCACTCCCACTATCGTCAAGGTCTGGGGCTTGCAGGCCGTTTCCAAGTACACCCGCGAGACCTGCGAATTCGTCAATCTGTATTCCAAGACCCGCGGCCTCAACCGCTGGATTGCGCTCACGCGCGTCTTCGACCTCCTGCGCGAGCGGCCCGAAGTGATTGCGCGCAATGCCAAAGTGCCGCGGGGGGACAAAATCAAGGAATTCATCGCCTCGGGCTCTCCGCTCAGCCACAAAGGCATGGTGGAATATGCCGAGCGGTTTGGCCCGGATCCGGAGCTGGAGCAGGCCGTGCTATGGTCTAAGACCGTGGATGAGGCCATCGCGGACATGGTGCACGGCGTGCCGCCCTTCCCCTATGTGCGCGAGAGCCTGCAGAAGATGCAGGGCAAGGTCGACCTGATGGTCGTCTCAGCCACGCCCCTCGAAGCGCTCGAACGCGAATGGGGCGAGCACGGCATTGCGGAGTACATGACCGTGATTGCCGGGCAAGAGATGGGCACCAAGAAGCAGCACCTCCAGTTCGCGGCCAAGGGGAAATACCCGGACGACCACATCCTCCTCATCGGCGATGCGCCCGGCGACCGGGATGCGGCCAAGTCCGTCGACGTACTGTACTACCCCATCAATCCCGGCGCGGAAGACGCCTCCTGGAAGCGCTTCCACAACGAAGCCTTGGCCAAATTCCTGGATGGCACCTATGCAGGCGCATATGAGGACTCGCTGATTGCCGAATTCGAGAAGCTGCTGCCTGACACGCCGCCCTGGCAAAAACTGGAGAGAATCGAATGGGAAGATTAGTCGACCTGACCGCGAAGCCGTACAACCTATCGCCGGACCAAGTTCGCTGGGTGGAAGACACCCTGGCCGCGATGACACCCGAGGAAAAGACGGGCCAGTTATTCACCAACCTGTTCTTCTTCGGGAAGGATTTGTTCAGCGGCAATGAGCTGACCAACGCAGAGATTTTGGCCAAGTACCACATCGGCGGCGCGCGCTTCCACGGCGCCAAGTCAGACACGATCCAGAACCTGCTGAACTCGTTGCAGTCGGACTCGAAGATACCGCTGTTGATTGCTGCCAACTGCGATTCGGGCGGCAACGGTGCTACCGGCGACGGCACTTATATCGCATCGGGCGCGCAATCCGAGGCCGCGGCCGATCCCCAGGTGGCCTATAACGCAGGATATGTGTCAGCGAGAGAAGCCGGTGCGCTCGGCGTCAATGTCAACTTCGACCCCTGCGTCGATATCCTCTTCAACTGGCGCAACACCATTGTCAACACCCGCGCCTACGGCACGAATGCCGACGACGTCATCAAATACACCAGCGCGTACATCGATGGTTACCGTG
>CAZTMA010000138.1:0-13602 GCA_964614645.1 uncultured Anaerolineales bacterium
GCGCCTGTAAAGCGACCGAGGTCCGGCACGACCGTCGCCGCCGGCCCGGCCACCAGCCAGTTGTGGATGTACCCGCCCGCGAGCGGGTAATCAAGATATCCGATGGTTAAGCTGATTGCCTTTTCCATGTGCCTCCATTGGCATTATAAGGGCGCCTAACAAGACCTGCCGCCAATGAACTGGTTCGTAGTAGGCGCTTCAGCGCCCCGTGTGCGACTTGGCGCTGAAGCGCCTACTACGAACGGAGAAGCCACGGTCTCTGTTAGACGTTCCAGGCCACTTGCAACCTGCAACCTTCAACCTGTAACTTGCTCCGCCAGCCAACCCGGCAGCGGCCGCCCCTGCTCGCGCAGATACCCGGCATACAGCAGCCGGTATGCATCCTGCGCATAATACTGCCCGTACCGCTTGCGCGGCAGTACTTCCAGCAGCCGTTCGGTGATGGTGCGCGCCATCTGCTCGTCCAGCCCCGATTCCAGCTCGTAGTCGAAGTAGATGGCAAGGTCGGCTGCGGGCTTGATGCGGCGCACGCCGAACTTCTCCGGGTCGAGGTGCACCGGCGAGTAGCGCTCCAGCACGAACTCGCCCGGCGAAGCCGAGTGGATGACGTCGCCGTGCGCGTACACGAAGTTGACCGTGTCCTGCGCATCCGCCATGGTCTCCGTCGGGAAGCCGAAGAAGAAGAAGGTATGGTTCCAGATGCCCGCGGCGGTGCTCTCGTGCAGGATGCGGCTCATGTGCTCGCGCTCGACGCCCTTATCCATGTGCACGATCATGCGCTCGGATGCAGTCTCCAGCCCGAACATGATCATCCGGCAGCCCGCCGCGGACATGCCGTCCAGCAGCTCCCGGCTCAACGTCTTCTCGAAGCGCATGCAGCCGCACCAGTGGAACGTGTTCCCCTCAGCCGCCTGCGCGGACAGCAGAGCGGACATCTCGCGCATGTTGCGCGGGGTCATGGCCTCATCCGCGAAGAAGATGTGGCGCACGCCGTACTTGCGCCGGAGCGCGAGCATCTGCTCGACGACCTGCTCCGAGCGGATGGGCCGGTAGTGCCCCGGACGGCCGTAGCCCACGTTGCAGAACGCGCAGTCGCCGTGATAGCAGCCATGCGCGGTCAGCAGCGGCAGGATGGGATAGGGCGCGAGGTAGCGGCCCAGCGGGAGGCCGTCGAAATCCGGGAGCGGCAGGTCAGGGACGCCGGGTTGAAGGTTGAAGGTTGAAGGTTGAAGGTTCGCTCGCGGCGCAGCATGCGCCGGTGAGACAACGGGATTGGCCCGGATCTCGGAGCCGTCGCGCCAGGTCAGGTTGGGGACGTGGGTTAGGTCACGGTCATCCTCCAGCGCCTCGGCCAGCCGCAGGAGCGGCTCTTCCCCCTCGAACGCCACCGCGCTGTCGATGAGCGTGAAGACCGCGGGCGCCTTGGGGAGCTGCTCGCGCAGCATGGTGATGTGCGGCCCGCCAACCGTAATATGGCAGGGCAGCTTGGCCTGCTTGATGAGGTGGGCCAGCGTCATGCCGGCGAGCATCTGCCCTTCGGTCGGAATCGAGATGCCGACCAGCCCCGGCTGGAGTGCGACCAGGTCCCGGATGATGCCGCGGCGGAAGATGTCGAGGAACGGGTTGTGCTGATCGTCGCGCACGGCCTGCAGCAGGCCACGGCTGTTGTCCACCGCCGCGGCCGGGCGAAAGCCCAGCAGGTCCAGGCTGGCCGGATAGAAGGGCAGCGACGCCAGATCGAGGCTCTGCACGACGGTCAGGTACGCCTGCAGGCCCGCCTCGCCGTCGAGAAACGCGGGACTGCGCATGACCGCGACTGCCTGCTCGACCCGCTCGGCCAGTTCCGGTCCCTGCCGGAGCCCCCACTGGATCCGCCCGCGGGGCAGCGCGTCCCCCTGCCGCGCCGGGTTGCGCCCCAGCTTCAGCCGCGCGAGGCTTTGTTGCAGATAGCCGCGCGTCAGCATGGTCTCGAACACTTCGAGGTTCAGGTCGCGCTGCGTGACGTCGTGCCCGTGCGACCGGAGGTAAAACGAAAGCGCCGGCAGTGCCAGGTGGGGCATGGCCGGCGTCCAGTAAGGCGGAAACAACAAGACTATTTTCATTTATCTATACGACAGCTCATCTATGCGGACTGCACAGGGTTCCCGTAGAGCACGCACCGGGCAAAGTGACCCGGCTCGACCTCGACCCACGGCGGCACATCCCGGTCACAGACCCCGCGAATGCGCATCGCACAGCGCGGATGGAAGGCACAGCCCTGTGGCCGGGTATAGGGGTCCGGGACGGTCCCGCGAATCGACTCCAGCACGCGGCGGCCTTGCGTCTTCTGACCCAGCCGCGGGATGGAACGCAGGAGCGCCTGGGTGTACGGGTGCTTCGCGTTGTGGAAGATGGCATCCACGCTGGTAGATTCGACGACCTTTCCCATGTACATCACGATGACATCCTCGGTCATCTGTGCGACGACGCCCAGATTGTGCGTGATGAACATGATAGCCATTCCGAGTTCACCCTGCAAATTGCGCATCAGACGGAGAATCTGCGCCTCGGTCGTCACGTCCAGCGCGGTCGTCGGCTCGTCCGCGATGAGCAGGCTGGGGTGGCAGGACAGCCCCATGGCGATGACCGCGCGCTGGCGCAGCCCGCCCGAGAGCTGGTGCGGGTACGAATCGATGCGCTCACGGGGCTTGGGAAAGCCGGCCAGTTCCAGCATATCGATGGTCTTCTGGCGGGCGACTTCCCGGTTCACCCCCTGGTGCAACATGATGGCTTCGGAAATCTGGTTGCCGATGGTGTAGACCGGGCTCAGCGAGGCCATCGGCTCCTGGGGCACGAGCGCAATCTCGGCCCCGCGGATGCTGCGCATGGTCTTGCCCAGCGGGTCCAGCTCGCTCAGCTTCAGGACCTCCACCTGCCCGCTGCCGTCCTCGGCTCTGCGGTAGAAGTTGATCTCGCCGCTCACGATGCGCCCGGGCCGGGGCACAATCCGCAGGATGGAACGCGCGGTCACGCTCTTGCCGCAGCCGCTCTCGCCCACCACGCCGATGGTCTGCCCGCGGTAGATGTTGAAGTCCACGCCGTCCAGCGCGCGCACGGTGCCCTCGTCCAGGAAGAAGTAGGTCTTCAGGTCCTTGACTTCGACGAGCAGCTGGTCCTGCTTCATACCACAAGCTCCTAACTCAGACAAGATCGACAGGATGAACAGGACAAAAGCGGAAGAATCATCCTGTCAATTCTGTGAATCCTGTCCACACTAACGGGAGTAGGGATCGGCGGCATCGCGCAGGCCGTCACCCACGAAGTTGAAGGCCAGCACCGCCACCACGACCGCCAGGCCAGGCGCCAGCACCCAGGGCGCCAGCACGAGGGACCGCAGGTTCATGGCCTCCTGCAGCAGCACACCCCAGCTGATGGCGGGCGGCCGCAGCCCCAGCCCGAGAAAGCTCAGGCCCGTTTCGCCCAGGATCATGCCCGGAATCGACAGGGTGAGCGACGCAATGATATAGCTGAGGAACGACGGCACCATGTGGCGCAGGATGACGCGCATCTCGCGCGCGCCGTTCAGCCGGGCCGCCAGCACGAAGTCTTCCTCGCGCATCGCCAGGAAGCGCCCGCGCACGACGCGGGCCATAAACGTCCAGCCGACCAGCGACAGGATGACGGTGATGCCGAAATACACCCGCGTCACCGGCCAGTTGCCCGGCATGGCCGCGCTCAGCGTCATCCACAGCGGAATGGTCGGGATGGTGCGGATAAACTCGATGACGCGCTGCACCAGCGTATCAATCCAGCCGCCGAAATAGCCGGAGACGCCGCCCAGCACAACGCCTAAAATTAGGCTGAGGAAGACGCCGACTAGGCCCAGCGACAGCGAGAGCCGCCCCCCGAAGACGATGCGCGAGAATGTATCGCGGCCCAGGCGGTCGGCCCCAAACAGAAAGACGCCTTGGCTCTCCCCGGCATCCGGCACGCCGAACAGGTGGAGGCTTGAGGAAACCACGCCTAACCATTTGTACGGCTCCCCCTGCACGAAGAACCGGATAGGGTAGCGGATGGTCGTGTCCTCGGTATACGTGGGCTGCGCCGTGACCGGATCGACGCCGCGCACGGTCTGGTAGATAAACGGAGCCCGGGGCCGCCCCTCTGCATCGATGAAATGGATGCGGGTCGGCGGAGCAAACTTGTAGCGGATGAACGGCTGGTCCGGGTTGTACGGCGCGACGAACTCGGAGAAGACCGCGCTGAAGTAGAACAGGATCAGGATGACCGCGCTCAGCATCGCCAGCTTGTGTTTGCGAAAGCGCCACCACATCAGCTTCCACGGGGGTGCGACATAGACGCTTTCCCCCCCGAGGGCGATTTCTTCTTCGGAGGCCGGGCCGTCGGCCGGGCCGGGGCTCTCCAGCGGCCGGTCCATCGGTGCAGAGACGGTCATGTTATCGCTCCAGTCGGATGCGCGGGTCAACCCACGCAAGCAGGATATCCGATATCAGCGTGCCGATGACGGTCAGGGCACTCAGCAGCAGCAGGAAGCTGCCCGCCAGATACATATCTTGCGAGGTCAGCGCCCGCAGCTGCATCGGGCCGGTCGTCTGCAGGCTCAGCACTACCGAAATCAGCGTGGCGCCCGAGATGAGATTGGCCAGTGACCAGCCGACGGTGCTGAAGAAAGGATTCAGCGCGACCCGGACGGGATACTTCCAGATGAGCTTGAGCTCGTTCATGCCTTTGGCCCGTGCCAGCTCGACGTAGGGCTTGTTCAGTTCGTCGAGC
Organism: uncultured Anaerolineales bacterium; assembly: GCA_964614645.1. Lineage (GTDB taxonomy): Bacteria > Chloroflexota > Anaerolineae > CG2-30-64-16 > CG2-30-64-16 > MWBF01. Next base: position 4,774 of record CAZTMA010000138.1, read on the forward strand.
AGGTTGGCCCGCGTGGTGCGGATGCCGGCGGCGGTGCCTTCGACGGCTAAAATGACCACCGGAATCCACAAATGTTTCAGCATGTCGAGCACCCGCCCGACGCTCCAGGGCGCATTGATGTACTCCTGCGAAAACAGCCCGCCCACATTCATCTGGAGCTGGGTCTGTGCGAAATACATCACGATCAGCGCGAGGAGGAAGCCGGGCACGCCGACGCCGATGAAACTAATCACGGACAAGATATAATCCAGGACCGAATACTGGTGGGTCGCGGAATAAACGCCGATCGGGATCGCGATGAACCACCCGACCAGCAGTGATACAAAAGACAGGATCACCGTTAACAGCAGACGTTCTCCGATCAGTTCCTTGACGGGCTTCTGCCACTCGAACGACTGGCCCCAATCCCCGCGCAGGAGGATGCCGCTGATCCATTTATAGTACTGCACATACACGGGCTGGCCCAGGCCGTAACGCTCGCGCATCGAATCCAACTGCTGCTGGTCGATGTTCTCGCCCATCGTGCGCAGGGTGGCGACATACGACGTCAGGTAGTCACCCGGCGGCAGCTGGATCGCGACGAAGGAGATGATCGATATCAGAAACAGCGTCGGAATCATGATCAGCACGCGACGCACGATATAGGCAAACATGGGCAGCCTCCGAAGTGGTTGCAGGTTAGCAAGTTACAGGTTGAAGGTTAGCAGATCGATCAGCGAACTGCCGACCTGCACCCCGTAACCTGTAACCTGCAACCTGCTAACCTTCAACTATCCATTACATCGTATGCTGGGTCGGATCGTCCCAGTAGTACGTCTCGCTCTGGCAGAACTGCTCGTCACCGGTGGTGTCATCGTTCGGCATGCCGGCCGGGTAGCCCTTGAAGCCGTTCTTGACGATGGTCGGCGTCGGCTGCTCGCCCAGGACGCCAATCATCGGCAGCTGCTCGGCCCAGATATCCAGGATCTTCTTGAAGGCCGCGGTCTGCTTCTCGGGATCGACTTCGACGACGATCTCTTCATCCCAAATCCGCCAGATATCCCGGATCCAGTGGTCTGCCGGTGGCTCGACCGCAGCGGGCCAGGTCGGGTCGGAGTAGAAGTAGCCCCAGCCAGGGCACCACGGCCGGTCCGGCTGGACGCCGCGGAAGATGATGGCCTCCGGCACGAGCGGCAGCACCGTGCGGTCGCCGCCCCACCAGGCCGCCTCGATCTCGTTCGCCTCGTAGTGCTGGGTGTAGAGCGCACGTTCCGAGTACTTGTAGCTGGCCTTGATGCCGATCTTCTCCAGGTAGCTGCTCACGAGCAGGACCGCATCCTCCGTAGGCGTGCCGGTCTGGTCCGTGCCTTCGATGATGAAGGTGATCGGTCCGCTGCCGTCCTTGAAGAGGCGGAAGCCCTGCGCATCCTTCTCGGTGTAGCCGGCCTCATCCATCAACTGGTTTGCCAGGTCGGGGTCATACTCGATCCAGGCCTTCTCGGCCTTCTCGTAGTACTGCGGTGACATGGGCAGCGGGCTGTACTGCCGCGGCTTGAGCATGCCGTTGTAGACCAGCTCGTTGATCTCCTCACGGTTGATCGCCGAGGACATGGCCTGCCGCACCTTCAGGTCGTTGAACAGCTCGTAGAGCAGCGGGTTCTTGCAGCTATGGTTGATCTGCATTGCGATATGGCCCGCGTTGACGCTCAACACCGTCTGGTAGTCGCCCTTCTCCTCGCCGCTCTTATACAGCGCCAGGTTGGCCAGGTTGAGATGGCGATACTGCATGTCGATCTCGCCGTTGGTCAGCCACAGGTTCAGCACCTCATCCGACTCGAACAGGCGATGCGTGACGGTGTCGATGTAGGGCAATTGCTTGCCTTCCGGGTCCACCGCAAAGAAGTAGGGGTTGCGCTCCATGGTGAACAGCTCTGAGGAGAGCTCGCCCTTAGCCAGCCAGGGACTCAGAACCGGCTTTTTGGGATCCATATACCACCACGACTTGTAGTCCACGTAGTAGCGTTCCCAACTGTCGTACCCCAGCTCCTTGATCTCAGCGTCGACAGCGGCCTTATCGGTCGCGGTGTCCTCGTGGAACTGCATCATGTACTTGCTGGGGGTCATCGGCCCGCCCATGCCGCCGCGCGTGTTATAGTAGATCAGCATCGGCTTGGGCTTCGTAAAGGCGAACTTGGCCGTGTACTTGTCCACCGCGGTGAACTCGACGGGCGTCTCCGCATCCGAGCGCCAGACGGTCGGCAGGCCGGGGTTGATCTTTTTGTTCTGCAGCTCGTACTGGTGCCAGAACGCAAAGTCGTCCGTGGTAAATTCCGTGCCGTCGGACCACTTGGTGCCCTCGCGCAGCTTGAGGGTCCACTCGCGGCCGTCGTCCGAGACCTGCCAGGACTCCATCAGGCGGGGCTGCAGGTTAAGGTCCTTGTCGAACCAGGCCCAGTTGCGGTCGACCAGCTTGGTCGGCCCCCAGCGGTCGGACACGCCCTTGAAGCCGCGGCGCCAGTTGCCGCCGTAGTTGCCGATGCCTTCGTAGCTCTCCATGACGGCGGGGTTGATCGGCAGCCGCTCATCGACCGGCGGCAGCGAGCCCGCCTGGACCAGCTCGGCCAGCATCGGCGCTTCCTGGTACTTGCCCGCGGCCGCGACGGGCACTTCGGTGGCCTTGACGGCCTCGGGGACGGCTGTCGCGGGGACGGCCGTCGCCTCAGCCACGGGGGCTGCGGTCGGTTCGGCCGCCGGCGCAGCCGGGACTGGCGTTGCCGGGGCCGGCGTCTGCTGTCCACCGCAGGCCGCCGCGGCTGCTCCTACGGCGCCCATCGCGGACAGCCGCAGGAACTCACGTCGTGAAATCATTCGCTGTTTCATCGCCTAACTTCCTCCTTGAAAATGAAACGTTACGCCAACAGCGTGCGTTGCAGACACCTCCCCTTACACAAGGCCAGCCACTCCGAGCAAGCGCAGTTCTTCCGCCCGGTGGCAGCTAACAAAGTGATCGGGTGAAATTTCCCGCAGCACCGGTTCTTCGGTGGTGCAACGGTCGATGCAATACCTGCAGCGCGGATGGAAATAGCAGCCGCTGGGTGGATGTGCCGGGTCGGCTACTTCACCCGTCAAGGGCACAGCCTCGGTGCGGACACGGGGGTCAGGCTTCGGCACCGAGGACAGCAGGGCCTCGGTGTAAGGATGGCGGGGCGTCAGGAAGAGTTCGGTCGTGGCTGCGCTTTCCACGAGCTTGCCCACGTACATCACGGCGACGCGGTCGCTGATATGTTCGACCACGCTCAGGTCATGCGAGATAAACAGGTAGGTCAGGCCGAAATCGCCCTGCAGGCTCTGCAGCAGGTTGAGAATCTGCGCCTGGACCGAGACATCCAGGGCAGACACAGGCTCGTCACAGACGACGAGCTGGGGATGCAGCGCAAGCGCCCGCGCGACGCCGATGCGCTGGCGCTGCCCGCCGCTGAATGCGTGCGGATAGCGGGTCATGTATTCGGGCCGCAGCCCCACGACCTTCAGGAGTTCCGCCACGCGCTCCTTGAGGTCGCTGCCCCTGGCAATCCCGTGGTTGCGTAGGGGCTCGCCCACGATTTCGAGCAGCGTCATGCGCGGATTGAGCGAGGAGTAGGGATCCTGGAAGATGAGCTGCATGTTCTGGCGGAGCTCGCGGAGCTCGCCTTCATTCATCCGGGCGACATCCACCCGCCCCCTGCGACGATCCTGGAACCAGATCTGGCCGGCGGTCGGGTCGTAGGCGCGCAGGATGAGCCGGCCGATGGTTGTCTTCCCGCAGCCGCTTTCGCCCACCAGCCCCAGCGTCTCGCCTTCGCGGATAAAGAGGCTCACGCCGTCTACCGCTTTGACCGCGCCGACCTGCCTTGCGAAAAGGAACCCGCGTTTGATGGGAAAGTGTTTCTTCAGATCGACGACTTCAAGTAGCTTGGGGCGCTCGCTCAGTTGCTCGGGCATGAGAGGCATCCTGTTCTCAAACGTCAGGGGCGCCGGCAACAGCGTCGCCGGTCGCGCAGCCGCCAGGGGCATGGTTGCCGTGCGGCACACCCACGTGCGCCAACATCGTCAGGAAATCCGCATACTTGACCGACTTGGGCAGGCAGCCGGCCGCACCCGTCGTCCACGCGGCGGCCGGTTCATCCGGACTGATATATAAAATCACAGGTATGGTGGAGGTCGCGGCCTGGGTGTGCAGGCGGGCCAGCAATTTCCGGCCGGTGGCGTCGGGGAGGGTGCCCTCCAGGATGATGAAGGCCGGGTGGACGCGCGCCGCCGTGCCGCACACATCCATGCCGGCGCGTGCAGTCGCCGTCTGGAATCCGCTCTCCTCCGCGTAACGCTGGAGCAGATAAAGGATGTTCGGATCCTCGACGGCGATCAACGCGGTCTTTGCCATCACCACGGGCTCTGGAGTGACAGCCTGCGTCATCGGGTTCTTCCTCGCCTGCCACGGCACTGGGAGCACAACATCGCGTTTGGGTGGCCGCATAGAAGGAAATACTGGCAGCGTGGCGCACACCATGGGGGCGCATGCTTATAATACTCCCCGAGGACGGGCCGTGTCTTGTTCGATTGGGACTTCTTTCAATACAATTAGGTCAAATTGTGGGGCCGGGTTTACGAACATGAGGAGTCCGCATTCTCAAATGCGGACGGGCATGCGGTTCAAACGCGGACGGGCACGCGCTAGGGACCGTTCCGCGTCTGAGGACGCTCCACTCCACAACGGCTAGAACCATCACTGGGAGCGGGGAAGACCGGTAGAGTCCTTGCGGCTGCGGTAGGCGCTGGGCGACATGCCGGTCTCGCGGCGGAAGATGCGGGCGAAGTAGCTGCTGTCGCCGAAGCCGGCGGCCTCCATCACCTGCGCGATGCTGGCGTCGCTCTCGTCCAGCAGGCGTCGCGCCTGCGCGATGCGGTAGCGGTTGAGGTAATCCATCGGCGACAGGCCCACCTCGGCGGCGAAACAGCGTGCCAGGTGGCGCTCGCTCAGCCCGGCGTACTGCGCAAGCTGGCTGCGCGTGAGGTCCTGCGCATAGTTGGCGTGCATGTAGGCCATGACCTTGCGGACGAGCCGCTGCGACTCGCTGCCCAGCCGGCGGTTGCGGGCCAGCGCCTGCTCGATCTGGACCAGCGTCTCGTCGGTGGAAAAGACGCCCTTCTGCAGGATGGCGCCCACCCCGCGATTCAGGTGTCCCAGGTCCGCCTCCGACAGGGACTGCGCGGTGAGAACGATAACCGGGATGTCGCGCAGTTGCGGGTCGCGCTGCATCGCGTCGAGCACGCCGATGCCATCCAGCTCCGGCATCATCAGGTCCAGGAGGACAAACAGGGGCCGCTCGCCGCCGGCCAGCAGGTCGAGGGCCTGGCGTCCGTGCGCAGCCAGCAGGATCCGGCAGTTCGGGAAGTGGGTGCGGACCAGGTCGCCGTGCAGGGCGCGAATCTCCGGGTCATCGTCCACGATGAGGATGGCGGCATTGTCTGCCGGCTGCGAGGTGGCCACACCGAGGTTCTGCAGCGCCTGGGTTAACGCGGCCGCGCCCATGGGCTTCGCCAGGTAGTCCACCGCGAGCACCGCCCCCTCCCCGCGTTCCGCCAGCAGCGAATATAGCAGGATGGGCACGCCCTGGGTGGCCTGGTTGTGCCTGAGCGCGTCCACCAGCCGCCAGCCATACTCCCAGGTCGGCTGCAGGTCAAGGATGACGGCGCCCGGTGGTGCGGCGCTGAGACGGGCCAGCCAGTCGCCTGCCTCATTGACGGCCAGCACTTCGACGGCATAACCCTGCTGTTCCAGGTGGGTGCGCAGCAGCGCGCCGTGGTCCGCCTGCTCGACCAGGAGCACGACCGTGCTGCCGTCCCAGGCCGCGGTCGCGGCCGGCTTGGCGCGCGTGGCCGTGTGCAGCGCCGGCAAGGTGAAGAAGAAGCGCGAGCCGCCTTCCTCCTGGCCCGACGAATGCACGCCGATGGCGCCGCCGTGAAGCTGGATGATCTGGCGGCAGATGGCCAGCCCCACGCCCAGGCCGCCGAAGCCGCGCGTCGCGGTGCGCTCGGACTGGCGGAATTCATCGAAGATGGCCTGCTGTTCGTCGCGCGGCACGCCCAGGCCTGTGTCGCTGACCGAGACCGTAGCCGTGCCATCGGCGGCTTCGATGCGCACGCGCACTTCGCCCCGCGTGGTGAACTTGACTGCGTTGGCGATGAGGTTGAGCGTCACCTCCTGCAGCCGGGCGGCATCGCCGTTGACCAGGGGCAGGCCGGGTGCAACCTCGACCTGCCAGTCCAACCCCTTGCCGTGCGCCATCTGTTCGCCCATCAGCAGCGTGGGCTGCAGCACGCTCGCGAGATCCACCGGTGTGACGGCCAGCCGCAACTGGCCCATCTGGCTGCGCGAGAGGTCAAGCACGTCGCGCACGAGGCCGCTGAGCTGCTGCGAGGTCGCACGGATGCGCGCAAGGTCCTGCCGATACGGCGCAGGCATGGGGGGCAGGTCGCCGTTGCTCTCGCGCAGCATCATCTCGCTCAGCCCTTCCAGCAGAATCAGCGGCGTCCGCAGCTCATGGCTGACCATCGAGAGGAAGCGGCTCTTCAGGCGGTTCGCTTCCTCGGCCAGGCGCTGCCGGTCCTGCGCCGCCTGCTGGCCGGCCAACGCGGCCTGGTAGAGCTGCCGGTTCTCCTCCAACAGCCGCACGCTCTTGAGCGCGCTGCTCACCTGCTCCTGGAGCACGCGGTAGACCTGGCCCTCGCTCCGGCTGCCGTCCAGCATGATGAAGCCTGACTGCTCGTCCCGGTAGTAGAGCGGCTCGACCACGATGCTGCGCCGGGGCATGTCCGGCCCGAACGCGCCGCCCGACGCCAGCAGGGGTGCCGGCCACCGCACGCCCTCCGGCGGTAAGCTGGCCCGTCCGTGCTCATCGTAGGCCATCATCAGGCGGCACGCGCCTGCCGGGTTGTCCGGATCCTCATACAGAGCCATACAACACGCGGCGATATTCAGCGCAGGCAACATGCGCGCCAGGATGTCCATCAGATCGGGCACATCCACGGCCAAGGCCAGCGCCCGGCTAATGGCATGGAGCCGGTCGGACTGCTGGCCGGCATAATGGCCCGTGCGCGCCTGCACGCGCCAGGCCCGCTCCCCGATGTGCGAGCGCGTGTAGTGCCAGAGGTCCTCCGCCTGTCGCAGCCGGGCCGGGTCACGGGCGAGATACGGCAGGATCTGCTCTCGCAGCGCCAGGAGGACCTCCTGCCAGTCCCACACCTCGCGCTCGGAGTCTTCGGTACGCGCCAGCAGGGCATCCCACGCCGCCAGGAACGTGCCCGGCGCTTCCCCTTCCAAATCTGCCAGGAACGCATCGAGCAGGCCCGCTGCCTGCTCTGCCGGCTGATCCACCGCCTCCAGCGCGTGTGACAGGGCAGCCAGCACCGCCGCGCGGCGCCCGCCATTCTGCCCGGAGGCCAGTTCACCGACCGGCATGCCGGCCGGCGGCACGCGGGTGTCCCCGATGTCCGAGCAGCCGCACGACCGGCGGACGACCAGCCGCGCGGGCTGCAGGACCTCGGCCGGGATGTCCTCGCCGCGCAGGCGCGCCAGCAGGAGTTCGAGCGCCTGGCGGCCGCGCTCGCGCATCCGAATCTGGACGGTGGTCAGGGCCGGGGAGAGAAGCCGGGTGGCGGGCTTGTCGTCGAAACCGACGACGGAGACATCCTCCGGCACGCGGATCCCGCGCGCGAGGAGCGCAGGCAGCGCGCCGAGGACAAAGGTGTCGCTGGTCGAAACCAGCGCATCGAACCGGACCCGTCGCTCTTCCACGAACAGGCGCACCGCCTCGGCCCCGTTCGCATTCATCTCGATGCCGTCGGCCTGGATCCAGAGGTACGGCGGGGAAACCAGCTCGGGGTCGAAGGGCAGCCCGTATTCAGCGAGCGCATCGCAGTATGCGCGATAGCGTTCGCGCGCCTCGCGGTGGCCTTCCGGGCCGCGGATGAAGGCCAGCCGCCGGCGGCCGTGGACCTCGATGAGGTGGGCCATGAGCGCCCGCTCCCCACCGTAGCTGTCCAGGACGACGCCGGGGATGCCCGGCAGCGTGACGCCGATGCTGACGAGCGGCAGGGGCTCAAATTGGCGGCAGAATTCGTAGGTAGCTTCAGGGCCGGCGTAATAACCGAGGGAGGAACCCCAGACCACCAGGCCGTCGAGGCTGGCCCGGTCGACCAGGTCGTAGATCGCGTTGGCGCGGCCGGCTGCACCTTCCGGGTGCTTGACCTCGCCGCCGGCAAAGCACAGCAAATCGGCGCCATGCAACCGGGCCGTCTCCAGCATCCCGCTCCAGATGGCCAGCCCGTTGTGGTCGCTGATTCTCGGGGTGATGTAACCGACACGCGGGCGCCGTGCCCGCGGGCGATGGGTCTTCAGTTGGCTCATGACCGGCGTTTGTCTCCGCCAGACGTCCAAGTGTATGATGGCGGGCATTATACACCAACTGCGCGAGGGAGTCCACATGAAACTGATTGCCGATGCCGCTGCCGAGCCCGCGGTCACTACGCCGGACGGCGCCGAACGCCGCGTGTTGAGCTATGGCGCGGGCCTGATGCTGGTCGAATTCAGGTTTGAAGCGGGCAAGGCCTCCTGGGAGCACAGCCACCCGCACGAGCAGGTCGGCTATGTGGTTGAGGGCGAGATCGACTTCTGCATGGCGGGGCACGAACCCGTGCGGCTGCACAAGGGGGCCAGCTACTACGTGCCGTCCGATGTAAAGCACTACATTAAGACCTACGCGCCGACGGTTCTGCTCGACGCCTTCACGCCCATGCGCCAGGATTTTGTCG
>CAZTMA010000139.1:0-13436 GCA_964614645.1 uncultured Anaerolineales bacterium
TCACCGGCATCTTCACGCCGTACCTGTGGGGCATCCTCACCTTCCGGCCGGACGCCGCACCGCTGGCGACGCTGCCCTTCACCATCAAGCTCCACGTATTCAACTTCTACCTGCTGGCGCTGGCGTTCGCGTTCTCGCGGCTGGTGCACATCATCACCTGGCCGCTGAGCTATCTCGTGCGCCCGTGGCAGATCGTCATCGCCAACCGCCGGCCGCACATGTTCAACGAGGAAGACTCCTCACGAAAGGGGGCACGACAGGGCTCACGGGGGGTCACACGATGAAATTCCAGGGCACACCTCGCCAAGGCCTCCTGGGCGCCACGGTCGCCTTCTTCATCGGCTTTGCGGCGGTCTCGCTCTTCGGCCCGACCGCCAAGAAGCTGCAGGACATCATGGGCCTGACGCCCACGATGGTCGGGTTTCTCGTCGCCATGCCGTCGCTCTCCGGCTCGCTCCTGCGCATCCCGTTCGCCGCGTGGGTGGATACGACCGGCGGCCGCAAGCCGATCCTGACGCTGCTCGCAATTTCCGTGCTCGGCATGGGCGGGCTCACCGCGCTGATGCTGCTGCGCTACCCCGACGGCATGAGCGCGTCGCTCTACCCGCTGCTGCTCTTCCTCGGCCTGTTGAGCGGCTGCGGCATCGCCACCTTCGCGCCGGGCACCAGCCAGGTCTCCTACTGGTTCCCGCAGCGCCGGCAGGGCGCCGCGCTGGGCACGTATGCAGGCGTCGGCAATCTCGCGCCGGGGCTGTTCTCGCTGGTGCTGCCGGTTGCGCTCGCCACGCTGGGGCTGCCCCTCTCCTATGTCTCCTGGTTCGTGCTGCTCGTGGCCGGCGCCGTGCTCTACTTCTTCATCGGGCGCAATTCCTGGTACTTCCAGGCCATCCGGCAGGGTGCAGACCGCGAGCAGGCGCGTACGCTGGCACGGGCGCGGGGCCAGGAGCTCTTCCCGGCCCGCTCCACGAAGGAGAGCCTGCTCATCTCCGCCCGCACCGTCAAGACGTGGCTGCTGACGGCCATCTACTTCAGCACGTTCGGCGGCTTCATCGCGCTGACCGCCTGGCTGCCGACCTACTGGACCGCCTTCTTCGGCGTCAGTGCGGTCATGGCAGGCGTCTTCACGGCGGTGTACTCGCTCTCGGCCTCGCTGGCGCGCGTGTTCGGCGGCACGATTGCGGACCGTGTGGGCGGCGAGACGACGGTGCGGTTCTCGCTCCTGGTCATGCTGGCGGGCGCGCTGCTGATGAGCCTCTCGCACAGCCCGGCCCTGTCCGTCCTGGGCACGCTGGTCATGGCCCTGGGCATGGGCACGGCGAACGCCGCTGTCTTCAAGCTCGTCGCCAAGGAGGTCCCCCAGGCCGTCGGCGGTGCATCCGGCTGGGTCGGCGGGCTGGGCGCCTTCGGCGGCTTCGCGCTCCCGCCCATCCTGGGCATCTTCGTGCGGCTCCAGGGCGTCGACGGCTACGCCACCGGCTTCCTGACCTACATCGTCGTCGGGCTGATTTCGCTCGCCTTCGCCCTGCTGTTGAGCCGGTCGCACTCCGGCACACCCGCCATCGCACCCGCCAAGTAAGCGGACCCGGAGGAACACATGCCTGTACAGCCGGACCTCACCGAAATCCTGGCGCAATCCTCCCGGCGGCACAGCCATCTCTGCCCCCGCCAGGTGTTGGGAGCGCGCATTGGGCTGGCCGGCGCGGCTGCGCTCGCCCTGCCCGGCCCGCGCCGCGACAAACGGCTGCTCGTCATCCTCGAGACCGACGGCTGCTTTGCGGATGGCATCGAGGCGGCGACCGGCTGCGCGGTGGGCCACCGCACGCTGCGCGTCGAGGACTACGGCAAGATTGCCGCGACCTTTGTCGATGTGCGGACGGAACAGGCGCTGCGCATCTTCCCCCGGCTGGACGTCCGGCAGCGTGCGGCGGCCTATGCGTCCGGCGAGGCACGGCGCTACTTCGCACAGCTCCAGGGCTACCAGGTCATGCCCGACGAGGAGCTGCTGACCATCCAGCCCGTGCAGCTCACCCGGCCCGCAGCAGAGATCGTGAGCCGGCCCGGCGTGCGGGTGGATTGCGCAGTCTGTGGCGAGGAGATCGTGAACGAACGCGAGGTGCTCGTCGACGGCCGCGCCCTCTGCCGGGCGTGCGCGTATGGCGGCTATTATGCTACTGCCGTTGAACTGCCCGCCATCGCCCTGCCCGTGCCACACTATGCATGAGAGGCGTCACCATGGACCGACACCCAATCCCGCACCAGTCCGAGCTGTTCACGGTGCGCATGTGGCCCGAGGACCTGGGCGAGGGCCGGGTCGAGTGGCGCGGCAAGGTGCAGCACGCCATCAGCGGTGAGACGCGCTACTTCCGGGAATGGCCCGCGCTGCTCGAGTTCCTGGCCGAGGTGCTCACCACCGAAGAGGCCGTCGCCCGGCTGAAGGGTGAGACATAAGGACCGGTGGTCAGGAACTCCAGCGACAGCACCAGGCGCAGATTGGAGTCGAGGCTTTAGCCGGTGGGCGTGCGTGCACGCCTGGGGCCGGCGGCGTGCGTACACACCCTAACCGGCTAAAGCCTCGACTCCGGCTGCATTTGGAATTCCTGAGGGGTGAGACATAAATCGCAGACGAACACCGTACATGACGCGATAATGGCGCTCATAGGCTGGACGTAAGATCCCCGTCCGCCTGTTGGAGGGCCATGTGAGTGCGGGCCTGCACATCCAACTGCTGGGTAAGTTTGCTGTGGACTATGACGGCACACGCGTCCGAGCCGTCAATTCGCCGCGCCTGCGCATCCTCCTGGCCTACCTGATTCTCCACCGCTGCGCGCCGCAGCCCCGCCAGCACCTCGCCTTCCTCCTGTGGCCCGATTCCGTTGAGGATCAGGCCCGCACGAACCTGCGCAACCTCGTACATCTGCTGCGCCGCGCGCTGCCGCACAGCAACTGCTGCCTGCAGTGCGAGGGGCAATCCCTGTTGTGGGAGCCGCACGTCTCGTACACGCTGGACGTGATGGAGTTCGAGGCCGCCATCCAGGCGGGCGCCTTGCGCCGTGCAGTCGAGTTGTACCGCGGCGACCTGCTGCCGGACTGCTACGGCGATTGGGTCGTGCCCGAGCGCGAGCGCTTGCGCCGGCTGTACCTCGCCGCGCTGGAACAGGTCGTCCAGCAGCAGGAGGCAGACTGCAACTACCCGGCGGCGCTCGGTTATGCGGAGCGGCTGGTGCGTGAGGAGCCCCTGTCCGAGGCCTACAGCCGCACGCTGATTCGCCTGCAGATGCTGACCGGCGACCGGGCCACCGCGCTGCGCACGTATCACACCTGCGCCACCGCGCTGCGCCGGGAGCTGGGCGTAGATCCTTCCCAGGCCACCCAACTCCTGTACCGCCAGATGCTCCACGGCACCGAGCCGCCGGCGGCGCAGCCGCCCGCACGGCCGCCCGCGCTGCCGCCCGCCCGCCGCACACCCGCCCCCGACCGGCTCACGCAGTCGCCCGCAGCCCCATCCCTACCGCATGAAGCGTCCGTGAAGCCCCCGCTGCCGTATCATGGCCCAGAGCCTCAGACAGAACAACGAACGAGGAGACGGGCCATGGACAAGATTCCTCCGGCGGCGAAGATACTGATCGACTTCCGGCCCCGCCATGACTTCTTCGTGGGCATCGACTCGGACGGCTGCGCGTTCGACGCAATGGAGCTGAAGCAGAAGGAATGCTTCACCCCCAGCACCATCCGGGTGTGGGGCCTGCAGCCGGTCTCCAAGTATGCGCGCGAGACGGCGGAGTGGGTGAACCTCTACTCCAAATGGCGCGGGGCCAACCGCTGGCCCGCGCTGGTGAAGGTCTTCGAGCTGCTCGCGCAGCGTCCCGAGGTCAGCGCGCGCGGGGTGCAACTGCCCGAGGGCAAGGCCATCCGGGCGTTCCTCGCCTCAGGCTATCCGCCGAGCGAGGCGGGGCTGAAGGCGTACATTGGCTCGGGGCACGGCGATGAGGAGCTGTGGCGGGGGCTGGAGTGGACGCGGGCCATCGATGCGGCGGTCGCTGCGACCGTGCGCAACGTGCCGCCCTTCCCGCTGGTGCGCGAGAGCCTGCAGGGGCTGCACGACCGGGCCGACCTGATGGTGATTTCGACGACGGCGTCCGATGCGCTGCAGCGCGAGTGGGGCGAGCACGGCCTGGCGCAGTACATGGCCGTCATGGCCGGGCAGGACATGGGCACGAAGCGGCAGCACCTGGAGTATGCAGCGCGGGGAAAATATCCGGAGAACCAGGTCCTGATGATCGGGGATGCGCCGGGCGACCGGGATGCGGCGCATGCGGCAGGGGCGCTGTTCTATCCGATCAACCCGGGTGCAGAGGAGCGGTCGTGGCAGCGTTTCCACGCAGAGGCGTCGGAGCGGTTCCTGAACGGCACGTATGCCGGCGCATACGAGTCCGCGCTGATCGCCGAGTTCGAGCAGTTGTTATCCGACACGCCCCCGTGGGCGCCAGAGCAGAAACGGCGCTGAAGCGCCTACTACAAACGCATTCTCGTTTGGTTCGTAGTAGGCGCTTCAGCGCCCGTCGCAGACTGTACGTCGTCACCCCCCGTGCCGGTCGTGCAGCCCCTTCATCAGGTGTGCGCGCGAGGTCACTTCCTCCATCTTGAGCGAGGCGTACAACATCGCCTCGCGCCACCGGCGCTTCTCCTCCTCGGGTGTGAGCGGGTGAGCCGGCATATGCGCGTGCAGGTATTCGCGGATGAAGGCCATTTCGAGGTCGGCGCCGGGCTGTGCACCATCCCCGGTCATTGCGTCGTCCATGATGCAAGACTCCCAGTCAACTCACTCTGTGCTGCCCGGCAGCGGCAGATGTCGCGCGCCGCTGCTGAAGATACTATTGCATAAAGTTGACCGGGAGTCAATACCCTTGTTTCTGTTTTGTTTGTAGTGGGCGCTGAAGCGCCCGAGGTGCGAGCGGGCGCTAAAGCGCCTACTACGAACCTACGCGGCCGTGACCTCCTTCGCGCGCTGCTTTACAGCCTCCCGTGCGGCCTTCGTCGCAGCACGGGCCTCCCGCGAGCTCTGCAGCCGCGCCAGCGCGCCCTCCACGAGGCTGTAGGCCGTCGGCACCAGCAGCAGGGTCAGGATCGTCGAGGTAATCAGCCCGCCGATGACGGTGAGCGCCATCGGCTGGCGGAAGGCGCTGCCCGTGCCCAGCCCGATCGCGACCGGCAGCATGCCCAGGATCAACGCGAGGGTCGTCATCAGGATCGGCCGCAGGCGGATCGGGCCTGCAGTCCTGAGCGCCTGTTGGATGTCCATCCCGCGCTGCCGCCGCAGCCTGTTCGTCAGGTCCACCAGCAGGATCGAGTTCTTGGTCACCAGGCCGAACAGCAGGATCAGGCCGATCATCGCAGTCATGTCCAGCGGCCGGTTGAAGACCAGCAGCGACAGCAGGCCGCCGATGGCTGCCAGCGGCAGCGCCAGCATGATGACCAGCGGCTGGATGAACGAGCCGAACTGCGAGGCCAGCACCATGTAGACGAACACGACGGCCAGCAGCATCGCAGTGGTCAGTGAGGCGAAGGACTGGTTCATCAGCTCCAGCTCGCCGGTAAACGCCCAGGTCACGCCCTCGGGCAGGGCCGTCTGCGCCAGCAGTGCATCGATGTCGGCCACCACGTCATCCTGCACCCGGCCGTAGGTGTCGCCGCCGATGATCACCGCGGCCTGCCGGTCGATGCGGTTGATCTCCGTCGGACCGCTCGATTCCTCCAGGTGCGCGATCTGGCGCAGCGGGATGAAGCCGCGCTCGGTCGGCACCTCCAGTTCCAGGACCTGGTCGAGCCGCTCCCGGTCCGCCGGCTGGAGCTGCACCCGGATATCCGCTTCGACGCCCTCACCCCGGAACCGGGCAACCTCGTCGCCTTCCACCAGCGTGCGGATGGTGCTGCCGACTGTGGCGATGTTGATGCCCAGGTCCGCCGCCTTACGGCGGTCAACCACCAGCAGCACCTCCGGCTTGCCTGGCCGGTACGAGACATCCACATCCACCAGGCCGGGCACGCTCTTCAGCCGCTCGGCCAGCTCGACGCTGAATGCGTTGAGCGCCTCGTCGTCTCCGACGGTCTGGAGCGTAATCTGGATGGGCTTCCCCATGATCGAGCTGCCCCCGCTCGCCATCGACACGAAGCTGCCCCCGCTGATGGCCAGGCCGGGCACGCCCTGCAGCTGGCTGCGGGCCTGGCTGAGGAACCCCTCGAGCGCATACCCCTCCGCCAGCTTGACGTGAAAGCTCGCCGTCTCGGGGGTGCCCGTGCCGCCCACCGTGGTCAGGACCGACGTGACCCCGTCCATGCCGAGCAACCGGGCCTCCAACGCACGGGCCTCTGCATCCGTCTGCGCCAGCGATCCGCCCGGCGGCAGCAGCATCCCGATATCGGCCGCGCCCTGGTCCACCGAGGGCAGGAAGCTCTGGTTGAGGAACGTCGCGCTGTAGAGGCTGACCACGAGGACCACGATGCCCAGCGCGACCGTGACGAACCGGTGGCGCAGCGTCCAGCCCAGCAGCCGCAGATAGAAGCGTTCGAGCCAGCCCAGCGAAGCGTGCCCCTCCAGGTCGCCATGCTCGGCGCCGGCGGCGATCTTGGGTTTCTGCTGCTTAAACAGGTAGGCCGAGAGCATCGGCGCGAAGGTCAGGGCCTCCACCAGCGAGATGAGGACGGCAATGCTGACCACCAGGCCGAAGGAGTTGAGGAACTTGCCGATCAGGCCGCCGACAAAGGCAATCGGCAGGAAGACCGACACGATGGTCAGCGACATCGCGATGACGGGCATGGCGACCTCTGCCGTGCCCTGGATGGCCGCCTCGCGCGGGGTCTTGCCCATCTCCATGTGGCGGAAGACGTTTTCGCGCACCACGATCGCATCGTCGATGATGAGGCCGACCGAGAGGGACAGCGCCATCAGGGACACGATGTTGAGCGTCATGCCCTGCGCGTTCATGGCGGCAAAGGTGCCCAGCAGGATGATGGGCAGGCCCGCCACCGTGACCAGGGTGTTGCGCAGGTTGCGGAAGAACAGCAGCACGATCAGCGACGCCGCGATGGCGCCGATGACCAGCTCCTGCATCGCATCGTCGAAGCTGTGACGGACGAAGAGGGACTGGTCCTGCACCGGCGTCAGGTTGAGATCGGGTCGCTCCGCAGCGATCTCGGCCAGCGCATTCTTCACCCGCTCGGCCACCTGCACCGTGTTCGTGCCGGACTGCTTGCGCACGGAGACGATCACGGCCTCCTGGCCGTCCAGCCGGCTGTAGGTGTCCTGTTCCTTCCAGCCGTCCTGCACGGTCGCCAGGTCGCCCACCCGCACCGCACCCAGCGCCGTGGCGACCTGCAGGTTCGCGACGTCCTCGACCGTGCTGAAGTTGCCCGGCGTGCGCAGCAGCAGGCTCTGGCCGGCCTGCTCGATGCTGCCGCTGGGGATGCTGTAGCTCTCCGCCAGGATGGTGCCGATGACCTGCTGCGGCGCAACCCGGCGGGCCTTCAGCGCGTTGGCATCCAGCAAGACCTGGATCTCGCGCTCGCGGCCGCCCGTCACCACGGCATCGGCCACCCCGTCCAGCCGCTGCAGCCGGGGCAGGAGCTCATCCGATACGATCTGCCGCACGTCCGCGCCCGCATCATTGCCCGCTGCGGCACGATCGCCGGCGCGCGCCACCGAGACGCGCAGGATGGGCAGCGACGACGGGTCGTAGGCCGTGATGGTCGGCTCGTAGATGTCCTCCGGCAGCTCGCTGCGCACGTTGTTGAGCTTCTCGCGCACCTCCTGGGTCGCGACCTTGTCGTCCTTGTCGAGCGAGAAGCTCACGATGACGATCGAGAAGCCCTCGCTGGAGCGCGATTGGACCTGCTCGACGCCCGACGCAGTGACCATCGCCTCCTCGACGGGCCGGGTCACCTGGGTCTCCACCTCGCTCGGCCCCGCGCCGGGATAGATGGTCAGGATCGCCATCGTGGGATACGCGACATCGGGGAAGAAGTCCAGCGGCATGCCGGTGTACGCGATGACGCCGACGACGATCAGGGCCAGCATGACCATGGAGATGAAGACCGGTTGCTTGATCGAGATTTCCCAGGGTTTCATGGGCTTATGGCTCCAGCAGCGTCACGGTGGCAAACATGCCGGGCTTGAGCTCGGCCATCCCCTCCGTGGGCCGGACGGTCACCTGGACCGTGCGCTTGGCGTAGTCGAAGGTCGGCGCGATGGCCGAAACCTCGCCCGCAAAGGTGCGGTCGCCATAGGCATCCACCCGGATGCTGACGGGCTGGCCGGCGGAGACATCCTGGTAGCGCGACTCCTCCACCTGGATGACGATCTTCGACTCGTGCGAGAAGATGATCGCGAGGACCGTCCCCGGCCCGGCCATGCCGCCCTCGACCGCATCCAACTGGTAGATGAAGCCGCCGGCCGGCGCCAGGACGGCCGTCTTGTCGAGCTGGAGCTGCGCCAGGTAGACGGCCGCCTCGGCCTGCTTCACTCCCGCCTCTGCCGCCTTGATCTGGGCCGGTTCCGCCCCGCGTTTCAACCGGGCAAGCTGCGACTGCGCGCCCGTGAGTGCGGCATAGGCGGCGGCAATCTGGTCCGCAGTTGCGCCCTTCAGCACCTTATCGTACTGCGCCTGTGCGGCCTCCTTCGCCAGCGTCGCCTGCTGCAGTTGCAGCGCCTCCGGCATCATGCCCGCATAGGGGTTGCCGGAGATGCGGTCATACTGGCCCTGGTACACCGAGACGGCCGCCTCCGCCTGCTTGAGCTGGGCCAGGACCATGCGCTTTTCCTCTTCGGTCGCGCCCTGCAGCGCACGGTTGTAGCCCGCCCGGGCCGCGCTGACCGCCGCCTCCGCTGCCGCTACGTCGGCCGGCTGCGGCTGGGTCTTCGCCAGCTCCACCTGGGACGAGGCCAGCTCCAGCGCGGCCTGCGCCTGGCCGCGCTGCGCCTCCGCCACGGTGCTGTCGATGCGCACCAGGACCTCGCCCTGCTCCACGCTGTCGCCCACTGCGACGGTTACCTCCTGGACCTGCCCCGCGACCTCGGCCACGACGGGCACGATGGCCTCCGCCATGATTTCGCCGCTGTAGGTCAGGCTGGCCGCGCCCAGCCGCCGGTTCTCGCCGCTGCCGGCCGCTGCGGTGCTGCTGGTGAGCGTGTCAGCCGGCGTGCTGACGATGACCGGCGAGGGGCTGGGCACAGGTGTTGCCGCCGCAACCTGGGCGGACGCCTGCGCGGGCCGGTCGGCAGCCTCGCCGCCCTGCCCGATGGCTGCACACCCTGCCGTAAGCAGGAGGAGCGCCAGCAGCAGAGCGAGGCTGGTCCAGCGGTGACCTGTCGGATTCGTACCCAAGTGCATCATGTTGTCAACCTCTCTATTGGCCCCAGCTCACGACCTGTTCGGCCTGGTAGTTATATTCGATCGGCGTATCGATTGGCAGTGCGGCCAGGTTGCCGCCACCGGCATCCATGACCCAGAGCTGCCAGCGGCCGGTGCGATTGCTCAGGAACACGATATGCCGGCCATCCGGGCTCCAATCCGGCGCGACGTTGTGCGGCAGGACGTCGACCAGGGTCGTCTCCGGCCGGGTCAGCGCGACCACGTTCGCGCCATCCGCATGGGCGGCGAAAATCTCCCAGTGGTCCTTCTCCAGCGAGTGAAACACGATGCGCCCGCCATCGGGCGGCCCGCCGCCCGGCTGGCTTGCCGGATCCTGGTAGCGAAATTCCCCGAGCAAGCTGCGGTTCGAGTCGGCATCCGGACCGTCCTGGGTCAACTGGATGCCCGTGCCGCCGTAGAGGATGCCCCGGCCGGTCCAGTCGGGCGAGATGGCATCGGGCACGGCCGCGATGTCCTGGTAGCTGCCGCCCTCCCGGTCGACGCGGGCCAGGCCCCATGCATCGGCCACCTTGAGCGGGAACATCAGGTTGTACGGGAAGGTGTCGGGCATGCAGATGTTGTAGCCCACATCGCGGCACTTGCGCTGGCCGCTGACGTGGCTGAACACGATCTTGCTGCCGTCGGGGCTCCACGCAGGCGCGCGCACGGCCTCGCTGCGCGTGAGGATGCGCCGCTCGTTGCTCCCATCCGTCTCGATCAGGTAGAGGCTGTGGCTGCCGCCGTCGGCGCGCCAGAAGACCACCGTGCGGCCATCCGGGCTGAGCGCCGGATCTGCGCCGGTCGTCAGCGCGGCCAGCGTGCCCCGGGCGAGATCGTAGACGTAGAGCTGGCCGCCGCTGCGCGCCTGGAAGACCAGCTTGCCGGTCAGGCCGGCGGCGGGCGGTGCAGGTTGCCCGGTTGAGGTTGCAGGTTGCAGGTTTGAGGTTGTGCGAGCTGCGGCTCGCCCAGGTTGGGCGCTCGCTGCAGCAGCAGCCGGTGCGCCGGCGACGGGCAGTTCGGTGGCGTTGCCCTGCACCGTCAGGTAGGCGGCGCTGGCCCAGCCGGTCCCGTCCGGCAAGCCTGCGGCGGCGACCTGCAGCCAGTCTCCGCTCGCGCTGCGCGCGGTCGCGGTCACCTGGCTGCCGGATGCGAGCGAGCCCACGACGGGGTAGCTCGTGCCGGGGCCGGACCGCACGTTGAGCCGCTGCGCGCCGGTGCTGACCGTGGCTGTTGCAGAGGCCCCGGCTGCGCTCGCTGTGGCCGTCTCCGCAGCGGGCTGGGCATCTCCGGTTGAGGTCTCAGTGCCCTCTGCGCTCTCTGTGGCTGGCGCAGTGGCAGGCCCGGCCGGCGGGATGAACCCGGCGCGCTCGGCTACCTTGCTCACACCGAAGATGAGCACCTCGTCCGCGCTCACCCAGCCCACCGCACCGTCGCGCGTCGCGCCGTAGAACCAGCGGCTGTCCGCGGTGCGCCCGCTGACCTTAAAGGCCACGCCGCTCGGCAGATCACGGAGCGCCGCACCGGCCTCGTCGTACAGCGTCGCGCCGGCCGCACGCGTCACTGCCAGCGTCGTGCCGCGGCTGCCGCCGGCCTGCACGGACGGGGCGGGAGCGGTCTCCGCTGCCACATGCGCGAGCGGCGCCAGTGACAGGAGGAGGCAGGCTGCCAGCAGGCTGCTGAGCGCGATGCGCCGCCAATAGGGAGACGTGAAAGGCTGCCGCTGCGCAGCGCGACGTCGTATCATCCCATAAGCATGTGTCATGGGCATCCTTCCATCGGGAGAATCTCTCAGGAGAATCTCCCAGGGGATTTTCCCACATTATAGGCTCGGCCGCCGGCCCGCGCATGTGTCGCAGGGGATATCTTCCCCCCTGTCGTGCGACCTATTCCTCCGGCCCGCCGGACATGACCACCGGCAGTTGCGACCTCTACCCTCCGGCATATTGCCCCGCCGTTTCCGGGCGTGCTATACTGGCTGCAACCCAGCCCTTCGTGGGCGTCCCGACGCATCAGAGGAACAGCCATGCTCGCACGGGCCAGACGCTGGTTCAATCCCTATCCCGACACGCCCGGGGCGCTGCGGCTTGGCTTCGCAGCCGCCTACATCGGCGTCGTCGGCGCGCTCGTGGTCTACTCCAACTTTCTGACCCCGTGCGCAGGGCCCCTGGCAGCCGCGCGCGAGTGGACCATGACCGGCCTGCTGGCCGTGCTGCTCTTCATCGAACGCTTTGAGCTGGGCCGCGATGCGCAGCCCGTCGCGCGACAGTTGGCCCTGGGCCTGCTGCTGGCCCGCATCGCGCTCGTGCAGGGGATCGTGATGCTGGACTGCACGCAATTGGGCGTCCTGCTCTATGTCGTGGTCCCGTTTGCCGTCTTCTTCGTGCTCGGCGCGGCCATCAGCCGGCTGGTCGGGCTGGCCTACTGGTTGTTTGTGGCCGTCCAGGCCGGCTATATCGGCCGTGCGGGCCTACAGACGAATCTCGACTGGCTGACGGTCGTCGTCATCTTCACCCTGCTGCTGATTTTCGTCTACGTCATCGCCGGCCATATCGACCGGGACCAGCGCAGCCGCCAGCAGATGCGCCGCCTGCTCGACCAGCTGGCGGAGTCGCACCGGCAATTGCAGGACTATGCGGGTCGCGTGGCGGAGCTGGCCGCCGCTGCAGAACGCAACCGGCTGGCGCGCGACATCCATGACAGCCTGGGGCATTACCTGACGGCCATCAGCATCCAGCTGGAGAAGGCCCAGGCGTACCGGGGACGCAATCCGGCAGAGGCCGACCGGGCCATCCGTGATGCGCAGGAGACCGCGCGGGCTGCACTGCAGGATGTGCGCCAGTCGGTCGGCACGCTGCGCGACGCCGGGGAGCGTTTCTCGCTGCGCCAGTCGCTGGACGGCCTGGTCGGCCGGATGGCGGGCGGGCCGCTGGAAATCACGTACAGCGTCGAGGGGGATGAGACGGACTATGCGGGGCCGGTGCTCACCGTGCTGTATCGTGCGGCCCAGGAGGGTCTCACCAACGCACAGCGCCATGCCCGGGCCCGGCATGCGGTGCTGGACGTGCAGTTGGGGGAGACGGAGGCCCGGCTCAGGCTGCGGGATGACGGCATTGGCTTCGACCCCGCCCGGCTGGCGGAACAGGCGGCCGGGGGGAACCCGGGCTATGGCCTGCAGGGGCTGCGGGAACGCCTGGAGATGGTGAGGGGACAGATGCAGATTACCAGCGACCGGCAGGCGGGCACCGAGATAACGATCACCGTGCCCAAGCACCTGGCACAAGTGGCGGCAGCATGAGCGATCTCAGGCTCCCGGACGACGCCGGCGCGGCCGGCCCGGACCCGGCGAGCGCGCCGGTCACCGTGCTGGTGGCCGACGACCAGAGGCTCGTGCGCGAGGGCATTGCGTCGCTGCTCGATATCCAGGAAGGCATCCGCGTGGTGGGAGAGGCCGTCAACGGGGAGGAAGCCGTCGAGAAGGCGCTGGCGCTGCGCCCCGACGTCATCCTGATGGACGTGCGCATGCCCGTGCTGGACGGCATCGCAGCGACCGCGCAGGTGCACCGACAGCTGCCCGGCTGCCAGGTCATCATGCTGACGACATTCGACGACGAGGAATACATCGTCAAGTCGCTGTGCGCAGGTGCGGTCGGCTACCTGCTCAAGGACATGCCCGCCTCCCAGCTGGCGGCCGCCGTACGGCTGGCTCACAGCGGCATCTACCAGCTGGAGCCCTCGGTGGCGGGGAAGCTCGTGGAAATGCTGGCGGACGCGGCCGGCGAACGGGCCGGCGAGCGGGCCGGCGAGCGGGGGCACGCGGCCGCGCCCCTGCCGGTCGACGTCGACCTCACCGAGCGCGAGCTGGAGGTGCTGCGCCTCATCGGCACCGGCGCCACCAACCGGGAGATCGCCGACCAGCTCGTCGTCAGCGAGGGCACGGTCAAGAACCACGTCTCCAGCATCCTCAGCCGCCTGAGCCTCCGCGACCGCACCCAGGCCGCACTGTACGCGCACCAGCATGGGTTGACGTGAGGG
>CAZTMA010000140.1:0-13298 GCA_964614645.1 uncultured Anaerolineales bacterium
CCGAGCGAGTGGAACTTCGTCGTGGGCCAGGGGAGCGACCTGTTCGAGCGGCTGCGCTCAATGCCGGTGAGGTTGGGGGATGTGGCTGATCGGATGGCGCAAGGCATCCGAACCAGCGCAAACGAAGTGTACGTACTCGACGGTGGCGTCAGCGTCACCACTTTCCGCTCTGAGGTTTCCGGCGAAGTTGCGATTGAAAGTGACTTATTGCTGCCTTTTCTTCAGGGGAGGGAAATCAAAGCGTATACCATCCGCTATTCGGGGAAGGTTGTCGTCATCCCGTACACTATCGATGATGCGCGTGCACGGCTAATACCGGAGAAGGTGCTTGCTAAGGAATACCCCAAGACCTATGAGTACCTAAAACAGCACAAAGCACGACTTGAGAGTCGAGAAAACGGGAGAATGCAAGGTGCAAATTGGTACGGCTACGTCTATCCCAAGAATATCGAGTTCATGCGCAGTCCCAAGTTCCTGGTGCCTGACATAGCAGACCGGGCTGCGTTTGCCTACGATAGCCTGGGCCGTTATGCTTTCACAAGCGGCTACGGAATGACACTTCGTGCGGTTGCCGAATCCCCTTTCTATCT
The DNA here is from genome assembly GCA_964614645.1 of uncultured Anaerolineales bacterium. Lineage (GTDB taxonomy): Bacteria > Chloroflexota > Anaerolineae > CG2-30-64-16 > CG2-30-64-16 > MWBF01. The sequence continues at coordinate 591 of CAZTMA010000140.1, forward strand.
CCTTGGCATACTAAACAGCGGAGTTCTCACGTTCTATCTGCGTCGAATCAGCACACCCATGCGAGGCGGCTTCTTCCGCTACTTCACACAGTACATCGAACAGCTCCCCATCCGCACCATCGACTTCAGCGACCCGGCGGACGTCGCGCGGCACGACCGGATGGTCGCGCTGGTCACGCAGATGCTCGACCTGCACGCGCGGCTCGCCGCCGAAGGCGTGCCCCACGAGAAGGCGCTGCTCCACCAGCAGATCGCGCTGGCCGACCGGCAGATCGACCGGCTGGTGTACGACCTGTACGGGCTGACGCCGGCGGAGATCGCGGTCGTGGAGGGCGCGGGCGCGGCGTAAAGGCACGGCAGCCTCGACTGCGCCGGAGGCCCCGCGGTACGAACGCGGCCGGCCACGCGCGGAATTTGACATGTAATGGAAGCCGTGTTACAAACTCCCTCGACAACCGCATAGTTCAGGATGCAGGTACGCCGATTGCCCGGAAGCGCGGCGTGCAATGGGGGAAGACCGGTTCAAGTCCGGCGCTGTCCCGCAACTGTAACCTCGATGCGTTCGAGGAAGCCAGATTTCCCGCCTGTATCCGGTTCCGTGACACCCTCGCGGAAAGGGGTGGGTTATGGATGCCAGCCTGGGCTGGCGCCTGACAGCACCCCGTCGTCATGACGGGGTTTTTTGTCTCCATGGCTCGACCGTACGTGGTTGAGCTTTTTTGTTGGGCTCTCCCCACACCCCTCTCACCCGCGAGCATTCCATTCCCGAGGAGGAAGTATGTCTCGCTCTCCGTTGTTCGTCGCTCTGCTCATCGGCAGCGTCCTGGCGCTGATCGTAGCCGGCTGCTTGCCGGCTGCTGCGCCTGCCGCTACGACCGCCACCGCTGCGCCGCCGGCCGCCACGGCCGTTCCCGCAACCGCCACGGCTCTCCCCCCGACCGCGACACCCATGCCGACCGCGACAGTCGAACCAGCACAAGCAGCGGCAGCAAACGCGGTCTACCCACTGACGCTGACGGATGACCTGGGTCGTGAGGTCCAGATTGCCGCCAGGCCAGGCCGCATTGTGTCTCTGGCGCCCTCCATTACCGAGGTGCTCTTCGCGGTGGGTGCAGGCCCATTGGTGGTTGGCCTGACGGAATACTGCAACTATCCGCCGGATGCGGCGCAGGACCGCGAAATCATCGGCGGCTTTTCAGCCAAATCTTTAAGCATCGAAAAGATTGTCAGCCTCGAACCTGACCTTGTCTTTGCTGCCGGCGCCGCGCACCAATCGGTCACCGAGGCACTCAAGGCGGCCGGCCTGACGGTGTTCAACTTCGAACCGCAGGACTTTGCGGATGTGTATGCCAATATCCTGACGGCCGGCGCGCTCACCGGCAACGAGGATCAGGCCGCAGAGATCGTCTCCGACATGCAGGCGCGCGTCGACAAGGTGACAGAGACCGTAGCAGGCATCCCGCAAGACGAACGTGTCAAAGTGTTCTATGAGGTGTGGGACGAACCGCTGATGACCGCAGGCCCGGGAACCTTCATCGGCCAGGTCATCGAACTGGCGGGCGGAACCAACATTTTCGCCGATGTGCACGAGCAATACCCAACCGTCAGCAGCGAGACAGTCGTAGCCAGCGGCCCCGACGTAATCTTGGGCCCCAGCTCGCACATCGAAGGCCTGACCACCGAGAAAGTCGCGGCGCGGCCCGGCTGGGACGAGCTGGCAGCCGTGAAGGCCGGCCGCATCGTCATCGTGGACGGCGACATCATCTCTCGCTCCGGCCCGCGCTTGGTCGATGCACTGGAGAGCGTGGCGCGCGGGCTGTACCCACAGCGGTTCCAGTGAGACGAGCCTGGCTGCTGAGCGGGCTGGCTGTGTTCCTGGCCGCCGGGCTCATCCTCAGCCTGGGGGTCGGCGCCGTAGCCATCCCGCCCGGCCAGGTAGCGGGCGTGCTATGGGCGAGGCTGACAGGGCTGCCGTCAGCCTCGCCCCAGAATGCAATCATTATCTGGGACCTGCGGCTGCCGCGTGCGCTACTGGCGACCGCCATGGGTGCGGGACTGGCTGCGGCCGGTGCGGCCTACCAGGCCGTTTTCCGCAACCCCCTGGCTGACCCGTTCGTGATTGGCGCTTCGGGGGGCGCAGCGCTGGGCGCGACGCTGGCAATCGTGGCCGGGCTGTCGCCGGTCATGCCGGCCGCGTTCGCCGGCGCGGTACTCGCGGTCATCGCCGTCTACCTGGTGGCGCAAACGGGCGGCCGCTCCAGCGCCATCAACCTGCTGCTGGCTGGCGCGGCGCTCAGCACACTCCTCTCGTCCGCGGTGACGCTGCTGATGTTCCTGACCGACCGCAACCTGCAGGAAGTATTCGCCTGGTTGATGGGCGGGCTGGCCGGCCGCAGTTGGTCGCATCTGCGGTCGGCCGCGCCGCTCATTCTGGGCGGGGTGGCCGCCCTCTGGGCGCTGGCTCGACCGCTCGATGCGCTGACGGGCGGCGAAGAGAGTGCGCAAAGCCTGGGCCTCAACCTGGCCCGGGCCCGCTTCGCCATCGTGGCCGCGGCGACTCTGACGACTGCGGCCGCGGTGGCGGCCGGCGGCATCATCGGCTTCGTCGGCCTCATCGTTCCGCATGCAGGCCGGCGGCTGGTGGGCGGCGCGCACGCAGGGCTGATCCCGGTTTCAGGGCTGGCAGGCGGGCTGCTCGTGCTGCTCGCCGATGACCTTGCCCGCACGGTAGCGGCCCCGATCGAGCTACCGGTCGGCGCGCTGATGGCGCTGATCGGCGCGCCCTTCTTTCTGTGGCTGCTGAAACGGGGGTGACGACATGACCACGCTCGAAGCGAGCAACCTTACCCTGGCTTACCGTGACACGGCCGTACTGCGCGACCTGCACCTGGCCGCCCGGCCAGGCCGCGTGCTGGCGCTGGCCGGTCCGAATGGTGCGGGCAAGACGACTCTGCTGCGCGCCCTGGCGCGTCTGCTACGGCCACGGCAGGGCGCGGTGCTCCTGGACGGCCGCGACGTATGGCAGCTCTCGGAGCGCGACACGGCGCGCCGGCTGGGCCTGGTGCCGCAGAGCGAAGTGACGGAGTGGCCGCTCACGGTAGAGCAGGTCGTGGCGCTAGGTCGCGCGGCGCATCGGGGCTGGTTCCGACCCTACACATCCGCCGACCACGCCGCAGTGGATGCGGCGCTGGAGCAGACCGGACTCCGCCAGTTGCGGGCGCGGCAGTTGGCCGAGCTTTCCGGCGGCGAGCGCCAGCGGGTGCTGATCGCCCGCGCCCTCGCACAGCAGCCGGCGACGATCCTACTGGACGAGCCGACTGCGCACCTGGACCTGCGTTATCAGGGGACAGTCCTCGGGCTGGCGCGGCGGCTGGCGCATACCTGTGGCCTGGCCGTCGTGCTCAGCCTGCACGACCTAAACCTGGTCGCGCTCTACGCCGACCAAGTGGCACTCATCGCAGACGGCAAGCTGCTGGCCGAGGGCACGCCCAACGAGGTCATCACCGCAGCCCACCTGCAGCACGCCTACGGTATCCTGATCGCAGTCGGCCGGCATCCGGTCTATGACACGCCGCTGGTCATGCCGGTGGCGGAAAGGGAACTCGACCATGTCTGATACAGAACGCCGCGCGGCGCGGCAGACCAACCTCAAGAAGGGCCTCGTCATCGTCAACACGGGGGAAGGCAAGGGCAAAACCACGGCCGCGCTTGGCATCGTGCTGCGCGCCTGGGGCCGCGGGATGCGCGTCTGTGTGGTGCAGTTTCTGAAAAACGAGCACGCCCGCTTCGGCGAGATCCGGGCGGCCGAGAAGCTCGGCATCGAGTGGCTCAGCACCGGCGACGGCTGGACCTGGACGAGCCGGGACGGGAGCGAGACGCGGGCACGAGCGCGCGCGGCCTGGGCCCTCGCGCAAGAGAAGATCGCCGGCAACGGCTATGATATCGTGGTATTGGACGAATTCACCTATCCGCTGCACTACGGCTGGCTGGACACGGCCGAAGTGCTCCGCTGGCTGGCCGAACACAAGCCGCCCATGCAGCATGTGGTCATCACCGGCCGGTACGCGCCGCCCGCGCTGGTCGAGTTTGCCGACCTGGTGACCGAGATGCACGAGGTGAAGCATCCTTTCGCCCAGCAGAAAATACGGGCCCAGGCCGGAATCGAATACTGAGGCAACCAACAGTGCAGCATGATATTCTCATCCCCGCGCTGAGTTGGTTGCTCGACCGCGCGTTGGGCGATCCGCCCAACCGCTGGCATCCGGTCGCCTGGCAGGGGCGATTCCTCAGGTGGGCCGAACAGCACGCACCCGCCGCAGCAGGCAGCGACTTGTCGCGGCCAGTGGGGCAACAGGCCGACCTGCCCCGCCTCGTATGGGGTGCGGTCGCCCTGGTCGCGGGCCTCGCCTTGAGCGCTGGCGCGGCGCACACCATCGAGCGCCTGACAGATCGGTTGCCGAAGCCGCTGCACCTGCTCAGCGCGGCCGCGCTGCTGAAGCTGGCCCTGGCCAGCCACGGACTGGATCGGGCCGCCGGCGAGGTGGAGACTGCGCTGCGTCGCGATGACTTGTCCGCAGCGCGGCGCCTCCTGAGCTGGCATCTGGTCAGCCGAGATACATCCGACCTGAACGCAGAGGAGGTTGCCGGCGCGGCCATTGAATCGGTGGCCGAGAACCTGACAGACGCACTTGTTGCGCCCCTTTGCGCGTATGCCGCCGGTGGGCTGCGCGCTGTCTGGGCCTACCGCTTTGCGCAGACAGCCGACAGCATGTGGGGATATCATGACGCGGTGCACGAATGGTTGGGCAAACCCGCGGCTCGGCTGGACGACGCCCTCAATTGGCTGCCCTCGCGGCTGGCTGCCGGGCTGCTGACCACCGCGACCTGGCTGGTCGAGGGCCGCCGGGCCGCGCGCGACGCATGGCGCGCCCGGCGCTCACAGGCCCGCCACACGGCCAGCCCCAACGCCGGACAGACCATGGCAGCGATGGCCGGCGCGTTAGGCGTTACCCTGACCAAGCGCGGGCACTACGCCCTGGCCGGAGGCACCGCAGCGCTCACGCCGGACATGCTGGCCCGCGGCCGGCGGATCGTGCAGGCGGCTGCGGCACTGGACATCCTGGCAACGACTGCTGCAGTGGGCTTCCTGGCCCGGGTCCGTCCGGGAGGACACCATCGTGAACCATGAAACTGCCCTTTCGGCTGAACCGCATGGAGGCCCGGACTACGGCGAGCTGGCCGCACTCGGTCTGCGACCTGAAGACGTGCTCGACTTCAGCGCTAGCACGAACGCGTTCGGGCCACCGCCCGGCGTGGTGGCGGCGCTGGCCGGGTGCGCCATAACGCGCTACCCCGATCGCTGTGCAGCGCCGCTGCGCGCAGTGCTGGCCACGCGCGATGGTGTATCCGTCGACCGCGTGCTCGTAGGCAACGGAGCAGCCGGCCTGATCTGGGCGACCGCGCTGGCCTGGCTGCGGCCTGACAACACGTCGTTTGTCGTCGGCCCAACCTTCGGTGAGTACGCGGTCGCTTCCCGCCTGGCGCGGGCCGACGTGGTGGAGTGGCGGCTTGCACTACCAGACGGGGCTGGGTGCGCCGATCGCGCTTCACATCTCAATGAATTGGCCCGGGCCATTGCGGCTGCCCGCCCGCGGCTCGTCTGGCTCTGCAACCCGAACAACCCGACCGGCGCCTACCTGTCGGCCGCTGAGATAGGTGCGCTGCTTCCGGCCGCGACGGATGCCCTGTGGGTGCTCGATGAAGCCTATCGCCCATTCACGGCCGATCCATGGCCCAGCGTCCCTTTGCTCGACCGCGGGAATATCGTCCTGCTCCGCTCCCTGACCAAAGATTGCGCACTGCCTGGGCTGCGCGTAGGTTATCTGCTGGGCTCGACCGATGTGATCGGCCGGATTGCCGCGCAGCCTCCGTGGAGCGTGAGCGCAGCCGCAATCGCGTGCGGCCTGGCTGCGCTGGACGACGCCGGCCATGTCGCGACCACAACCAGCGCCCTGCGTGCGGAGGCGCTCCGCCTGGCCGGCCGGCTGCGAACGCAAGGCTGGCGCGTCCTCCCGAGCACCACCCATTTCATGCTGATTCAGGTCGGGGATGCGGCTGCACTGCGCGCGGCACTGCTGCGCGACCAGCGCATTCAGGTGCGCAACTGCGCCTCCTTCGGTCTGCCCGGCTTCATTCGCGTTGCCGCACGCTTGCCGGAAGAGAACGACCGGCTGGTTGAGGCGTTGGGGAATCTATGTCTGCCAAAGTCGTAATGATTCAGGGTGCAGCTTCTTCGGTGGGCAAGAGCCTGTTGGTAGCCGGGCTATGCCGGCTCTACGCGCGGCGGGGGATGCGGGTGGCACCGTTCAAGGCGCAAAATATGAGCAACAACGCCGGCGTGACGCCTGCCGGGGGCGAAATCGGCCGTGCGCAGGTGACGCAGGCTGAGGCGTGCGGCATCCAGCCTCACGTGGATATGAACCCAGTGCTGCTCAAGCCAGAGGCCGACAGCCGGTCGCAGGTCGTCGTACTGGGAAAGAAACTCGACACCCTGCTCGCCCGTGACTACTATCAGCGCAAGACTGCGCTGTGGGAGGTGGTCACAGGGGCGCTGACCCGGTTGCGAGCTGGCAACGACCTGGTCATCATCGAAGGCGCGGGCAGCCCGGCCGAGCTCAACCTGCGCCGTGGAGACATCGTGAACATGGCGGTGGCGCTCCATGCGCGCGCGCCCGTGCTGCTTGCCGGCGACATCGACAAGGGAGGTAACTTCGCCCAACTCCTGGGCACGCTATGGCTGCTGGAACCAGACGAGCAGGCGCTGGTGCGCGGGCTACTCATCAACAAGTTCCGCGGCGACCCGAGCCTCTTCACCGATGGCGTGCGCATCCTGGAGGAACGTGGAGGCGTGCCGGTGCTCGGCGTTGTGCCCTGGCTGCACGATCATGGCATCCCGGAGGAAGATGGGGCCGCGCTGGACGATCCGGCAAGCAGTCCGGTCCTCGGTGCAGCCGAGAACCCGCAGGTCGATATCGCGGTCATCAAGTTTCCGCGCATCGCCAACTTCGACGACTTCGACCCGCTGGCTCTCGAACGTGGGGTGCGCTTCCGCTTCGTGCAGGCTCTTGAGGCGCTCGGGCAGCCGCGAGCAGTGATCCTGCCGGGCACAAAGCACACGCTGGCCGACCTGGTCTGGCTAAAGAGGACGGGTCTGGCTGAGGCAGTGCTGGCCCTGGCCCGGTCTGGGACCGCAGTCGTCGGCATCTGCGGCGGCTATCAAATGCTGGGCAGCGTCATCCGGGATCCAGCCGGCATCGAGGGTGGCGGCGAGGCTGCCGGACTTGGACTGTTGCCGGTCCAGGTCACGTTCGCAGGAATCAAAGTAACGCAGCAAACGACGGCTTACCCCTTGGCCGGTTGGTCATGGTGGCCGCAAGCCGGGCCGCTCACGGGTTACGAGATTCATGCAGGCAAGGCTGAGACGCCGCTTCCGATATTGAGGCTATCGCGACAGGACGGTAGCCAGGCGCTCGACGGCGCGCGCACCCCCGATGGTCAGATCTGGGGCACACATCTGCACGGCCTGTTTCACGATGACGGCTTTCGCCGCGCATGGCTGGCGAGCCTGGGTTGGCAGGCATCCGACGCGCCAATATCCTATCGGGAGTGCAAAGCAGCCAGCTATGACCGCCTGGCCGACGCTCTGGAACGAGCGCTGGACATCAAACAGCTAGATGCAATCATCGGTTTGTAAACCAGGCCCGACCGCCGGCTGCGCGACCATTCGTCTGCCCAGTACCTGCGGGGAGTGGGTACAGGGGACACTCGACGGCATCCCCTGCCTCGTCTCGTGCGCGATTGACTGGTATATGCAGGTCACAGTGACACTGGATGACACGCGATACTGGCGGCTGCCGGTTGATGCGCCGAAGGCAGCGGCGGCCCTGCATCTGGCCCTCTCCGCCCGCCAACTGGTGGGTATTGGCGGAGAGTTGCGGATCAACAACCCACTGCCGCGTGGCCGCGGCTATGCGTCGAGCACCGCTGACGTAGCTGGAGCGATCTATGCGTTCGGACAAGCTGTTGGCCAACCCTTCAGCGCAGTGGAGGTAGCGCGACTGGCTGTCCAAGTAGAACCCAGCGACAGCACCATGTTTGCATCGCCGACGCTGTTTGCCTATCGGGACGCCAGCTTCTATCGTCCGCTGGGCAGACTCCCCTCGCTAGGAATCGTCGTACTGGACGGGGGTGGCGCGGTGGACACATTGGCGTTCAATGCCATTGACCACACCATTGTGCTACGCAAGCTGGCGCCGGTACATCGGGAGGCGTTCACACGGCTTGCGGCCGGCTTGGAAACTGGCGATCCGGTCGAAGTGGCGCAAGCCGCAACATTGAGCGCGGCGGCGCATCAGGCGATCCTGCCCAGCGCGTTGGTAGAGGCTACGTTAGCAGCGTATCCCGATTTGGGTGCGTGGGGCATTTGCCGAGCACACAGCGGCACGCTGGTGGGGTTGGTCTGCCGGTCTGAGGAGGCCTCTGCGGTTGCCCAACGTGCGGCGGCGCGCTTCCCTGGCGTGATCGTGCGGCCGCGCCGCTGTGTGGGATGAGGACCCATTCCACCATGACCAGTCTCCAACCGAGCCACGATACGAACGAGGCGTCACACGTCGTTCGAAGGGCGCGTGGCGCTCACGGAATCACTTGTTAGGAGGAGAGAAGATGAATTGGCGACAGTTGGCGGGGAGTATCCCGTCCCTGGACGAAACCGGTATGGCCGCGGCACGCGGCCGGCAGGACAGCCTCACTAAACCGCCGGGCAGCATGGGCCGCCTGGAGGCGCTCTCGATCCAACTGGCCGGCATCACGGGCCAGGTGCGGCCGCGCGTGCCCCGCAAGGCAGTCATCGTCATGGCCGGTGACCACGGCGTCGTGCGCAACGGCGTCAGCGCGTACCCCAGCGAGGTCACACCGCAGATGGTGCTGAACTTCCTGCAGGGCGGCGCGGCCATCAATGTGCTCGCGCGGCAGGCCGGCGCGCGGGTGACCGTGGTCGATGTGGGCGTCGCGTACGACTTCCGCGGGATCGACGGGCTCGTGCATCGCAAGGTGGCCGCGGGCACCGCCGATATGACCTGCGGCCCTGCCATGACCGCTGCACAGGCTGAAGCAGCGCTCCAGGCCGGCGCGGATGTGGTGGAAGCGGAATTTGCCGCAGGGCTGGACCTCGTGGCGACGGGCGACATGGGCATCGGCAATACCACCCCGTCGTCAGCGATCGTAGCAACCCTGAGCGGCCGGCCGGTGGCGAGCGTAACCGGCCGCGGCACCGGCGTCGACGACGGAGGGTTAGCGCGCAAGGTCGCGGCCATCGATACCGCGCTGGCGGTCAATCGCCCGGAACCACAGGATGCCTTCGACGTGCTCTGCAAGGTCGGCGGGCTGGAAATCGCAGGGCTGGCCGGCGTCATCATCGGCGCGGCCGCCCACCGGATCCCGGTCGTCATCGACGGCTTCATCTCCGGCGCAGCCGCGCTGATTGCCGTGGGGTTGGCGCCGGCCGCACGGCCCTACATCGTCGGCTCGCACCGTTCCGTCGAAATCGGCCACACCGCAGTGTTCGATCTGCTGGGCGTGCAGCCGCTGTTCGACTTCGACTTGCGGCTCGGTGAAGGCACCGGCGCGGTGCTGGCCTTCCACATCATCGATGCGGCCTGCCGCATCCTGGACGAGATGGCCACCTTCAGCGAGGCCGGCGTCTCGAATCGGGAATAGGCTGACGATGAACGACTTTCTGCGTGCCCTGGGGCTGCTGACGATCCTGCCCGTGCGCGTCGAGCCCGACCAAACCGCGGCGCCGGGCCGGGCCATGGCGTTCTATCCGCTGGCCGGCGCCGTGATCGGGGCAGCCCTCGCGGGGCTTGCGTGGCTGCTCCAGCAGGTCTACGGCACGCAGGCCACCGCCCTGCTCCCGGCCGCGCTGCTGCTGGCGGCCTGGGCTACCCTGACCGGCGCGCTGCACCTCGACGGGTGGGCCGACTGCTGCGATGCGTTGTTCGTGCCGGTCAGTCGGGAACGGCGGCTGGAGATCATGAAGGATCCGCGGCTGGGCGGCTTCGGCGCAACCGGGCTGATCCTGCTGCTGATGGTCAAACTCGCCGCGCTGCAGGGCATTGCAACTAGCCCCGCTGCGCTGCCCGCCCTCGTCGCCATCCCTGCGCTGGCGCGGTGGGCCGCGGTGATGGCCGCCAGGAGCTATCCTTCGGCGCGGCCGGGCGGGATGGGCGACTACTTCCGGCGCGGCCTGGGCCGCCGCGAGGTCCTGTTTGCCACAGCGACCGCGGCCGTGGCCGCTGCACCGCTCCTCTGGCGCGGCGCGCTGCTATGGGCCGCGGCCGGCGTGGCGCTGCTGGCCTTGGCCCGCCTGGCGCGCGGCCGTCTGGGCGGCCTGACCGGCGACGTCTATGGCGCGATCGTCGAGCTGGCCGAAACCGCGGCCCTGGTCGCCGCCGCTTTGACAGTCCGTGCCTGAAGCAGGCACATCCACGGGCAGCGAGGTCAACATGTTTCGCATCGGAACCACATCCTACATCATCCCCGACGACATCCTGCCGAACGTCGAGTACCTGGCCCCCCTGGTAGACGACGTGCAACTGGTGCTGTTCGAGACGGACGAATACGGCAGCAACCTGCCCGATCCGGGGCTGGTCGAGCGGCTGAACAGTCTGGCCGCCGGACACAACCTGACATATACGGTCCACCTGCCGCTCGACCTTCGCCTGGGGGATGGCGGCGAGGAAACGCACATCTCTCTCGTCAAGGCGCAGCGTGTCATCGCGGCCACGCGCGACCTGCACCCCTATGCGTACACGGTCCACCTCGACGGCCATACGCTCCCCCTGCAAACCAGCGACCTCCCCGGCTGGCAGGCCAATTCCCGGCGCAGCCTGGAGATCGCGGGTGGCTGGCTCGTTGACCCCGAACGGCTCTGCGTGGAGAACCTCGAGGGCTGGGACCCGGAGGCCTTCGCACCGGTCGTGACTGCGCTGCCGGTCAGCCGGACCATCGACATCGGCCACCTGTGGCTCAGCGGCGCCGATCCGCTTGACCACCTGGCGCGCTGGGTCAACCGGGCCCGAGTGGTCCACCTGCACGGCATCGCGGCGCGCGACCATGCGTCGGTGGCCCATATGCCTGCTGAGCGGCTCGATCCGGTCATGGCCTTTCTGGCCGGACATTTCGAAGGGGTCGTGACGCTGGAAGTGTTCAACCAGGCCGACCTGGAGAGTTCGCTGGCAGCCGTCACTGCCAGCCTGGCACGGTGCGGGGTGGAGTGGAGCCGATGAACAAGACGTTGACGCTGATCCTGGGCGGCGCGCGCAGCGGCAAGAGCAGCTATGCCGAGAAGCTGGCGCTGGAACTGGGCGGGCCGGATGTGCTCTACGTGGCGACCGCGCAGGCGTACGACGATGAGATGCGCGCGCGCATCGCCGCCCACCGGGCCGTGCGTCCCGCAGGGTGGCGCACCCTGGAGGCCCCTTCGCTGGCGGACGCAGACCTCGCGCAGGCCGTAGGACCTGCCCGCGTGGTCCTGCTCGACTGCTTGACGCTACTTGCCAGCAACACGATTCTCGCGCTGGGCGAAGAACCGGCCGAAGATGCCGCCGAAGAGGCGATGGCCCGCCAGATCGCAGCGCTGCTGCAGGTTTACCAGGCGGGCGATGCCACCTGGATCGCGGTCAGCAACGAAGTGGGAATGGGCCTGGTGCCGCCCTACCCCCTGGGCCGGGTATATCGCGACGTGCTCGGCCGCGCCAACCAACGCTTGGCCGCGGCCGCCGATCACGTCTGCCTGATGGTGGCTGGGCTGCCGCTGAAGGTCAAATAAGGCCGGTCTAGCACCACTGCCACCGCCACCTTCAACGTGCAGACCTTCGAGGTTGTGTCACTTCGTGACCCGGAATCCTCGAAGGTCTTGGGAGTGGAAACCTCGAACCTCGGCGGCATGCCAGTCATTGAGCACCGCGTCGAACATGTCAGGAACATCCAGCATCAGCATCATCCTGTACATGCTCGAGCAACTCAGTAGCGCAAAACAGCAGCAACGGGCGATCCAGTTGGCATTTCATCCTGTAAGAGTGCGTATACGGTTCCCCCATTTTGGAGGGTCTGCATCGCTGCAAAATCCAATAGCGGGAGATCATCCTCCTGGCTTTGCCCGTCCTGATAGTGAACGACCCGCCCAGTCTCGTGATCGAATATGCCCCACACCTGGGCGCCGACGGCAACCAATAGTTTGTCTACACGGCCGTAAGCAGCGGCCGGGACGATCACCTCAAGGCTATCTGTTGCTCCGTCCGTGTTGGCAAGTTGCTCATACTGCTCGATGACCCCTTCGACTTGCCCACGGAAGTAGGCTTCGACGATGGGCCAGGCTTGTTCCTGCAATTCCTCAGGCCGCAGACGGTCCGGGCTGCCGGAGATTCCTTCAGACATGATATGGGGGTATTCGCTGACCTGCCGATAGATCGGCAGCAGGTAGTCAACCCCTGCCAGGACGAGGGGCGCTTCCTGCTCACGAAAGATCACTTTGAGACCGGCATCGACGAGGTTAAGATAACGCTCGATCCGGACCTTCTGCTCTTCCTCGCCTTCCCCGTGTCCATGGAACATGCCGGCGCGCGTTCCGCCCTGTGATGTTCCCGTGTG
>CAZTMA010000141.1:0-13166 GCA_964614645.1 uncultured Anaerolineales bacterium
TACCCCATTCCGCGCGACTTTCTCCTGACCTTTTTGCAGGGCGTACATTCGTTCATTCGTTTGAACATTCGTTGATGGCCGCGGCGCTACACGCCCTCCAGATATCGCAGCAGCAGGCGCAGCACCGCCTCTGCAGCGAGCCGCTTGTTACCGATGCGGTCCGCGGGAAAGACGTGGCGTTCGCCCCGTTCTATGCCTGGCGCGGAGAGATGGATGTAGGTCAGGCCGGTCGGCTTTGTGGCCGTGCCGCCGCCCGGCCCGGCGATGCCCGTCACCGACGCGCCGACCGATGTGCCGAAAACACGCCGCGCACCCTGGGCCATTTCCTCCGCGGTCTCCGCGCTGACCGCGCCGTAGCTGACCAGCGTCGCGTGCTCCACGCCAAGCACGCCCTCTTTCGCCTCATTCGAGTACGTCACCGCGCTGCCCATGAAATAATCCGAGCTGCCTGCGACATCGGTGATGAGGCTGCCGATCAGCCCGCCGGTGCACGATTCGGCCAGCCCGAGCGTCAACCCGCGGCGGCGCAGCAAGTTGCCTACCTCGACCGCCAGTGGGTGAGGCGCGACCGGTTGGTCCTTTCGATCCATCCTTTGACTCCAAGCACTAATAGAACGCGGATGACGAGCCGACCTTCGGTTGGCCCTGATCAAACTGATGCACGCTGATCGCATTCAGTTTTCTAACATACCCTCTTCCTCCTCGCCAGCGGCCTGCGGTAGGAGCAGAGTGAAGGTGCTGCCGCGGCCCGGTTCGCTGGTCACGGTCAGCTCGCCGCCGTGCGCCTGCGCAATCCAGTGTGCGATGGAGAGGCCGAGGCCGGAGCCGCCCGGCCGGGTGCGGCTGCGGTCTGCGCGATAGAAACGCTCGAAGATATGCGGCAGGTCCTCTGCCGCGATGCCCACGCCCGTATCCTCCACGCCGATCGCGACCCAGGCGTCGTCACGCTGCAGCGTCAGAGTTACCTCACCGCCCGCCGGCGTGTATTTGATCGCATTGTCGGTCAGATTCAGCAGGAGCTGGCGCAGGCGGTCCGCGTCGCCTTCCACGATGGCCTGGTCCTCCGCTCCGAGCCTGACGGTCACGCCCGTGTTGCGCGCCATCACCTGCGCCTGGCGGTAGATGTCGAGAAGCAGGGTGTCTAGTTCCACCGGCTGGCGGTGCAGCTTGAGGCCGGCATCCGCCTGTGCCAGCAGCAGCAGGTCGGCCACGAGGCGGCGCATCCGCGCGGTCTGGTCCTCGATAGCCGCGAGCGCCTCACCCCGCATCGTCGGGTCATCCGCGGCGCCGCGACGCAGCAGGTCCAGGTTGCCCTGGATGGTGGTCAACGGCGTGCGCAGCTCGTGGCTGACATCCGCTACCAGCCGCTGCTGCGCGCTGAACGCCTCGTCCAGCCGGCCCAGCATGTCGTTGATCGTCTCGGTGAGCTGGCCCAACTCGTCGCCGGGCATGCCAACCGGAATGCGCTGGCTCAGGTCCTCGGTGCCGGTAATCTGTTGCGCGGTCTCGGTGATGGCTTTGATGGGGCCCAAGGCGGCCCGCGCCAGGATACTCCCACCGACTGCAGCGAGCAGCAGCGCCAGCAGGCTGCCGAACAGCAGCGCGCGACGGATGACGTCAAGCGCGTCCGCCGTGCTCGCCATATTCGCGGCCACCTCGATGATGCCGATAATCTGGTTGCCGAGAGGGATCGGCAGGCTGACGACACGCAGCCGGGCGCCGCTCGTCTCAAGCGTCAGGCGCCGCGGTTCGCCCGGCACGATGTCCTGGACGAACTGGAGCGGCACGGGCAGGCGCTGGCCGCGCAGGTTCTCCGAAAGCTGGACTGCGCGTCCGTCCAACTGGACAATCTGGATGAAATACTGCGAGCCGTAGACGTCAATCGGCGGCAACTGCGCACGGCCGGAGAGCATGACCTGGAGCGGGTCATTTTCAGCCTGAATCAGCGCGATGACGTCCTCTGCCTGCGCGATAAGGCGTTCATCGAGGTTCGTGAGCAGGATGCGCCCCACGAGAGTGTAGATGAGCACGCCGATCACGAGCAACGAAATCGCCAGCAGGCCGGTGTACCAGAGCGTCAGCCGGGTACGAATGGACATGCCACCTTACTCTTCGCGCAGCGCATACCCGACCCCGCGTACCGTCTGAATGAGCCGGGGTTCACTCCCCTCCTCGAGCTTGCTGCGCAGATAACGGATGTAGACCTCGATGATGTTCGACTCACCCCCGAAGTCGTAGCCCCAGATACGGTCATACAGCGTGTCTCGGGTGAGCACCTGGCGCGGATGCTGCATGAAAAGCAGCAGCAGGTCAAACTCGCGCGCCGTCAGTTCGACGCGCCGCGTTCCGCGGAATACTTCGCGCGTCACCGGATTGACGCTCAGGTCGGCAAAGCGCAATACGTCCTGCTCGGACGCCGGCTGTCGGCGGCGCAGCAGCGCACGGATGCGCGCGACCAGCTCGTCGAAGCTGAAGGGCTTAACGACATAATCATCCGCGCCGGCATCCAGCCCCTTCACCCGGTCAGGCACGGCGTCCTTCGCGGTGAGGATCAGGATGGGCACATCGCTCGCGGCCCGCAGCCGCGCACAGACGGTCAGCCCATCCATGCCAGGCAGCATGAGGTCCAACAGCACCAGGTCCGGCAACCGGTCCCGCGCGGCGGCCAAGCCCGCGGGTCCGTCTCCAGCCACCTGGACGGAGTACCCCTCATAGATCAACCCCCGGCGCAGGAGGTCGGCGATCGACGGATCATCTTCGATGACCAGGATATGTTCGGGCATAGGAACATCCAATCGGGTAGCCTGCTGACTGTCAGTCTAGCGTTTGTACATTATGCTGATTCTACACGTCGAAAGGTCAGGATGCAAGGTGTTGCGTCTTGTTATGCCAGGGGTATAATGTATGGACGCATGTTCACCGTTCCCACTGAGGAGTCAGGTAAACTGATGGATAACATCGAAATCATCGCCTCTCTGGCGCAGCGCGTTACAGAGAATGTCGAAAAGGTTATTGTCGGCAAGCGCCGCGAGGTGGAGATGACCCTCATCGCGCTGTTGTGCGAAGGTCATCTGCTCATCGAGGATGTGCCGGGCGTCGGCAAGACCATGTTGGCGCGCGCCATCGCCAAATCAATCGGCTGCACGTTCAAGCGGCTGCAGTTCACGCCGGACATGCTGCCCAGCGATGTGACAGGGGTGTCCGTTTTCAACCAGAAGACCCTGGAGTTCGAGTTTCGGCCCGGCCCGGTGATGGCCCAGATTGTGCTGGCCGACGAAATCAACCGCGCTACCCCCAAGACCCAGTCCGCGCTACTCGAAGCGATGGAAGAGCGCCAGGTGACGGTGGACGGCATGACCTATCCGATGGAGCGGCCTTTCCTCGTCCTGGCGACCCAGAACCCCATCGAATACGAAGGCACGTTCCCGCTGCCCGAGGCGCAGATTGACCGCTTTATGATGCGGTTGAGCCTTGGCTATCCGTCGCCAGCCGACGAGATGCACGTACTCGACATGCAGCGTGAGCGACATCCCATCGATGAAATCGGCCAGGTGGTAAGAGATGACGAGTTGCTGGCCGCGCAGAATGCGGTGAAGTCCATCTACGCCGATGATCTGATCAAGGAGTACATCGTCGAGCTGGCGAATGCCACCAGACGGCATCCCGACATCTACCTGGGCGTCAGCCCGCGTGGCAGCCTGGCCCTCTTCCGGACGAGCCGCGCGCTGGCCGCGCTGCGCGGCCGCACTTATGTCATCCCCGATGATATCAAGGCTCTACTGGAGGCGACTTTCGCCCATCGCTTGATTATCAGCCCATCGGCGCGCATCAAGAACGTTGAAGCACGTGCGGTGGTGGAGCAAATCTCGCAGTCCATCCCTGTGCCCGGTACGCGTATGCGGGCGCGCTGACCGTGACACGGTCAATCGGCATCTTTGTGCTGTGGGTGGTCGCCCTGGTCTTTGCGACGACCAGTGGCCGCGACATTGCCTTCAACCTGCTCTATTTCATCTCCGGCGTCATTGTCGCCGCGCTGATCTGGGCGTGGGCCAATCAGCGCGGGCTGTCCCTGCGCCGCGCGACCCGCGCGCAGCGCTCACAGGTCGGCAAGTATTTCGAAGAAACGCTGGAGCTAATCAACCGCTCGCGCTTCCCCAAACTCTGGGTCGAGGTTCACGACTATTCCAATCTGCCTGGCCACCATGTGAGCCGCGTCGTGAACTCGCTCGGCCGCAACGCAACCTCGCGCTGGCAGGTACGCACGCTGTCCCGGCGGCGCGGCCGCTACAATCTGGGGCCTATTACGATAACAAGCGGCGATCCGCTCGGCATCTTCCGCTTCACCCGGCCGCTGCCGGAGGTGACGACCCTTGTCGTAACGCCGCCGACGGTGGACGTCTCACAGTTCATGCCACCCAGTGGTTATCTGCCCGGCGGCGAAACGCTGCGTCGCCGCACGCCCTACGTTACGGCGAGCGTGTCGGGCGTGCGGGATTATGTGCCGGGCGACAGCTTCAACCGTATCCACTGGCCATCCAGCGCGCGTACAGGCCGCCTGATTTCGAAAGAATTCGAGCTGGATCCCCTGTCCGACGTCTGGATGTTCCTGGACATGTACGGCGATGCGCACGCCGAAACGCCCTGGGAATCACCGGTGGACGATACGGAGCTGCCCTGGCTGTCGCGCCGCACGGAACAAATCCAGTTGCCTCCGAGCACGGTCGAATACAGCGTCACCATCGCGGCGTCGCTGGCCCAGCACTTCCTGGAGGCCGACCGCGAGGTCGGATTTCTCAGCTACGCAGCCGCACGCGAGGTGGTACAGCCCGACCGCGGCGAGCGCCAGTTAATTCGCCTGCAAGAAATCCTGGCCGTCATCCAAGCGGAGGGCCGCGTGCCTCTGACGCAGGTGTTAGCCAGCGAGGGCACGACGCTGGCGCGCCATATTACCCTGATCGTCATCACCCCGTCCACCGACAGCCGCTGGGTTGCCGCGCTGCGCAGCCTGCGGGCGCGCGGAGTCTTTGCCATCGCGGTGCTGCTCGCCGCAAGCACCTTCGGCCCGGCGCCGGAATGGGAACCTGTGCTGGGTGAGCTGCAGGCTAACGGTGTCCCCGCCTATCTTGTCCAGAATGGTGACGACCTCACCACCGTCCTGGGACGCCTGGCCAGCGGAAGTGGCCGCGGCATACCGCTGCGGTAACAGGCCAGAGAGATACTTGCATCCATGCCCCCAAAACGAAGTCTGACCTGGCTCCTCGTCTTTGTGTTACTGAGTCTTACCTGCCTGCCTGCAGCGGGCGCGGCCACCGAGCCGGCTGCTCCGCGCGCTCCGGCGCCGGATTGGACCGCGCCGCATGTGGCCGGGCAATTGCTCGTCAAGCTGGCTGACTCTGCCGTGGTGAGCGATGCCGCCCCGCTGGAGGCCCGTCTGGCCGCATATGGCGTCCGTGCGCTGCGCACCATCCCGCAGCTCGGGCTGGCCCTGGTGCAGCCGCCTGCGGGAGCGACGCTCAGCCAGGCCGCCGCAGACCTCAATGTACAGTCCGGCATCGAGTGGGCTGAGCCCAATTACACCTTCCGCCTCGACCTCGTGCCCGATGATCCGCTCTACCTCACCGACCAGTCGGAGGCGCTGGGCCGCATCCAGATGCCGGCAGCGTGGGATCTAACGCTGGGCCGCCCGGAGGTAGTCATTGCCATCCTCGATACGGGCGTGGACATCACCCACCCGGACCTGGCGGAGGCTATCTGGACCAACCCCGGCGAGACGCCGGACAACGCCGTCGATGACGACGCAAACGGCTTCATCGATGACATCCACGGCTGGGATTTTGCGACCGGGGAGAACGATGTGGCCGATGACCACGGCCACGGGACGCACGTCGCCGGCATCGCGGCCGCGCGCACGGACAATGGCATCGGCGTGGCAGGCGTCGCGGGCCGCGCGACCCTCATGCCCGTGGATGTGTTTGGCGGCGGCATCGGCACTTACGAAGACCTGATTCGCGCCATTGTCTACGCGACAGACAACGGCGCGCACGTCATTAACATGAGCCTGGGCGCGAGCAGCTACAGTCTGGGCGAGGAAATGGCGGTCAACTATGCGTGGGAGCGCGGCGTGGTCGTAGTAGCCGCGGCAGGAAACACCTGCACCAACACGAACTACAACGCACCGCCCTGCCTATCCGATCACTACCCGGCAGCCCACACCAACGTCATTGCAGTAGCTGCGACGACTGCAGGCGATGTGCTGGCCTCCTTTTCGACGCGCGGTACGTTTGTGGACGTGGCTGCGCCGGGCGTGGGCATCTACTCCACCTTTCCGCGAGACGGCTACGGCTCGCTCAGCGGCACAAGCATGGCCACGCCGCACGTCAGCGGTCTGGCCGCGCTCGTGCTGGCGCGCAACCCTTACCTGACACCGGACCAGGTGCGCCTGTTGATCGAGCTGGGGACTGAAGATCTGGGGCCCAAAGGCCCCGACATTTACTTTGGCTACGGGCGCATCGATGCGCGGCGAACGCTCGAGATGACCGAGCCGGATATGCGGCCGTTCCCGGTGCGACCTGCCGCGCCGCCGCTGGATTTCACGCTGGCCGGCTGCACGGAGCTGGTCCCCGATGGCAGCTTCACCACGGGGTTGGGAGCATGGCAGGCAGAGGGCTCGTTCGCGGTGCATGACTTCAGTGGCAATCCGGCCGCGCACTTCACCGGCGGGCCAAATGCCACGGGCACATTGACGCGCACGGTGACACTACCGCCGAACAGCACGGAGGGGGTGCTGTGGTTCAGATATCGCATCGACAACGCCGATACGGGCTGGGGCACGGACCCGACCGCACCCTATGATGACAAGCTGGCCCTGGCGTTCTACGCGGCCGACGGTGCGGCGCTGGCAACGCTCCTGCGGACCGGCAACTCGGCGGACACCGCGGCCGATGGCTTAGCGTGGGATCGCTATCTGTATCGAATGGAGCCCGCCGACATCACCGGCCTGACCGCCGCGGACCCGCTCCGCCTGGTGTTCACCGCGGACAACAATGAAGACTCTGCAAAGACGGATTTCTGGATTGACGACGTCCGCCTCTGCGTGCAACAGGGGCCCGACCGCCTGTTCCTGCCGCTGGTAATGGGCGGGGCGGGGTGATCTCGCCCTACAGCAGGCCAAGGGCGAGGCGACCTCGCCCCTATGGATCCGTCACTCCAGGGTCTTGAGCCAGGCGCGCAGCGTCTCCGCGGTAGAGTCGAAGGCAATTTCGTCCCAGGGAATCGCGTCCGGCTCGAACCATCGCACGTCGCTCACATCATCGCCGGCTGCAGGCGCCGCCTGTGCTGCGTCTCCCGCCTCGACCGGCTCCGCGCGGTAGAGCAGCAGGATGCCGCGGCGCTCGGCCCAGCCGGCCAGCGGCGCTACGCCCAGCAGTTCCACCGGGCGCACCGCGATCCCCGTCTCCTCGGCAATCTCGCGCACGAGCGCGTCTTCCGGCAGCTCATCCGCATCCATGTAGCCGGCGGGCAGCGCCCAGAACCCGATGCGCGGCACGGCCAGCCGCCGGACGAGCAGCACCCGCGGGCCATCCGTCACCAGCGCGCCGACCGCCACCTTCGGGTCTGCGAAATGGATGAAGCCGCAGTAGCGGCACGCGCGGCGCACCCGGCCAAATCTCACCCGGTCGGTGAGCGGCGCGCCGCACTGCGGGCAGTAGATGTAGGTGCGCTTCACGGGGCCCGGGGTTCGACCGCCGCGCGAATCGCGCGCAGGTTACTAAACGGCGCATTGACCGGCGCAACACAGCCGGAGGACACGATCAGGCGCCGGCCGCCTGTCTGTGCGGTGGCATCGGAAATGCGGCTGCGCAGCAGGTCAGGATCCCCGCGCAATATATCATCCCAGTGTTCCAGCCCGCCGCACACCGCGCCGCCAAAGCGCGCCTGTCCCTCCGCCAGGCTGGGGCCTGCCTCCCGGTCGTGCCAGTTGAGCGCGTGGACCGGATAGGCGGCGGCCAGGTCGAACATGCTCGCGGGCCCGTGCAGGTGGAGCAGGTTGAACCAGCAGTCCTCGACCGCGGCCAGAATGCGCCGGTCATACGGCTCGCCGAATGCCCGATACTCCGCCTCACTCAGCAGGTGGTAGTTCGCCAGTTGCACCGCGTAGTAAATGCCCGCAATACCGATGGGCTTGCACTCTTCGATGAAGCGCAAGGTTGTCTGTGTGATAATTTCCAGTCCGGCGTGGACGAGGTCGGGCGCCTGGCGAAGGTGTATCACAAGCCGTTCTGCACCGGCGAGGTTCTTGGCCTGTGCCAGTGGACTGAAGATGGTCTGGATGAAGGGGGGCAAGTCGGCCGGCGTACCGCTCATCAGGCCGGATGCGATGCGCTGCAGACAGTCGATTTGCGCGCCAAGCCGGCCGCTTTGCGGATCGAGGAGTGGCAGCCGGGCCCACTGCTCCGGCTGCTGAATAATGCGCCGCGTATATTCGCGGTTCCCCTCGTCGCCGCCTACCCAGCGGTCTTCGGCACCCCAGTCCACAAGGCAAAAGCTACTTGCCGGCGACACCTTGATGAAGTCCCAATCCCACTGCGCCTGCCAGGAGAGCGTCGCCCAGGCCAGGTCGTCAGGCCGCTGATCGTCGCCGGGAAAGTGGCGCCACAACGCCACGGCCATCCGGTCCACCGGCTGGCCGGCCACCGTCGCCTGCAGCCGCTCGCGCCGGGTCATTTTCAGGGTCATGCCCAAGCTCCTCAGGGAAACACCAAGGCCCACAACCGTGGGCCGAAGATGGCGATGCCGACGCCGATCGCGGCCAGGGCCGTCACCAGGACTGCGCCCGCGGAGACATCCTTCGCAACCTTTGCCAGCGGGTGCCGGCGTTGCGTCAGCAGGTCTACCGAAAGCTCGGCCACCGTATTAATCATCTCCGCACTGAAGACCACGCCGAACGTCAACGCCAGGACCGCCCACTCAGTCGCGCTTACCCGGAAGTAAACCGCGGCCAGCACGACCAGCGCACCGACGAGCATATGCACGCGGGCATTGCGCTGCGTGCGTATGGCATAGGCAATGCCCTCGAACGCGTAGCCGAAGCTGCGCAAAAAGGACTTCATGTGCGGCCGCGCTGCCGGGTCAATCCGGCTGTGACGCCAGTCGGGCGACGATCGCGTCCTGTTGCGCCCACATGACGGCTTCTTCAGCGGGGGTACCGTGGTCATAGCCGAGCAGGTGCAGCGTGCCGTGGACCGCCAGCAGCCGCAGCTCGTCGGCAAGCTCCCGACCCAACTCCGCCGCCTGCCGCTGCGTGTACGGGTATGCGATGACGATGTCACCCAGGTAACCGCTCATCTCGGGCGCGCTGACGAACCCAGGGGTGGGTTCCTGTGCAGGGAACGACAGGACATCCGTCGGCCCTTCGATGCCCCGGTAATGGAGGTTCAGCTCTGCGACCGCTTCGTCCGAGGTGATGACGAGTGTGACGCTATCGTCGTCGTGCTGTTCCGCGGACAGCGTCGCAGCAATGGCTGTCGCCAGGTCGCAGCTATCCACCGCATCTGCGTAGAGGTCATCGACCTCTACAACAATCTGCTCGTCGGCCGCGCCCTCGTCAGAAGACGGGTTCGTCATCGGTATCGGTTGCTCTGCCATTGTCCGATGCCTTCTCCTGTTCTCCCTGTGCAGGCATGGGGCCGTGTGCGCCTCCATTATTCGAGGGTTGTGTCGCCGGCTGGGCGGCCGGCGGGTTGACTGGCGCGGCTTGGCCCACAACGGCGGGCGGAGTGGTGGTTTCCTGGGCCTGCGCAGCCATGTCCGAGGGATAGGCGATGCGCGGATGGTGCAAGCCGCGCAGCACATCGACAAACGCCTGCCGGATGCCCGCCAGGTCGGCCATGGTCAACGGGCAGTCGTCCAACTGCCCGGCCAACAGGCGATTCTGGATGCTCTCCCCGACAATCTGTTCCAGTTCCTCGATGGAGGCCGGATGCCGAGCCCGGACGGTAGCTTCTGCGCCGTCCGCCAGCATGGTGATGGCCGTCTCCCGGGTCTGGGGCCGGGGGCCTGGATAACGAAACTGCACCTGGTCCACCGCCTCCGCGGAGCCGGCCTGCTGGACGGCCTGGTGATAGAAGTAGGAGACCAACAGCGTGCCCTGGTGCTGGGGAATAAACTCGATGATGCGTTCGGGCAGCCGGTACTTCCGGGCCAGTTCGATGCCGTCCTTCACGTGCGTGATAATGACCTGCGCGCTGGTGTACGGGTCCAGGCGGCTGTGCGGGTCCACACCCTCGGTGCGGTTCTCGACGAAGAAGTAGGGCCGGATGGTCTTGCCGACGTCATGATAGTAGGCGCCGACGCGCGTCAACAGCGCATCCGCGCCGATAGCCTCCGCGGCGCGTTCGGACATATTGCTGACAATCAGCGTGTGATGATACGTGCCCGGCGCCTTCAGCAGCAATTGGCGCAGCAGGGGATGCGTCGGACGGGAAATCTCGAGCAATTGGACAGGCGTTGTGATGCCGAAAATCGCGCCGATCAGATACAGCCCCATGAGGATGACCGTGGCAGCAATCACCGCGTTGACGAACGATGCGACGGACAGTTCCAGCAAGCCGCGCCAGTCCCACGCACCGGCGCCGATGCGAAACACGGCGACGACCAGCAGGTTGGAGACCAGCACATAGAGAGCAGCCCAGGCAAAGTTCACCATGCGGTCGCTCCGGCGCAGCTTCAGCGCGCCTACAAGCGAGCCACACAGCGCGAACGCCATCAGCTCCAGGCTGCCGGCCGAAACCCAGCCGACAATCAAGGTGAATAGGCCCATCGTCACCAGCGCAACGCGCAGGTTCACCGCAATCGCCAGGATGATGGGCAGCGCGGCGTACGGTAAGAGATAGGGCAGCACAGCCCGTGCCGGCAGCATGGCCTTCGCAGCCAAGGTAAAGACGACGAACGAGGAAGCGGTCAGGAGCATCTGTCGCGGCTGCAACCACAACAGTGGTTCCTGCCGCCAGAGATAGTAGAGGAAAACGGCGATGAGCAGCAGGACGAAGCTGGACGCAGAGCGGAATTCCTGCCAGGACCAGGTACTCTGCTGCAGGCCCAGTGCTCGAAGCGCCTCGACATCCTGCTCCGTAACGATGTCGCCGCTGCGCAGAATAATCTCGTTGCGCTCGACTGTCGCGGTGACGGGCTCGACTGCGTTGCGCGCGGCCTGGCGCCGCTCCTCAGTGCGCTCGAGGTTGAAAAAGCTATTAGGAACGAGCAGATCCTGGACAATCTCGCTGACCACCGTCGCGTCTTCATCGGTCAGGTCGAGCCGGACGCGTGCCGCGACCTTGCGCCGCTCGTCGGCGAGGTTATTCTCCCGGATGTCGGCGCGCATGGCCTGTTCGAGCACAACCGGCACCTCGCCTGCGACGCGCTCCCAGGTGGCTTCCGGCAGCACCAGCATGCGATTGATGACAGAAGACGGCAGGTCCAGCCCGACAATAGCCCGGATGTATGCGGCCTTGGTAGCCGCATCCGCATAGCTGTCGCTGCGCACAGAGGTGATGTAATCGAGAATCTGGCTGGCGAGGAGGAGCTGCTGGCGGCCGATGCGTGCCTGCGGTGGATCGTAGGCATCCGCGACTGCGTTGGCCGCCAGCGTGCTGCGCTGCTCGGTCTGGATTTCGCTCAGGTAGGTCGCCTGGCGGGGGGCCACAATATCGCGTGGCGCCACATCGCCCACCTGGAGCGTTACCTGCCCGCTCAGGGGCAGGCGTACGACCAGGACGACGATCATCAACAGCGCAACCACCAGCCAGATGACGAAGACGCGCAATCTCGTCGGCCACGGGATATCCTGTGACTGAAACATACGCCAATCCGGGCGGGGCCCGTCAGTTGCGGACCCGCGGCTCGCGCTCGTCAAGACATGCCTCTACTGCAACTGCTCGCGCACGATGCGGTTAACGAGCTGGCCGTCGGCCAATCCCCGAAGCTCAGCCGTCAGCCGTTTCATGACCGGGCCGAGGCCCTTCATGTTGGTCACACCCAACTCTGCGATAACCGCCTGCACGCGCGTGCGGATCTCGGCCTCATCCATCATCTTCGGCAGGTAGGCCTCCAGGACCTTGATCTCAGCCTCTTCTTTGGCGATCAGGTCATCACGGCCGCCCCGGGCAAACTCGGCCGCGCTGTCGCGGCGCTGCTTGACCTGTTTCAGGATGATCTTCTGAACTTCATCCTCGCTGAGGGCGTGCTGTTCCTGCCCGGAGACCCTGGCCTCCATGATGGCGGTCTTGACGGCACGGATCGCGAGTTTGCGAGTTGTGTCGCCGCTGCGCATCGCCTCTTTCAGATCCGCATCCAGGCGTTCTTCAAGTGTCACAGGTACTGCTCCTTGGAACTACAAATTACACCAATTCGCCGATCAGGTCGTCGCCCTGCAGACCGACCAGGCGGGTGGCCGTGATGCGGTTGTGCAGGTCCATGCCCGCAGACGCCGGCGCCAACACGCGCAGATAGTTGTCGGTCAGCCCGGCCCACGTGACCGGTCCTCCATCAGGCGGCGCATCGGGCGCCTGTTCCCAGAGCACCGGCCGCACCTGTCCGATGAATCCGGCGCGTACCTCCCGCCCCAGCTCCGCATCTAGCTCATGCAGGATGCGCACGCGGCGCTTGCGCTCCTCTGCGGGCACCTGCCCTGCAAAGCGCGCGGCGGCCGTGCCCTCCCGCGCCGAGTACGGGAAAATATGCACATGAGCGAAACGGTTGCGCCGCGCAAACGCGACCGTTTCGGCAAAGTGCGTCTCAGTCTCACCGGGGAAACCGACGATCAGGTCGGTCGTCACCGTCAGCCCCGGAATATGTGCTTGCGCAGCCTCGACCAGGGCTTCGAACTCCGCGACCCGGTTACGCCGCGCCATGAGCCGCAGGATGACATCGCTGCCCGACTGCGCGGGCAGGTGCAAATGCGGCATGAGCCGGTCAGGAGCGATTCCCCATAGCGCAAAGAAGTCCGGCGCAAGGTCGAACGGTTCCAGCGAGGATAGTCTCAGACGCGGGATACGCGTGTCCGCCAGTAGCGCAGTCACCAGTTCGGGAAGGTCACTGCCAAGGTCCGACCCGTAGCCGCCGAGGTGCACGCCGGTAATGACCGCTTCCTGGTAGCCTTCCCGGTGCAG
>CAZTMA010000142.1:0-13104 GCA_964614645.1 uncultured Anaerolineales bacterium
CAGGCAGAGCGGTGAAGCAACCATTACCCTCCGAGCGACCGACGCTGAGGGGCTCTTCAGTGAGACGACAGTGCAGGTCATCGTCGGCACCGGGGACCCTGACACGCTGACCGGCACTGTAGGACCGGATATCGTCTTCGGGCTCAACGCCGACGACATCATCAACGCGGGTGACGGGAACGACCTCGTTTGTGGCGGCAACGGCAACAGCGTCGTGGACGGCGGTGCAGGCCACGACACGCTGGACGGTCAGAACGGCAACGACCAGCTTTCCGGCGGTGACGGCGATGACCGGCTCTATGGCGGTCGCGGCAATGATACGCTGGCCGGCGGGCCGGGCGCTGACTTCTTCAGCGGCGGCCAGGGCGCCGACAGCGCCACTGACTTCTCCGCCGGCGACGGCGACACGGACGACGGGACCATCCCGTAATCACATGGCCGGCAGTGCATCACTGCCCTGGGTGCTGCGCCGCGGGACCGGAAGCTCCGGTCCCGCGGCTGCGCGAGCGGGTGAAACCCACTTGCCAGTATAATGGGCTGCTGTTCGAGCGGCCGCAACGGTAAGACAGCCCACATAGAAAATGCGTTCTAGTATTGTACAATATCGGTGCCAGTTTCCCACTATATTCTATTGTCCACAACGACGTGAGGGAGGTCACTTTGTCCCTTTCTAACTCCGCAAACGTCGCTGACACCATCGTTGTTGACGCTCTGAGCAAGACCTATCGGGTTCCCGAACGCGAGGCCGGCCTGGGCGCGGCGGTGCGCAGTTTCTTCCGCCGCAAGTTCAAGGATGTCGAGGCTGTGAAAGAGGTCAGCTTCCGCATCCGCAGCGGCGAGATCGTCGGCTTCCTCGGGCCGAACGGCGCAGGCAAGACCACCACGCTCAAGATGCTCTCCGGCCTGCTCCACCCCACGCGGGGAGGCGCGCAGGTGCTGGACTACACGCCGTGGGATCGCAAGCCCGATTTCCTCCGCAGCATCACGCTCGTCATGGGCCAGCGCAACCGCCTGTCGTGGGACATCCCCGCGGCGGATTCGTTCCTGCTCAACCAAGCCATCTATCGGCTGAGCGATGCCGACTACAAGCGCACGCTGGCCGAGCTGGACGAGCTGCTGGAGCTGGCGCCCATCATGAAGAAGCCGGTTCGCAACCTGTCGCTCGGTGAGCGCATGAAGTGTGAGCTGGCCGCGGGGCTGCTCCACCGGCCGCAGGTGCTGTTCCTCGACGAGCCGACCATCGGCCTCGACATCACGGCGCAGGCGCGCATCCGATCCTTCCTGCGTGAGTACAACCGGCGCACGGGCGCGACCATCCTGCTTACCAGCCACTACATGGCCGATGTCACCGCGCTGTGCGAGCGCATCATCATGATTCACCACGGCCAGCTCAAGTACGACGGAGGCATCACGGAGCTGTCGCGGCGCATCGCGCCGGTCAAGCTCGTCACCGTCGCACTGCGCAACGGCGCAACCGCAGACCTGAGCCGCTACGGCGAGCTCGCTCCGTTCGAGGGCGAGGGAGAGAACGGCAATGGCAACGGCAACGGCGGTCGCCGCATCCAGGTCGCTGCGGATGCTGTGGCGGCGACCACGGCCCGGCTGCTGTCCGACCTGCCCGTGCAGGACCTGTCTATCGAAGACGTGCCCATCGAGTCAGTCATCGAGCGCGCGTTCCAGGAGGGTGACGAGTCGCCCCAGCCGCAGCCCGAAGTTGTCCCGGCTGCGCGTGAGCTGGAAGGAGCCCTGCCATGACCGCCCTGACTGTCAACGCCATGGCCCGCATTTACCGCCGCTTCTGGCAGGTAAACTGGGCCGAGCAGTGGCAGTATCGCGCCAATCTGCTCATGTACCTGCTCTACTGGGTCGTATCGCCGGTCGTGTACCTGTCGATCTGGAGCTCGGTGGCGCGTGCCCAGGGAGACGTGCAGGGCCTCACGGCCAACGACTTCGTGACGTATTACCTGGCGCTGCTCGTCGTGGACGTCCTGACGAGCGACATCACCATTCACATCCTGGGCCACAAAATCCAGGATGGCACGCTGTCGGGCGACCTGATTCGCCCCGTCCATCCGATCCTGACCGGGACGATGGTCAATAACCTGGCATTCAAGGCGCTGACACTTGTCGTGCTCGTGCCGGTCTGGTTGGTGCTGGTCCTGCTCATCCGGCCCGACTTCAGCGCGGTGACGTGGCAGTCGGTGCTGCTTACGCTGCCCGCGGTCGTGCTCGGTTATGGTATCAGCTTCTTCCTCGGCGCAACGCTGACCTGCGTGGCGTTCTGGACGACGCGCGTCTACGCGGTGAACGAGATGTTCTACTCGCTGGGCGTGCTTTTCTCGGGCCAGTTCGTGCCGCTGGAGCTGATGCCGCGCGCCATTCAGCAGGCTGCGCAGTTCCTGCCGTTCCAGCTCACGCGCTATTTCCCGGTCCAACTGGTGCTGAACCGGCTGTCGCCCGAGGCCATCTGGCGCAACTATGCCCTGGCCGTGGTCTGGCTGGTCATCTGCGCGGGGCTGTTCCTGTTGGTCTGGCGCGCAGGCGTCAAGCGTTTCTCGGCAGTGGGGGCTTGAGATGTTGTACTACGCCAAACTGTTCACCACTCTGCTCAAGATTAACGTCCAGCAGGAGCTGGCGTACCGTACCGACGCGCTGGTCAACCTGTTCGTCATGCTGATGTGGACCGGCTGGGAGCTGCTCAGCCTGGGTATCATCTTCAGCAACGCACAGACCCTCGGCGGCTGGACGCTGGGCCATCTGATTGCCCTGCTGGGCGTCTTCCGGCTCATCAGCACGCTGATGTTCGCCATCGTCTGGCCCAACACGGAGAAGTTCAACCAGGGGATGCGCGACGGTTCGCTCGACTATACGCTGCTGCAACCTGCGCCGTCGTTGTTTCTGGTTACGTTCACGCGTATCGTCGTCTGGCGCCTGGCGGACCTGCTGCTGGCGCTCGGATTGGTCATCGTGGGGCTACAGATGAGCGGCAATAGCGTGACGCTCGCCAGCCTGGCCAGCTTCGCCCTGCTGCTGGCCGGCGGCATGGCGATCTTCTACAGCCTGTGGATTGTGATGATGGCGTTCACGTTCTGGTTCATCAAGTTCGACAACAACGTGACCATCCTGCACGCGCTGCTGGAAGCGGGCCGCTACCCGGCGACAGTGTACCCGCCGTGGCTGCGGCTGATTGTTACGTTCGTCGTGCCTGTCGCCGTGACCACGACGGTGCCGGTGCAGGCGCTGCGCGGGGAGCTGGTCGCCTGGCAGGTCGCAGGCTTCCTCGCCGTCGCCGCGGTCGCCCTGGCGCTGGCCCTGCAGATGTGGCATGCAGGCGTCAAGCGCTACAGCGGGGCGAGCAGTTAACGTGCCTCACCCCCCGGCCCCCTCTCCTGACGACGTGTGGACCGCAGGTTCGCACGTCGTCAGGAGAGGGGGCTGGGGGGTGAGGTCAACGGAGGTTCAACATGGATCCCGAACAGAAATTCACTACCATCGACGAATACATTGCACAGCAACCGGCCGATGTGCAGCCGGTCCTGCAGCAGATCCGGTCGGTCATCCGGGACGCCGCGC
Source organism: uncultured Anaerolineales bacterium (assembly GCA_964614645.1). Classification (GTDB taxonomy): domain Bacteria; phylum Chloroflexota; class Anaerolineae; order CG2-30-64-16; family CG2-30-64-16; genus MWBF01. The sequence continues at coordinate 3,574 of CAZTMA010000142.1, forward strand.
CGGAGGTCACCGAGAAGATCAGCTACCAGATGCCGACCTTCTATCTGAACGGCAACCTGGTGCACTTCGCCGCATATAAAGGTCACATCGGCTTCTATCCCACGCCGTCAGGCACCGAGCAGTTCGAGCAGGAGTTATCGGCCTACAAGCGGTCCAAGGGGGCGGTGCAGTTTCCGCTGGACCAACCGATGCCCTACGAACTGATTCGCCGGATGGTGCAGTTCAGGGCCGCGGAGAACGCCAACAAGCCTGCCCGGCGCAAATAGACCACCGCCGGGGTGATCCCTCACGGTTGCATTCCTGCAGCCGCGCAAAACCTCGCGCAACCAATTTGACGAATTGGGGTTTGAGTTGTTAGTATCGTATCATACAACTCAACCGCAATGCCGCGTTTTCTGGATCGTCCCGCCCGCTCGGGATTGCCCCGCCCGCTCGGGATGCCCCGCCCGCTCGGGACGCCCCCTCATCTCCTGAGGTAAGCGCATGACGACAGCACGTTCCCCGCAAGACGAGAAGACGACTATCCGTGAACAGGTGGCAGCAGCGTTGCTGGCAGTGGAACCGGGCGAGGCCGGGCCGGTCGCCCTGCCTGATGCCGTGTTCCATCACGAGCTGGACCATTTCATCACCGACTTCCGCGACAGCGCCGCGGCTACGCACCGCCTTGTGGCGCTGCCCGAATGGCAGCACGCGCACCGCGTCTTCATCACGCCCGACAACAGCACGCAGTTGCTGCGCGAGCTGGCGATTCGCCAGCATAAAGAGATGATTATGACCACCTTCGGCATCCGCCGGGGGTCGGTTCTCGTCACGCGTGACCGCGTGCCCGCCGGCCAGGAGGAGTTCGCGGCGACGCTGGTCGGCATGGAGAAGTTCGGCAAGCGCCTCCCCACCATCGCTGATCTCGAAGCGGCCGGGCCGCTCGATCTCATGGTGACGGGCGCGCTGGCCGTCAGCCGGGCGCATGGCGGCCGCGCGGGCAAGGGCGCGGGCTGGTTCGATGCCGAATGGGGCATCTGGGGCAGCCTGGGGCTCACGACGCCCGACACCCCGGTCATCGGCATCGTCCATGACCTGCAGGTCGTGCCGCAGGCATTCAGCCTCGATCCCTGGGATTGTCACATGACCGTCATCGTAACGCCCTCGCAGGTCATTCGCATCCCGCAGTTCATCCAACCGCACGGCATCCTGTGGGACCAAATCGTATCGCCGCAGCAGCGGCGCTGGCTGGCCGCCATCCCGTACATGCGCGAGCTGTACGAGCGCGCCTTTGGACAGCCGTGGTCGGCCGGCTGAAAGGAGGCCAACACCCATAGGGGTGGGATCTCCCACCCGTCACGTCTATCGTCATCATTTGGCGGGTTCGCCCGCCCAAGACGCTCTTTATGGAGGCATCCTGTGACTACCGCTGGATATATCGCCAAGCGCGACCCGGCCCTGCGCGGGCGGTTCGCATTGATTATGGCTGTCGCCATCGCCGCTATTGGGTGGGTGATGATGACCATCGGCAGCAGCCCGTCCGTCAAGGGCGCGAGCTTCCTGTGGCTGCCTGCGGCCCTGCAACTGGTTGCAGGCGTCTGGCTGGGGCCCTGGTGGGGCCTCCTGGCTGGCGGCCTGGGCGCCTACGCGGCAGGCATCCTGGCTTACGGCGGTTGGGGCCTGGTGGACATCATCATGAACCCCATCGCGGGCGGCTTTGCTAACGCCATGCTGCCGGCCCTGTTGTTCTCCGCGATGCGCATTGACCCGACCTTCGGCACGAAGAAGCCGGGCGATGTGCTCAACGGCGCGATTCGCATTGTCATCCTGACCCTGCTCGTGCTGGCAGCCGGCTTGCTCAACATTTTCCTCAAGCTGCCGTCACCGTGGGGCTTCCTGCTGCCCCTGGTCGTGCTGGTCATCGGCGCGGTGCTCTTGCTGCGCGGGCTCACGCTCAACCGCCGCGACCTGATTCTCGGCGTCGCCGTCGCCGTGTTCGTCTGCATCGTCTCGGCCATCATCGGCGCGATCGGCGCGACGGTCGGTGGTAAGCCGTTCGCTGCGGCGCTCGTGGACCCCGGCATCGGCTGGTTCGCCGGCGACACGGTCTCCGCCATCCTGGGCCTGTTCCTGCTGCCCATGTTCACGCAGCGCCTGCGCGACGCAGGCATCGCGCGCTGAGTTTGTCGCTTGTGGTGGCGCTTGAGTGCCACATGCGCTGAAGCGTCACCACAAGCGGAAAAGACCATCATGCAGAACCCATCTACCACACCCCGCCGGGGCGGGCTCGCTCGTCTCTCACCTACGCTGCGGCTGGCGGTTGTCTTTGCGTTCAGCGTCTTCTATGTATTCGTGAACAACCTTGCCGTTGCAGCGGCCATCATGCTGGTGGGCATCGTCGTCTTCTATGCCAGCGCCCGGCGGAGCTGGAAGGTCGGCCTCGCCGCTATCTTCCCCGGCGTCATGCTGTTGCTCTACAACACCATTCTCTCCCCGCGCGACGCCGGCGGATTCCACTGGCTCGTCTTCACGGTCAATCAGGCGGGTTTGGAGCGCGGCCTGGTTACGGGAATGCGCCTGATCGGCGTGATGCTGATTTCCTTTGCCTGGCTCGTTGTCACGCCCATTCCGGAGATGTATGAGGGCCTCGCGTGGGCGAAACCCATCCGCCCGTGGATCCTGGAGCTGCTGCGCGGGGTGCAGATTGTCAAGCGGGAGTTCATCGCGCTCACCCAGTCGCTCATCATGCGGGGGCTGAAGTGGGATTCGCCGCTGGCGAACATCCGCAATCTCGTGCCGCTGGCGATGGCCATCATTCCTCGCGTCGCGGACAACGCCCAGAAGACGACCTTCGCGATGCAGTCGCACCGGGGACAGGAGGGCGAGCCTGCCGCAGCCGCTCAGCCGGTTGGCGCCGCCGCACCGGTCAGCAGCGTTGACCCGGTCAGCGTGGCTGCCTCGGGCGGCCCTGGTGAGCCGTCCGTCCAGCCGCACGGCATCCACGTCCGGCAGGTTTCCGCGCGCTATTCACCGCGCCTGCCCGACGTGCTGCACGACGTGGACCTGACCGTTGCGCCCGGTGAGTTCGTCTACCTGGCCGGGCCGGACATGGCGGGCAAGACCACGCTGCTGCGGCTAATGGGCGGCGTCATCCCGCGCATCATGGGCGAGTTCCGCGGTGGGGTGCAGGTGGACGGCCGTCTGACCCACGAGGTCGCGCTCTCCGAGCTGAGCGCGCTGGCCCGTTATGTGGCCCCGGAGCCGTTCTCGTCCATCTACGGCCTGACCGTCGGGCAGGAGATGGGGTTCCTGACGCGCGACGAGGCCGCGGCGCGCAGCTACTTGACAACGATGGGCATCGAGCACCTGTGGAACCGGGAGACGACCAAGCTCTCCGGTGGCCAGCAGGTGCGGCTGGTGCTGGCGGGCGCGCTGGCGTCTCAGGCCCGCTACCTCCTGCTCGATTCGCCCATGCAGGAGCTCGACCCGGCGGGCCGCCGCGATTTCATGCACGCGCTCGCCACGCTGCGCGCGACGCGCGAGGCCGCGGTGGTCGTCGCGGACCCCTTCTGGCGCGACCTGTCGGCCTTTGCGGAGCGGGTCGCGGTCATGGAGGGGGGCTGCCTCGTCGCGCAGCCGTCGCCGCAGACCTTCTTCGACGGAGGCATGGCCGGGGAGCAGGACGGCTGGCTGGAGCGTACGAAGCTCGTCAAGCGCCTGGCCCGCCCGCAGCTGGCGTCGCCGGGCAGCCTGGTCGCCAGCCTGGACGATGTCCACGTCACGCTCGAAAATAACCCTATCCTGCACGGCGTGAGCCTCCAGGTGCGCGAGGGCGAGTTGCTGGCCATCATGGGGCCGAATGGCTCCGGCAAGACGACCGCCATGCTCACCCTGGCCGGCGCGATTCGTCCGGTCAAGGGTGCAGTCAACGCACCGCGGGGCCGCGCGTACATCTTCCAGGATGCCAAGATACAGATGGTGGCCGACACCGTCCAGGGGGAGCTGGCGCTCGGGCCGAACATCCTTCACTGGCCGGCCGACCGCAGCGCGCGCTTTGTCGAGGATGGGCTGGCCTGGACCGGCCTGGAGCCTGATATCTGTCCCCTCGACCTGCACCCGGCTCAGGCGCGGATGCTGGCAATCGCAGCCTGCAATACCGAGGCGCGCGTGGTGATTCTCGACGAGCCGACCGTCGGCCTGGATGCCGCAGGCATCGAGAAAGTGATGACCCTGGTCACTGCCTTGCTGGCAGAGGGCAAAGCGGTTATCATCATCACCCATGATGAGGAAGTCGCCAGCCTCGCCCATCGCATTCTTGTCATCCGGGACGGGCTGGTGGCCGAAGAACGGGTCACGGAAGGATAAGCCGGCACAAAAATGAAGACGTACACTTTCTATGTGGGCACAGCCCCGGCGGGCGAAGTGATTTCGCGCACGCTCGAACTGCCCGCCGAGTGGACGATGGAAGACCTGAGTGACGCAATCCAGGAGGCATTTGGCCTGGACGGACAGCAGGGCTTCTCGTTCTACATGAGCGGCGAGGCGTGGGACGAATCTACGGAGTACACGCACCTCGACGAACTGTGGGACGATGACGAGCTTTGGGAGGAAGACGAGGCGGACGCGGAAGACATGGTCAGCCTGGATGACATCCCCGTGGAGGACGAGCCGGACATGGAGCCCGTCACCGGCCCCCTGGTGCTGTTCGACGAGACGGAGCCGGCGCCCGAAGCTCCTCCCGGCACGCCGTCGGCACAGGATATCCGCAGCATGTTTGCGGAGCTCAAGAACAATCCGGAACTGCGCGCGCAATTGACTGCACAGATGGCCGACCAGCTCAAGCTGCCTGCGTTCATGCTCGATGCGGTGTTGAGCAATGCGGATTCGCTGCTGGCGCTCCTGCCGGATGATCAGCTCACCGAGATGATGTCCGGGCTTGACCTGGATGAAGATGCGGAGGGGCCGATCGGTGACACACGCGAGACGCGACTCGCGGACCTGGGGCTGGAGCCGGGCGGGTCATTCCTCTATATGTACGACTATGATGAGGAACGCTATTTCGAGGTGCATCTGGAGAGCGTGCAGGAGCCGGCCGAGCCGGAAGAGGTCTTCCCGCGACTCCTGGAGTCCAGCGGAGAACTCCCCCCTCTGGAACATGAGGAAGAATAGAACGCTGATGACGCTGATCGGACATGATTTACACTGATCTTTGCCTTTGACTAAAGTCAGAAATCAATCAGCGTTTATCATGTCCAATCTGCGTCATCAGCGTTCTATTTCCATCAATAGTACGTCTGCAGGAAGGTCTGGCCCAGCGCGACGCAGCCCTGGCGGTTGGCGCACTGCTCGGGGCGTTCCACGACGTACAGGTCCCAGTTGTGCGAGCCGGCGTTGGGCGCCTGCGCGGCCACCCGGTAGCGGCCCACGCCTTCCAGGATGAACTGGTAGCGGCCCGGCCGGTCACCCACTTTCCCCTCCACCCGGAAGTTCTTGTCGTTGACCTGCACCGTGATGTGCTTGCCGATGTGGTTCTCGATGACCAGGTAGGCGACATTGGCGCGGGCTGCCGGTTGCTGTGCGGCGGGCGGGCGGGCTGCCGGGGCCTGCGCCGCCGGGGCAGCCGGCGCCTGAGCGACCGGAAGGTCGGGCAGGTCCACGAACAGCACCAGATACTGCGCTGAGATCCACGCCTGGTCGATGTCCTGCGCGGCAATCTTGACCCACTTGCTGTCGCTGCTGCGGCCCGTAATCAGCACGATGTCGCCCTGTTGCAGCCGGCCGATGACCGGGTAATTCGTGCCTGGCCCGCCGCGCACGTTGAGCGTATCTGTGGCGACGACCGCATTGCCGCCGGTCTCGCTGGGGGTAGCTGGCTGGGCAGGCTGTGATGGCTGCGCGGGCTGGCTGGGCTGCGTGCCCCGCCGGGTGAATGCGCCACGGGGGGTGTCCTGGCTGGCGGCTGATCCGCCGCCCGTCCAGACAAACAGGTTGTCGAACGCGACGATCGTGCCGCCTTCGCCGTTGGTGCCGCCGAGGAGCGCGAGCTGGCCCGCGCCGGGGATGGCGTCATCCTCGACCCGCGCCAGTTCCTCCCCGTTCGCCAGCAGCACAAACTCGTTGCCCTCGGCCAGCAGCCCCATCAGGTTCACGCTCTGCTCGCCCGCCTCGATCTCGTCCACGCGCGTCCAGGGAATCAGCATCTCGGATTCGTCATCCAGGAAGCGGCCCAGCGCATAGTACCCGTCGCTGCTGAATACATAGAAGTAGAAGTTGTCCGCATCCTGCATGCGGAAGACGACGCCGAGCAGGTTGTCGATCGGCCCAGCCGCGTGGCCCGTGACCACTTCCAGGTAGAAGTCGCCGTAGGTTCCGTTATTGTAGGCCGACCAGATAATCTGCTGCGGGTCCGCCACGGAGATGGCGAGTACGCCCTCGGTGATGAAACGGGGACCCGCATCGCCCGCATCGACCTTCCACTGGCCGGGGCTGCGGCCAAACGTCTCGCTGATGGCCGGGTCGCCCACCCGCCAATCGGCCACGTCTGCGCTCGCCGGCAGGGTCAGAAGTTGTTTCGTGCCCATCCCGCCGTCGAGCAGGCCGGGCCCCAATCCCTGCGCACGGGCCGGCGCCGGCATGACCAGAGTCGCCAGCACCAACACGCCCAAAGACACCCACCAACCGATTCGCTGCAACGTTCGCAACATGTATGTAACCCCCTTCAATACTTAGCAACTATTAGTAACGTACTCGCGCATATGATACGCGGGATGCCGGAAAACACAAGCTCCGTGGTACGCGCTGTTTGGATGGAGCTTGTCGCCGCAGGTGCAACCGGCAGCGAGGGCGGCTTCGTGCCGGCTATCGTCGATTTGGCCAGCACAGGGCGCCAGCATGTGAACGATAACGCATGGTGACTTACACCACTTCATGAGGTGCGGCTTACGAGTAACCTTGTCATTTGGTAGTTAGCTTCTCTTCACAAGGGCCACTGTGGGACCTTTTCTCGATTATTTGCCATTGATGGTTAAGGAGGAACACGTTGCAGCACTCAAAGGCTTTGATGTCCGTGATTATCCTCGTATTGCTGGTTGGCGCGCTGCCGGTGATGCCGGCCCGCGGCGCAGCGTGGGAGCAAGACCCGATTCCTCAGCCCGTCGTTGACAGTGAGCCGCCGGCGCCGCTCTCACAGGATGATTCGGAGGCGATCCCGGCTAATGACGCGGCGCAAGGCGTGCCCACGCGTGCTGTAGTCCAGCCCTCTTCCCCCCTAACCCGGCAGGCCTGGAAAGCAGAGATCGAGCAAAGCAGGGCTCCACTGCCGGCTTCCGTGGTGGACTTCAATGACCTGGTCAGACTGATGTCGGACAGGCCGGTCGCCCGTACGGCCGCTCCGAATTCGATTGCTGCGCCACGCGCCCTCGGTTCGGTCAGCCTGCTCCAGCCGCCCGTAGCATGCGACAGTACGTTCACCTGTTACTCGATCAGCGTTTCCTGCCCGCAGTTGGCACAGTCCATCAATGGCACGTTAAGGGTCGGGGGACCGCAAGGCGCGGCTCAAGGCACGGTTTTCTTTCTGACCGGGTGGGATGGTAGCTGGTTCTGGGGCTACCCAGGTACAAATTACTATTCTATCGTGCAGGAGCTGCAGGCGGCGGGTCTTCGTACCGTAGAACTCAAGTGGGCCACGAACTGGTGGGCCGGTGCAGCGAATCAGCAGGAGGGCTTTGCCAACCTGGGCTGTCGCGCGGCGACTGTGCTCCGCTGGGCCTACGACAATCTCCGCCCCAGCCCGGACACCCCATACTGCGTCGAAGGGCACTCGAACGGCGCGGCGGAAGTCGGCTTCGCGATGTCACAATATGGGCTTTCCGACCTTTTTTCGCTTGCCCTGTTTGAGGGTGGTCCGAACTATTCCCGCATCGACTACGGCTGCATCCAGAACACATCGGACCCGGCTCTCAGCGCGTTGTTTTACCCCAGCGCTTCCGTAAGAGGCGAGGTCAACACAAGCCTGGGCCTTCCGACAGGTTCCGGGGCGTGCGTTGCCCAGGACGAGGGTTATCGTGGCGTGTTTGAGCAGATTAGCCTGGCCTTTGACGATAACTGGCAGTACTCTTTTCCGAACACGAAGGCCGCGTTTGTGTTTGGTCAAAACGACCTCTCTACGACTGCGGTTCACGGGCTGTACTACCATGATCGGGTGGTGAGCGCGGGCTCTCCCCAGGTCAGCATGACGGTGGTGCCTGGCGCTGACCACTTTGTGGCTGATTCCACCCAAGGGATGATTGCAATCCGGGACACTTTGCTGAACGGCTGTATCGCGCCCCCCGGCGACTTCAGCAAGGGCGTCCCTGCTGATGCCTCAACCGGCCAGCCGGTGGACCCGACGTTAGGCTGGGGTACAAGCAGTGGAGCAACAGGCTACGAATACTGCTACGACACCACCAACGATAATGCCTGCACCGGCGTCTGGACCGGTACGACAAGCTCGAATGCCGGACTGAGCGGACTGGGCAGCGGCACGACCTATTACTGGCAAGTGCGCGCTCACAATGCCGCCGGCGTCACCTACGCCGATTCCGGCGCCTGGTGGAGCTTCACTACCCAGGCCTCCCCCACGCCGACCGAGACGCCGGCTGAGACGCCCACAGAAGCGCCGACGGCGACGGAGACGCCGGTAGCGACAGCGACCGAAACGCCCGTCCCAACGAGCACACCGAGCCTCACGCCAACCGAGACACCGGCGCCGACAGCGACGCCTGTGGCAACAGCCACCGAAACATTGGCCCCGACGGCAACGAACACGCCGACGGTAACTCCGGCAGCTCCGCCTACCGTCACTCCCGTACCGAACCTGATGGTGAACCCTGGGTTCGAGGACGGCTCGCAGGGCTGGCTGAAGACCAATTTCGGCGGCCGCTCGATCGTGATCACTGAGTTCCACAGTGGCATCTATTCGCAACAGATGCTCGTCTCAGCAGCTTTCCCACGGGTGGTCTACCAGGATGTCTCCGTGACGGCCAACTTGCTATACGATATCGATGCCTGGATCAAGACCAACGCAGTTGGTGGAGCCGGCGCCGGTGTCCAGTTGAACTGGTTGAACGCTGCCAACCTCCCGGACGCAATCCCAGGGGCTAATCTCATCCGGTCCGACAGCCTGGTTGCACTCACCGGCAGCCAACCCTGGACCCGGGTCGCGGGCAGCTTCGCTGCGCCGGCCGGCGCCGTGGTGCTGCGCGTCGAGTTATCTACGGCACCAGATCCTGACAACAGCGGCGGAGCCTGGTTCGACGACGTCCTGGTCATTTCATCCGGCACTGCCCCGGCGACGCCTACGGCGACGGCGACCGCCACGCCTACGGCAACATCGACTGCGACCTCAACGGCGACCGCGACTGCGACGTTGCCGCCGACCGCCACGCCAACCGCGACGCCTACGGCAACATCGACTGCGACCTCAACGGCGACCGCGACGGCAACATCGACCGCGACGTTGCCGCCGCCAACTGCGACAGCCAGCCCGACCGCGACCGCGACGCTGCAGCCACC
>CAZTMA010000143.1:0-13033 GCA_964614645.1 uncultured Anaerolineales bacterium
AGCGCGTGCATCCGCACCACACTTAGGAGCCACACCCGTGTCCTCAACTGGAACCACAACTGACCCGCAAGCACCCGTCACCCCCGGCATCGAGTCCACCATCCGCACGGTCTACATCGTCCCATCGTCGCACCTGGACATCGGGTTCACCGCGCCGGCGGATGTCGTGGCCGACGACTACAAGCCGCAGTTGGACCGCGCGCTCCATCACCTCGACCGCATCCCCGACCTCATCTGGAACATTGAAGAGGTCTGGATGTTGGAGCAGTGGCTCGACCGCACGCCTGACCCCGCGACCGTGGACAGGCTCCTGGCGCATATCCGCGCCGGGCGACTGGGGCTGCTGGGCGGCTGGGCGACCGAGCATAGCGCGCTGCTCGATGCGGCGGAGCTGGCCCACTTCCTCTACCCCGCCGAGGCGCTGCGACAGCAATACGGCATAGCCATCGACACGGTGCTGCAGAACGACGTGCCGGGCTATTCGTGGACCTACCCCGGCCTGTTCGCCGCAGCCGACTACCGCTACTTCCTGACGGGCCTCAACCTGTTCATCGGCGGCGGCACGAGCATCTCCCGCGCCGACCTGCCCTTCCACTGGGAGGGCGCGGACGGCAGCACGATCCTCACGTGGGTCAACTTCGACTCTTACGTCGAGGGGTTCGAGCAGCTCACCCTGCACAAAGGCGCCATCCCCAAGGACAAGCTGGCGGAGGCCATGCGCCGCTACACCGACGCGGGTTACGCCTACGATGCCATCCTGCTCCAACACTCCTTCGACAACCTGGACATCGACGGGATGGGCGTGCCAGCGCTCACGACGCTGATTCGCGAGTGGAACCGCACGCACGCCAACCCGCAGCTCGTGCTCGCCACGCCCGGCCAGTTCTTCCGCCACATGGAGGCGCAGTACGCAGGGCAGTTCAAGACCTATCGGGGCGACTGGGCGGGCCGGTGGGAGGAAGTCAAGGTGGGCAGCCCGGCCGGGCACGCGCTCGTCCGCCACGCCAAGGCCGACCTTGCGGCAGGCGCGGCCCTCGGCACGCTGGCAACCCTGCTCCACCGTGAGGTCACGGCGGAAGGTCCAGCCCTCGGTGCCCAGGTGGATGCGCTCTACCGTGACCTGCTCTGGTGGGACGAGCACTCCGTCGGCAGCCCGGTCCCCTGGCCGAACTATTTCACCGAGGCCGAGACCAACCAGGACAACCGCCTGCGCTGGGAGATGGCGCAGAAGCTCAGCCGGGAGGCCGCGGCCCTGCGCAAGGCCGGTGTGGCCGCGATTGCCGCGCACGTCGCAGGCACCGAGCCGGGCATCGTCGTGGTCAACCCGCTGGCGTGGCAGCGCGGCGGGCCGGTGACATTGCCGTGGACGGACGATGCTGCCGGACTTCCAGATGCCGTGCCCCCGCAGACCATTGGACTCGAGGCTTCAGCCGGTCAGGCTGTCGACGCACACACACTCCCAAACCGGCTAAAGCCTCCACTCCACCCGCATTCGGGACTCCAGGGCGGGCCCGTGGAGGCCTTGCGCGACGAGGCGACCGGCGAACTTTTCCCCGCCGAGGTCACGGACGGGCAACTCATCTTCATCGCGCCGCCCGTCCCGCCCCTGGGCTACCGCCGATTGAGCGTGGTGGTTGGCCCTGAAGCCGTAAGACGCGGCGAGCTCGGGCCGGTATCCGACCGAGCCCAACTCGAAAAGGACTACTTCCGCGTGGCCGTCGACCCCGCAACCGGCGCCATCACCAGCCTGTACGACAAGATAGCAGGCCGCGAGTTGAGTGCCGATGGGGAGGCGTTCAACACGCTCGTCCAGGCAGAGCGCGACAAGGGCCACCCGCGGCAGTTGGCCCCGGTCGAGGCACAGGGACCGGCGACTGTCACCGTGACGCACGGCCTGCTGGCCGACACACTGACCATCGCACGCGCAGGCACACCCTTCGTACGCACGGTTATTTCCCTGCCTGCGGGCCAGCCATGGCTCGAATGGACGAACGAGGTGGACCGCAGCCTGATGCCCGAGGTGCCGCCGGGCCACGCATCCGACTTCTACCTGTTCGGCTTCCCCTTCGGCCTGCCGGCCGGCGGGCTGCAGTTCCGGCCCGAGACCCCCGCGGGCTACCTGACGCCCGTGGCGGACCAGCTACCCGGCGCAAACGGCCGCGGGTGGACGGTCCAGCGCACCGCCGCGCTGACCGCCGCGGACGGCTACACGGTGGTGCTGGCCGCGGTCGAGCCGTTCCTGTTCTACATCGGGGACGCAGAGGGCCAGGGACCCTACGAGCCGCCCGCGAGCGCGACCGTCTACGCCGCGCTGATGTCGAAGGCGAATTACGGCCTGTTGAAAGGCGGCACGTGGATGAAGCTGGCCGACGGCGAGCCGAGCGCGCCGCCGGTCCACAGCCACACCTTCCGGCTCCACACCCAGCCCGCGTTCGACCCGGTTGCGGCCAGCCGTGCGGGCTGGGAGCTCGCGTGCCCGCTGGCCGCGGTCAACGTGCCGGGAAGCGGCGGCGGCTGGCCGCCGGTGGGCAGCTTCCTGGCGCTCGACCAGTCCAACGTCATGCTGGCGGAGCTCAAGCCCGCAACGCTCGGCGGGCAAGGTGACGGCGAAGCGTCACACATCATCCTCCGCCTGCAGGAGATCGCGGGGACGGGCACGACAGTGACAGTGCAGAGTGCGCTGACGGTGCGTCGTGCCTGGCTCGTGACGCCCACGGAGCAACCCATCCACGAACTACCGGTGGACCCTCTGCGCGTGGACGTTCCTGCGCGGGGAATGGTGACGCTGAGGTTGGCGTGCGCGGGGAGGAGAAACTTATGAGTTCCCGTGTCACATTTGCGTTCCTTGCCCTGCTGGCCACCCTCCTCAGTCCCATCCGTGGTGCGTGGCCCGTCTCCCTGTCAACTGCACCGGCGGCATTCACGGTGCAAGCGCAGCCAACCCTGGACACCCCTGTCCTCCCTTTGAATAGCACCCCCCGATTCTACCTGCCGCTGGTCTCACGGCCTTCACCCTGGCAGCCGGTAGCCAGCCTACACACTTCGCGCGCCGGTCACACCGCCACGCTGCTCCTTTCCAGCAAGGTACTTGTAGCCGGTGGTCACAAAAATGACGATTTTCTGGCCAGAGCCGAGTTGTTTGAGCCGATGACCGGGGTCTGGCAACCAGCCGCAAACATGGGCACGCCGCGCAATTTCGCGAAAGCCGTCCTTTTGCCGTCCGGCAAGGTGCTCGTGGTCGGGGGCTACAACGCCAGCGATGCCCTGGCCAGTGTTGAGATATACGATCCAGATGCGAACTCCTGGTCGTGGGCCTCCAGCATGAGAGCAGCGCGCCTCGGGCACACAGCCACCCTGCTGACTGACGGTAAGGTGCTCGTTGTGGCGGGCGGCGCGCAGGAGAGCTACCTGTCAACAACCGAGCTTTACGACCCAACGACGGATAGCTGGACGGCCGCCGCCAGCCTGAGCGCTGGTCGTAGGAGCCACACGGCCACGCGGCTCGCCTCTGGCAAGGTGCTTATTGTCGGGGGCCACGACGCAGGTGTTGTCCTCAGTTCGGCGGAACTGTATGACCCAGTTACCAATTCCTGGTCACATGCAGGGGACTTGAGCACGGGCACGTTTAGCCATACTGCGACCTTACTAGCTTCAGGCAAAGTCCTCGTTGCCGGTGGTTTTCGCACTACCTCCAGGGTCGAGTTGTACGATCCTTCCATCAATTACTGGTCCCCGACTGGAAGCATGAGCCAGGCCCACATAGGCCACAGCGCGACCTTGCTTCCTTCGGGATCCGTTCTTGTCGCGGGCGGGGGAAGCGACATGGCAGGCGCAGAGCAATACAACCCGCAAACGGGCACCTGGTCGGCAGTCGCCAGGATGACGACAGCACACAGGGATCATACGGCGACCCTCCTTCCGACCGGCACGGTCTTGATTGTCGGAGGGGATGGGGCCGACTTTAGCGCGCAGCCGAACGCAGAGTTGTACTTCCCCGGTCCATAGATTTGAGGGCACATTATGAATGGGATCTCGCCCGTCGAAAACTACATCCGCGCCATCACCTTCCGCTACCCGCACCACATCCCCTACGAGCCGGTCGTGCGCACGGCTGGTTGGGTGGGCGACATGCTGTGGGAGGGCGAAGCGGGCACGGACCACTGGGGCGTCACCTGGGAGTACGAGCTGGCGGAGTATCTGCCGATGGTCAAGGACCCGCCCATCAAATCGCCCGACGATCTGGACCACTACCGCCCGCCCGATCCGGTGTTCGCCCTGCGGCCCGGCGCAGAGCGTTTTTTCACCGCACCGGAGCGCGACACCTACCTCATCTGCGGCTTCCACCCCAACATCCTGTTTGAGCGCGCCTGGTTCCTGATGGGCATGGACCGGCTATTCGTCGCGCTCGTGGACGACCGGCCGCGCATCCGCCGGCTACTCCGCCAAATCATGGACTACCAGGTCGCGATCGCGCGCGAATGGGTCAAGCTGCCCATCGATATGATGTTCGTAGGCGACGACTACGGCACGCAGCGCGCGCTGATGATGGCGCCCGACCTCTGGCGCGAGCTCATCAAGCCGGAGCTGGCACGCGTGTTGGCCGTCTATCGCGACGCGGGCAAGTGGATCAAGTTTCACTCCTGCGGCCACATCACCGAGATCCTGGACGACCTCATCGAGCTGGGCGTCAACATCATCAACCCCTGCCAGGCGCGCGCCAACGACCTGGGCGAGTGGGGCGCACGCTTCAGCGGCCGCGTCACGTTCGACGGCGGCGTCGACACGCAGCACACCATGATGCTCGGCACGCCGGACGAGATTCGCGCGGAGACCTCGCTTCGCATTCAGCAGCTCGGCCGTGACCCGCGCGGCGGCCTGCTGCTGTGGGCCGATCAAAACATGCCCTTCTCGGCCGAGAACCGGCAGGTCTTGTTGGACTACATCATCGAGAATGGCGTTTACCCGCTTTGAAAGACACTATGTGATTGGAGAGCACATCTTGACACCCCCTGAGTCGACCATGTACGTCATCTCGCACACCCACTGGGATCGGGAATGGTATCAGCCGTTCCAGCACTTTCGGATGCGCCTCATCCGGCTGATGGACCGGCTGCTTGCGCTGCTGGAGCGTGACCCGCGCTTCACCCACTTCAACCTCGACGGCCAGACCATCGTCCTCAACGACTACCTGGAGATCCGGCCGGAGGCGCGGGAGGCGCTGGCGCGGTTCGTCCGCGATGGCCGGCTGGGCGTCGGCCCGTGGTACGTGCTGCCCGACGAGTTCCTCGTCAGCGGCGAGTCGCTGGTGCGCAACCTGCAGCTCGGCCACCGCATCGCAGAGAGCTTCGGCCGCGTGCAGAAGGCCGGCTACATCCCCGACACCTTCGGCCACATCTCGCAGCTGCCCCAGATTTTCCGCGGCTTCGGCATCGGCACGGCCATGCACTTCCGCGGGCTGGACGAGGGCGGGCTGAAGCAGGAGCTGTGGTGGGAGTCGCCCGACGGCAGCCGCGTGCTGCTCCGCCACCTGCCGACCTATGCGGGCTACACAAGCGCGTGCGTCATCTCCCACGACCGGCAGGCGGCCATCGGCGACCTCGTCTCACTCGCGCGCAAGGAGGCCGAGCGCGCCCGCGGACCGGTCCTCCTGGCGATGAACGGCGTGGACCACATGGAGGCCCGCACCGACCTGGCCGACCTGCTGGCCGAGGCGAACGCGACCGTGCCCGGATTGGCTTTCAAACAGGCCTCGCTCGAACAGTACTTCGCTGCGCTCGCGGAGTCGCTCGACCTCGACGCGCTCCAGGTGGTGCACGGCGAGCTGCGCGACACGAATCGCACGCCGGGCCGCGGGGTCATGCGCGTGCTGCCTCACATCCTGTCGTCGCGCATCTACAACAAGCAGCAGAATGCCCGCACACAGGGCCTGCTCGAACGGTGGGCCGAGCCGTGGTGTAGCGTGGCCTGGCTGGCGGGCCAGCCCTACCCCGCCGCCGAGCTCTGGCGCGCGTGGGATTGGCTCCTCCAGAACCACCCGCACGATTCCATCGGCGGCTGCAGTGTGGACGCAGTGCACAGCCAGATGGAGACGCGCTTCGCCTGGGCCACGGAGATTGCCGAGTGGCTCGTCCAGGACCGCTTCTACAGCCTGGCCCACGACATCGACCTGTCCGCGCTGGGCGAGGACGAGGTCGCGCTGGTGCTGTTCAACAGCCTGCCGTGGGCCTGGAAGGGCGTGGTTACCGCGGACGTGGATCTGCCGGTCGACTTCCTCAACCGCTGGGCCCTCGCGCAGCGGCCGGTGCCGCCCGCCGAGCTCACCGCGGACAGCGACTATCTCGACATCTACCGCTGGCGGCCGCACCTCGAATGGGCCGGCAATCCGCCCATCATGCCCGACCCGGCCTTTCGCAGCCTGCAGATACGCGGCCTGGGCGAGCAGGACGCGCTCCCCGTGCAGCTCGAAGCGCAAGCGCGCATGACTCGGACCTATTCGCAGGAGAGCGGGCACACGCTCCAGGAGGTCGTGCGGGCGCGCGTCTCCTTCCGGGCCAGCATCCCGCCCCTCGGCTATGCCACCTACGCCGTCCGCCCGGACCCCAAGCCCGACAAGCCCGCCGCGCAGCTCTACCCGGCAAACGTGCTGGAGAACGCGCACCTGCGGGTGGAGATTGCCGCAGACGGCACGCTGACCGTCACGGACAAGGCAACCGGCGAGGTCTACCGCCGCCTGGGCTACTTCGAGGACGGCGGCGACGCGGGCGACGACTACAACTACTCCTACCCGGCGCGCGATCGGATGTACCATACGCTCGGCTTGGCCTCGCGCATCAGCCGGCTGGCGGACGGCCCGGCGGTGCAGCGCTATGCGATCGAGTACGACTGGTCGCTGCCCGCTGGCCTGGATGACCGCCGCCAGCAGCGCCAGGAGGCCCTCGTCACCTGCGGGCTGCGCGTGGTGGTGTCGCTGGCCGCGGACGAGAAGCGCGTGGACCTCGAGGTGACGTTCGACAACCGGGCGCGCGACCACCGGCTGCGCATGTTGTTCCCTGCCGATGTCGCCGCCGACGCCTCCCAGAGCGACACGGCCTTCGACGTGGTCACGCGGCCCGTCGTGCCGCAACCCGTCAGCCACGAGGCCTGGGAGGAGGACCCGCCCGCGACCTATCCGATGCAGAGCTGGATGGACCTGTCGGACGGGCAGCGCGGCCTGTGTGTCATCACGGAGGGCCTGCCGGAGTTCGAGGTGTTGGACACGGAGGCGCGCGAGGTCGCGGTCACACTGCTGCGTGCAGTGGCCTACCTGGCGGGGACGAAAGCCGACCTGCAGACTGCCAATGCCGGAGGGGGGCCGAACCTCGCCACGCCCGAGGCGCAGATCCAACGTACGCTGATCTACCGGCTCGCGATCCTGCCTCACCGCGGGACGTGGGACGCTGCCGAGGTCTGGCGGCAGGCGCAGGCGCACAACACCGCGCCGCAGAGCGTCGTCGTGGAGCGCAGCCCGCTCCGTACGGGCACGCAGCCGCCTGCGCTGGGATTCCTGGCGGTCGAGGGCCGCAACGCGGTGCTGAGCGCGGTGAAGCGCGCGGAGGCTGGCGACGCGCTCATCGTCCGCCTGTACAACCCGTCGGATGAACCGGCGGAGGCCACCGTCACGCTGGCCCAGGCCATGCGCGACGCCGCCTTCGTGGGTCTGGACGAACAGCCGGTCAACGAGGCCGCGCCGGCCCTGTCCGATGGCGGCCGCCGGGTGCAGCTTGGCATCCGCCCGCGGCAGATTCGCACCCTGCGGCTCTCGCCCGCAGCAGACGCGTAAAGGAGGAACCCATGTCCCATCTGACAGTCCACCTGGAACAACCCGTCGCCACCATCAACCCGAACATCTATGGCCACTTCGCCGAGCACCTCGGCCGCTGCATCTACGACGGCGCGTGGGTCGGCCCCGACTCGCCCATTCCCAACACGGACGGCTGGCGCAACGACGTCGTGGAGGCCCTGCGCCGGATGCAGGCCCCGGTCATCCGCTGGCCGGGCGGCTGCTTCGCGGATGATTATCACTGGCAGGACGGCATCGGCCCGCGCGAGGGCCGCCCCCGCCGCATCAACATCCACTGGGGCGAGGTCGTGGAGTCCAACGCGGTCGGCACGCAGGAGTTCGTGCGCTTCTGCCGATTGGTCGGCGCAGCGCCCTACTTCTGCGGCAACGTCGGCTCCGGCACGGTCCGAGAGCTGCGCGACTGGGTGGAATACTGCAACTTCCCGGGCGACAGCACCTGGGCGCAGCAGCGCGCGGCGGACGGCAGCCCCGAGCCGCTCGACATCGCCTACTGGGGCATCGGCAACGAGAACTGGGGTTGCGGCGGCAGCTTCTCGCCCGAGGACTACTGCACGGAGTTCCGGCGCTACGCCTCGTTCGTGCGGCCCTTTGGCGGCACAAAGCTCACCCTCATCGCCTGCGGCCCCGCGCACAACGACATCGAGTGGACGGTGCGCTTCTTCCGCAAGCTCCGCAAGGACTTCTGGGATTTCAACAACATCCACGGCTTTGCGGCCCACTACTACTGCGGGACCGCGGGCACCGCGACCGAGTACACGACCAGCGAGTGGTATCAGTTGATCGGCCGCGGGCTGGAGATGGAGCCGCTGGTCGTACAGCAGCGGGCCGCGCTGGACGCGTATGACCCGCAGCGCCGCATCGGCCTGATTGTGGACGAGTGGGGCACGTGGCATCCGGTCGAGCCCGGCACCAACCCGGCGTTCCTCTACCAGCAGAACACACTGCGCGATGCGCTCGTCGCCGCGACGACGCTGGACATCTTCAACCGGCACGCCGACAAGGTGGTCATGTCCAACATCGCGCAGACGATCAACGTCTTGCAGGCGATGATCCTGACCGAGGGCGAGCGGATGCTGGTCACGCCGACGGGCCACGTCTACGAGATGTATGCGCCGCACCAGGGCGGGCTGTCGGTCGCCACGACCCTCGAAACGGACGGCGTGAGCTACCGCGCGGGCGACAAGGACGCCGCCATCCCTGCAGTTGCCGCGAGCGCGTCGGTCAAGGGCGGCCGCCTGTTCCTGACCGTGACCAACTGCCACGCCGAGCAGGCCGCCATCGTGACCGTGCAACTGCGCGGCGGCAGCGCAACCAGTGCGACCGCGCGGACGCTCACTGGCGAGATTCACAGCTATAATACCTTCGACCGCCCGGCCGCGCTGCAGCCGGAGCCGCTCGACGCAGCCGCACACGGCGCCTCGTTCACCCTGGAACTACCTCCCGCCTCCGTAAGTGCTTTTCAGATCCAGCTGGGGTAAAATCCACTTCCGAAACTAGACTCGAGGTTTTAGCCGGTTACGCCGCCTGAGTGCCTGCAGGCACTCAGGCGCACAAGCACGCCCACCTGACATAGGAGCAATGATGCACCCAGACGTCACACCCAAGGACTTCCCCGACGTACGCTGGCACGGCCACTGGATTTGGGTGGCCGGCGAAGAGATGCCGCGCCGGACCTTCATGGCCGAGCCCACAACCCATCGGCCCGAGGCGCGCGGCCTCTTCCGCAAGACCTTCCACATCGACCGCGTGCCCGATCGCGTGCCCGCACGCATCACCGCAGACTCGCGCTACCTGCTGTTTGTCAACGGGGAGGAAGTCCACCGCGGGCCCATCCGCAGCCAGCCCCGCCGCCTGACGTACGACCTGTTCGACCTGGCGCCGTATCTGCGCGCCGGCGAGAACACCATCGCCATCTTCGTGGTCTACTACGGCTCGCCCCGCTCGTTCTGGCAGCCGGCCGTCGCCGGCGGCGCCCTGGGACGGGTCGGCATGGTCGTCTTCGAGGCCAATCTCGGCGGCGAACAGGGCTGGCTCGTCAGCGACGAGAGCTGGCGGACGCTCAAGAGCGATGCGTGGAGCGAGGACTGGAAGCGGCCGGAGGAACTGCCGCTGATGTTCGGCGATGCCATCCCCACGGAAGTCGTGGACGCGCGGCGGCTGCCGTCCGGCTGGGAGCAGCCTGGCTTCGACGACAGCACGTGGGGCAACGCCCAGCTCCTCGTCACCGCGCACCCCGGCAGCGGCAGCCGCACCTCCCCGCCCTCCGACCCCTACGGCCCGCTGCACCCGAGGCCCATCGGCAAGCTGGGCGGCGACCTGCGCACGCCCGCGTCGGTCTGCGGCGAGTACCTGGCAGGGACCGTGGACACGATCATCGGCGACCCAATGCTCCGGCTGCAGACGGCCATTCCGTTCGCAGTCAGTGGGCCGGTCGCAGGCGACAGCCTCCCGCTGGCCCTCGACGTGCCGAAGGGCGGCAGCGCGCGCATCACCTTCGACATGGGCGGTATCGTCATGGGTCAGGTGCCGTCCGAGGTGCACGCGCCCGCCGGCACGATGCTCGATTTCGCCTACACCGAGGACCCAATCCAGCCGCCTCATCGCGGCGGGTTCGGTGGCATGCACGCGGGCAACCGCTACGTCGCGCGCGGGGAGAACGACCGCTTCAAGCTGTATGATGCGCTGGGCTTTCGCTATGCCTACGTGCTCGTTCACGGCGTGGCCGGCCCCATGACGCTGGACAGCTTTGCCGTGCAGGAGGATGTCTACCCGTGGCAGCCCGGCGCCGAGTTCGCGTGCAGCGACGACGCGCTCAACCGCATCTTCCGGGCCGGCATCCGCACCGTCCAGCTCAACTCGCGCGACGCGTTCACCGACTGCCCCACACGCGAGCAGCAGGCCTGGGTGGGCGACAGCGTGGTGCACCAGATGGTCCACCTGACCACGAACACCGACTGGCGGCTGGCCTGGCAGTATCTCAACCTCAGCAACTCGCCCCGCTACGACGGCATCCTGCCGATGACCGTCGTCGGCCCCAGCGAAGCCTCCGGCGGCATGACCATCCCCGACTGGTCGCTGCACTGGGTCCACGGCGTCTACAACCTCTATCGCTTCCTGGGCGACCAGGACGCCGTCAAGGAGCTGATGCCGAGCGTCGAGCGCGTGCTGCGCTGGTTCGCGCCCTTCCAGACCTCACGGGGCCTGCTCAAGGACATCATCGAGTGGGCGCTGATCGACTGGTCCGCGGTGTCCAACAGCGACACGAGCGCCATCTACACCGCGCTCTGGGCGCGCGGTCTCCGGGAGTTTGCGGAGATGGCCGGTTGGCTGGAGGAGAAGGCCAGCCAACGGTGGGCCGAACGGCTGTATGAGAAGGCGCAGGCCGGGTTCGAGGCGTTCTGGGACGAGACCCGCGGCTCCTATGTCGATCACATCGTGGACGGCGAGCCCCGGCCCGAGATGAGCCAGATCGCAGGCGCCGCCGCAATTGTCTCCGGCCTTGCGCCGCAGGAGCGCTGGCCGCGCATCATCGACACACTCACCGACCCGGCGCGGCTGATCGTCCAGACGTGGACGTGGGGAGGCGACGCGGGCGGCAACGAAGGCGCGCCGTTCGGGTGGAGCTTCACGCCGAAGTGGGATGTGCAGAACCAGATTGTCATGGCCGAGCCGTTCATGCAGTACCTCGTGCATGATGCGGTCGCGCTGAGCGGCTGCGCCGACCGCCTTCCCGACCTGTATGCGCGCTGGAACGAGTTCCTGACGGGCGGCTACGACACCATCGGGGAGGACTGGCGGCACGGCACGCACGTGCACGGCTGGAGTTGCACGCCGACGAAGGATATGATCTTCTACACGCTCGGCGTGACGCCCGCGGAGCCGGGCTACGCAGCCGCACGCATCGCGCCGCGGCTTGGCAAGCTGGACTGGGCGAAGGGCAAGGTCCCGACGCCGCACGGCCTCATCGCAGTCGAGGCCACGCGCGACGGCGTGACCGTGGACTCGCCCGTGCCCGTGATCGTCGACCTGCCGGGCCGGGACCCCGTGTCCCTTCCCGCCGGGAAGCACACCGTCTGACTCCTCTTCTCCTGGCCGCAGCCAGGAGAAGAGGCCGAGGGGTGAGGCAGGTCCTCCACCACAGATTCAGGAAACTTTCAATGCAAACCCGATTCGAAATGCCAGCCAACAAGCAGCAGCGCCTCCTGCAGATCGCCGCCGAAACCCCCTGCACCAACGGCCTCAGGCCGGAACGCTTCATGCGGCTGATGCAGACCAACAACGCACTGGTATCCCCCCTGCACCTTTACGGCCTGGACGAGCACGGTTTGGAGCGGCGCAATCCCATCATCGTGGCCTTCGGGGACAGCGTGACCGCCGGGCAGTTCGAGATTATGTTCGACCCGAACGACCCCGCCGGCCTCACGGCGATGATCCGCGAGGGCGTGCCGCTCCAGATTGCGGACCTCCAGGCGGTGTACCACGAGCAGTTCAGGATCCTGCTGGCCGAGAAGTACGGCCACACCGCAGTGAGCGTCATCAATGCAGGCATCGGCGGCGACAACATCCTCTCGATGCACCGCCGCGTCTACCGGGACGTCATCCAGCACCGGCCCGACCTGGTCATCATCGCCGGCACGCTCAACTGGTCGGACCAGCTCGGCACGCTGGATGACTTCGGCGCAGCCCTGCGCCACATCGTGCAGGCGGTCAAAGCAAACACCGAGGCTGACATCATCCTGCTGACGCCGAATCCGATGTCCGATGTGCTGCCTGACAACGACCTGGACGCGCGCGTCCAGGTGGTGCGGGATATCGCCGAGGCGGAGGGGATCTCGCTCGTGGATGCCTACAAGCTGTGGGGGGTATTCACGACCGACCGAGTCGAGTTGCGCGAGTGCCTGGCGAACCACATCAACCATCCCACCGCGGTGGGTCACCGGGTGTATGCGCTAGCGCTGATGCAGTTGTTTGCCTAGAGGAGTCCGCATCCTCAGATGCGGACGGATAGGCGCACCTTCTCCCGGCCCGCTCCGCGTCTGAGGATGCTCGCTCCACGGTTCTGAAACTATGTACGCACGGCTGGGGCGGTGGACTTGCGCAGGCAGCCAAACCGGCTAAAGCCTCGACTCCAAATTCGTACTTGTCTTTCGCTCATTTCTAGCGTGAGTTTGATGATTGCGGTAAGCTTGGGGC
>CAZTMA010000144.1:0-12881 GCA_964614645.1 uncultured Anaerolineales bacterium
CTGCGCGGTGGATGCGCCGTAGAAATACCATGCGGTCGGGCCATAGTGGAACAGGATGAGCCCCGCCACCGGCGCACCCTCCACCTCCGCCAGCAGGAGATGCGCGAGGCCCGCAGCCATGAAGCGTTCCCAGATGGCGCGATAGTAGCTGAACGGGCGGACGAGAAAGCCGTCACGCCGGCCCGTCTCGACGTACATCGCATAGAACGCGGGCAGGTCGGCCGCGGTCCCCGCGCGGACGCTCACGCCCCGGCGCTCGGCCAGCCGGATGTTGTAGCGCCACTTGGGCTTCATCGCGGCCAGCAGTGCGTCCTCGTCTAAGGCGGCGCCCGATGCGGCGTCGCGCGCCAGGTCGGAGACCATCGTGTTGCGGAACTGGATTTGCTCCCCAGATGGCCGCCAGCCGCGCCGTGCGAGTAGTGCCTTGACCACCGCTCCCTCAGCCGTGTCGTCGCGCACGTCCGGGTCGATCTTGATGAAGAAGGCGCCGGCAGCCCGCGTCTCGGCCTCCATGCGCGTCAGCACCGCATCTGCCAAATCGAGGTCCGACCAGTCGAGCAGCGGGCCTTTCGGCGCGTATCCGATTGCGGGCGCAAGGCGCGCCGGCAGCCGCCCCACGACGCGGCGAAATAGCAAAGCGGCTGCCGCAATCGGGTGGCTGTCTTCGCGCCATAGCAGCCGTTTTGCATACCAGTCGGTTTGCAGCTTGGTCTCACCCCAGGCCCAGCTCTGGAGGATATGCGGTGCGGGCAGCGCGAGAAGCGCGCCGTCCCACTCGGCGGCAGCGGTGACCGCGGTCACGTCGGGCATGGGTCAGCCGCCTTCCTGGCCCGCGCGGCGCACGCGCAGCGCCAGCCGGTAGAGCGCATAGCCGGCCTGCGAGAGGGGCAGGTCCCACGCGCCTGTGTAACGCACGACGCGACCGCCGAACCCCTGCTTGAAGCGATACACGCCCCACAGCCCGCCCTCGCCCCAGCTCTCCGGCTCGGCATAGGCCGCGGGATCGGCGCCCACTTCGTCCGGGATGCCCCACAGGTCGTAGACTGTGCAGCCGCGCGCCCGCGCCCACCGTATCGCCGCCCATTGCAGCGCGTGGTTGGGCATCACGTTGCGGCCCTCGTCACTCGACGCGCCCCACATGTACCATGCCATGCGGCCCAGGGCGAACACCGCAATCGCGCCGAGCATCTGCCCTTCGTGCTCCGCGATCAGCCAGGTCGCCAGATCGGATGGCTCGAACAGTTCCGTCGCGCGGGCGTAATAGGCTGCATTGTGGACGCCGAACCCATCGCGCGTGCCGGTGACATCGAACAGCCGCTGGATCGCGGGCAGGTCGTCCGGCCCGCCCGCGCGCACGGTGACGCCCTTGCGCTCGGCCAGCCGGATGTTGTAGCGCCACTTGGACTTCATGGCCGCGAGGATCGTCTCTTCGTCGCCGGCCAGGTCGAGGTGGATGGTGCTGAGCGGCTGGACGCGCTGCGGGCTGGGCCGAAAGCCGAGACCCGCCAGGAGCGCATCCAGCTCCGCCGACGCGGGCAGTTCCGGCTCGATCTTGATGAGCGCGGCGCGCGCCTTGCGGCTGAACTCGCGGGCCATCGTCAGGACCGCGCGCACCTGCTCGGCATCGGCCCAGTCCACGACCGGTCCTCGCGGGACATAGGCCAGCGCTTGCCCCCACGGGAGCCGGCGAAAGAGAATGCTGGCCCCGCCGAGGATCGGCGCGTCCGGGCTGGGGATGGTGCGCAGGATGGCCCGTTGTCCCGTCCAGCCGAAACCGGCCTTCAGTTCGGCCCAGCGGCTGGTTTGCAGGATGTGGCCGGCCGGATGGCGTGCCAGAAACGCATCCCACGCCTGGTCGGCCTCGGGAATGGCGCGGCCGGCGTGCGATTCGCGCTGCGTGATCCACACATGCTTCGGTTCAGGGACGTCGCGGTAGAGTGCGTCGAGGTCTCGGGTCATGCTGGGGATTATACCCGATGTGGGCGCGGGGGCACAGAACGCCAGTGATACAGCGCACAGGAGGAGTTCCGCATCCTCAGATGCGGAACTGCACGCTTAACCGGCGTCACGTTTGCATCTGAGGATGCAAACTCCTCACCCTTTTAGACCCGCGGTTCGTACTCGATCCGCTGACAGTCGATGGCCCCGGCCCGGACGTCCAGGAACGGCTGGCCGTCGAGCACGCCAACCGTGCCGTAGCCTGTCGCGGTGGACAGGAAGGCGCGGAAGTCGCCGCGGACGGACGGCTTCAGGTAGAGAACCTTGTCAACTGCATCGTAGCGCGCGCCGCTCAAGCCCTGCAGCAGCGCGTAGGATGCCATCGCGCGGGCATACCAATGGCCGCACTCGTACTCATTGAACGGGTTGCGCACACGGCCATCATACCGGTCACGGACAGCCCGCACGATATCCAGCCCCTCGTCCACGTGGCCATTCATCATCAGGTGCGAGGCAACCTGGTATTCGATGCCCGTCCACACCTCGTTGCTGTAGACCATCGGCAGCGTCAGCGCGCCGCCCTTCGGCCACGTACACAGCAGCAGCCCGGCCTCGTGGCCCAGCGCATACGTCGGGCGCTGTGGATTTGGATAGTCGGAGAGGTCGCGGCGGAAGTTGTAGCGATGCACAGCCAGCAGGTGACTCGTCACCTTCGCGCCTTCGAGGACCGGGGTCACACCGCTGCACTCGCCCAGCCACGCGCCGAGCACGCCGTCCGACAGACACCCCGGCCCATATTGGTACTTCGGGCCTTCTGCGTCCAGCAGCTCCCGGGCCTCGGGGGAGTAGGGCGTGTGGTAGGCCCCGGCTGCCGTCGGGTCGGGCGCACGGAGCCCCTGCCACTGGATGCGCTGGATGAAGTACTCACCGTCCCACAGCTCGCTCTCCATCGCCGCGCGGCCCTTCGCCAGCAGGTCACGATACGGCCCCGCGTCATCGCCCACGGCCTCGGCCATGCTGACCGCTGCCTGCAGCGCCGCCAGATAGAACGACGTGCACATGCCATCAGGGCCCCAGAACTCGATGTCATAGGTATTGTGATGCGGCTCGATCAACAGGCCGCGGCCCTCCGGGTCCCAGGTGTCGATGCAGTAGTTCAGGCTGAGCTTGATGGCGGGCCACATGCCCCGCAGCCACGCCGCGTCGCCGCTAATGCGCCATTCCCGATATGCCTTGACAATGCCGCCCAGTTGACCGTCGGCCGCGGCGTGGAAGTCGTGGACGATGGGCCGGATGGGCAGCGCAGAGCGGAACACCTGGTGGCCGTGGTCATCCTGGCTGGGACCGAACTCGGTCTCGCGCAGCGTGCGTTCAAGGTCGGGGAACAGGTGAGGCAGCGCCTGCGCATAGTTCCAGACATGGGTGCAACTGCCGGGACAGCAGCCCCGGTTGTCGTGGCAGCCCTCCCAAGCCCACAATCGCCCGTCGGCCTGCCGCAACAGGGTGGGCGACTTGAGAATGGTCAGGTTGGCCGCGACCGCCTCCACCACCTCCGGCGGCAGGGTGGTGTCGTAGAAGCAATCTGCAAACCCACGGCTTGCGCGGTGCAGTTCATCGTATCGCATGCGCCAGTAGTCGGTGACAGCCGCATGGTCGGGGAACCGGCCCGCGTACCAGGGCTTGTGGTGCTGCCCATTGCCGCTTTCCGGCATGTCCTTGCCGAAGCGGATGTCGGTCTCCGGCACATACCAGGCGAGGCGCAGGCGGACGACCTTCTCCTCGCCCGGCTCCAGGCGGAACGGCACGTAGAGGCTCCCCCCGGGACTGGGATCGCCCACCACCGGTCCGGCCTCGGGCATTGTGCCATCCTCCACCGTCTTCCAGGCGACCGTGATGGGGTCCCACCAGCCCCCGCGGAACCAGGCGCAGTTGACCTTGACCGCCGGGTCATCGGCGCAGATGCTCAACGCGGCCTGCTGCCACGGCTTGTCCTCGGGTGCAGTCTGCCACAGCGTGAAGCCGCCGGGAGCCGTGCCGACACCCCGTTCGCCGTGCCAGGCCCGATCCGCAGTCCACTCGCCCGCAGCCAGGAAGTTCACTGAATGATATGAGAAGACTGCTTCGACCGGCTGGCTTGTGGGGTTGGTGAACCGGTACTCGAGGCCCGCGACGGGCAGGCTGGAGTTGTCCGAGTCGCCGGGGATGAACGGGCTCCAGCCGGTGATCTCAGTGCGGAGCGGCAGCCGGTCATCGGCCAGGTCGACCGAGGCAAACGGGAAACGCGCGCGAAACTCGGCGTGCTCGTGCCGCGGCAGGCCGTAGGTCTTGCCGGCCCCGCCATTGCCCGCGCTCCCGAACAAGTTATCCCACGGGAAGAAGATCTTCCACTTGGGCACGGGACCTTCCAGCACCAGCGCGGTAGGTGGCTCCCCGCGGACGTGCAGCGCCGCGAACATCATCGGCTCGTTGAAGACGTTCGGCTGCCCGCGAACGGACACATGCGAGAGCGTGCCTCCGCCTTCGAGGCAGATCATGCCCGCGCCGATGCCGCCGAGGGGAAAGGCGACGTGGTCAAGGTTGTCCGCGGTGTATGAACCGTTGTAGGTTCTAGTCTGTGCTGCCATGCGTGCCTCCGTGTGTGCCACTCTAGCCCTTGAGGCCGGTGAGCGTGATGCCTTCGACCACGTATTTCTGTGCGAAGAAGTAGAGGGTGATCATCGGGAGCAGGGAAACCACCGATGCCGCCATCAGGTAGCCCCACTGCGTGCTGTAAAGACCCTTGAACGACGCCAGGCTCAACGCCAGGTTGTACTTCGCTGCATCGTTGAGGATGATCAGCGGCCACAGGAAGTCGTTCCACCCGCGGATGACGGAGAAGACGGTCACGGTTGCCAGCGCGGGTTTGGACAGCGGCAGGATGATGCGCCACCAGATGCCGATATAACTGCATCCGTCGATCTTCGCGGCATCATCCAGCTCCGTCGGATGGTCATGAAGAACTGGCGCAGCAGGAAGATGTAGAACGCATCCCCGAAGAACGCCGGGACCAACAGGGGCAGATAGGTGTTGAGCCAGCCGAACTCCTTGAACATGATGAAGCGTGGAATCATCGTCACCTGCTCCGGCAGCATCATGGTCGACAGCAGCACCAGGAACAGCGCGTTCTTCCCGGGGAAGCGAAACCGCGCAAAGCCATACACGATCCACGAGCTGACAAGGACGATCGCCGCGGTTCCCACGCCGGTCAGGAAGAGCGTATTCCGGAGCGCGCGGCCGAAATTCATCAGGTCCAGCGCCTCGGGGTAGTTCTTCCAGAGGAAAGGATCCGGAATCCACTGGGGCGGGTAGATCCAGATGCGCGCCTCGATCTTCAGCGAGGATGACAGCATCCAGAAGAAGGGCAGCGAGAAGAGGATGCCCAAGCCCGTCAGCAGCACATACCAGAGGGCCTTCGCCGCCCACTTGCGCATGCGGTGCCGGCTAAAGCCAGGAGTGAGAGGCCGGCTGAGCGGCGCGAATGATTCAGCGGTCGTTTTCATCGGCCTACCCCTCCGTCATCTCGCTCTCATAGTAGACCCACCTCGTAGACAGGCGGAGCTGAATGAGAGTCAGTATGATGATGATGATAAAGAGGATCCAGGCCATCGACGCCGCGTAGCCCATCCGCAGGAGCTTGAACCCCTGTCTGAACAGGTAGAGCACATAGAAGAGAGTGGACTCGCGCGGCCCGCCCTGCGTCATGACATAGGCGGACGTAAACACCTGGAACGACCCGATGATGCCGACGATCATGTTGAAGAAGATGACGGGCGTCATCATGGGAACAGTGACGTGACGGAAGCGCTGCCAGGTGTTCGCACCATCAATCTCAGCGGCCTCGTACAGGCTGCGTGGTACGCCCTGCAGTCCGGCGAGAAAGATGACCGCGGTCCCGCCAACGCCCCAGATGCTCATCAGGATGAAGGCCGGCTTGGACCAGCTCTCATCGACCAGCCAGCCAGGCCCCGGCAGCCCAATGGACCGCAGCAGGTGGTTGATCAGGCCGAACTGCGGATTGAAGAGCCAGATCCACAGGAGCGACACGGCCACGCCGGAGGTGACCGCGGGCAGATAGAACACCGTGCGATAGATGTTCATCCCCGGCAGCTTGACGTTCAGCAGCAGGGCGAGCATGAAAGCGGCCATGAGGCCGAGGGGCACGCTGAACAGCGTGTAGTACAGGGTATTGTACAGAGATTTACCGAAGAGGCGGTCTCTGGAAAGGAGTTCGACGTAGTTACCCAGGCCGCGCCAGGTGGGGGCTGAAATCAGCTCGTAGTCCATGAAGCTGAGCCCAAGAGACGCCACGACCGGTCCCAAGGTGAAGATCACAAAGCCGATCACCCAGGGGGTGACGAAGAAGATGCCCCAGCGTGCTTCCCGCGTTAGACCCCGCCGCCCGACGGTCCTCCTTGCTGCGCTGTAAGTTGTGCCTGTCATAAACCATTCCTCTGAGCGACCAAAACTTCGGCGGTCGGCACTCTACGCGAAGCAGATCCGCCGGCCGCCGAAGTCATGACAAGGAGACTGACCTTATTCTGCTTCTTCCTTGGCCAGAGCATCCTCGATCTTGGGCTTGGCATCCGCCAGAGCTTCCTCGGGCGTCCGGTCACCGAAGATGGCTTCATCAAAGGCCAACTGCAGTGCCTCCGTGATGAGCGGATACTGCGTGCTGCGCGGCCGTGCCCGGCCGGTCCCCATCGCTTCCAGGAAGATCGCGAGCTGCGGCACTTTAGCCAGCCGCTGTTCCGCGATGCTCTTGCGGCCAGTCAACGCATACCCGAATTCGGAGGTATGCAACTGCCAGGTGTCGCTGGTAGTAAAGGTCATGAAGGGCATGACTTGGGCGAGGTTCTTGCTCGCCGCATTCGCAGACATCAGCCAGCCACCGACACCGCTGATGTACTCGCCATCCGCCGGCCTGGGGAACTTGAGGATATCCCACTCGAACTCGGGCGGATTCGACACTGTCAGGTTTGCCAGATCGAACGCGCCCGTAGCGCTCATGATCACGACCTGACCGTAGAAGGTGCCTTCCGGCCCGGCCTGGGCCATGCCCGCACGCGGCCAGATCTTATACGTATGGACGAGGTCTTTGAGGAACTGGATGCCCTTGACTGCCGGCGCGTCCGCGATCGTCACCTTCTTCGTGCTCTCCTCGTAGACATCGCCGCCGTTCATCCAGATCCAGGGCAGGATCATCCAGGTGGAGCCTTCACCGAGACAGCACCACGTCTCGAAGCCCCACTGGCTCACGGCATCCCAGTTGAAGTCGCTCTCGTTCGGGTGTTTGCCGGCCTGGTCGAAGGTCAGCGCTTGCCCGACCGTGATCATCTCATCCCAGTTGGTCGGCAACTCGACGCCCGCCTCGGCTACTTTGTCCATGTTGACGCGGAGCGCCTGGGAATTGGTCTCGATCGTGGTAGCGTAGGTCTTGCCGCGCCACTGCATCTCGGCCAAGGCGGACGGGTAGAAGTCATCCAGGACAGCCTTGGACACGACCGCCTCGTCCAGTTCCGCGCAGAGTCCACGAGAGGCGAATGTGGGCAGGTTGATGCCATCGACGGCGAAGATATCCGGCAGCGTGCCGCCTGCCGCCGCGGTCTTGAACTTCTGCTCCCATTCGTCGGGGACCCGGGTGAACTTGAAGTCGGTGTCGGGATGGTCAGGAAGGAAGTTCTCGGCCAGGAACTCGTTGATCTTGATGTTTTCGTCCAGGGGATGGGGCGTCCACATCTCGACGGTGACCTTTTGGCCCGCCGCGGGCTGCGCGGCCGGCTCTTCTGCTGCCGGCGCTTCACCTGCGGGGGCTTGTGTTGCCGGCGCTGCTACACATCCGGCAAGCAGTGTGGTGCCGGTCGCGGCTGCAAAGCCCAGAAACTGACGACGTGAGAACCTTCGCATCATTTCCTCCTTGTGTGAGAAGCGCGACGATGACCTTCTATGCTATGCACTGGCAGAAACAGGCTCCTGACACTGCAAAGTCCACAAGCTGGATGGTAACATTATACTACCTGTATGTTTGGGCCGTCAACATGTCTTAACAGGGTAACAGGATGGTCATCGCACTACAACACACTGCATTTTGCCACTTTGACACTCTCCTGCACTGCATGCTATCATAGCCGCAGAAACGTGCGCGAGCCGGCTGGTTCCGCACGTTTATCACGTACAGGTGCAGACAAATGCAGGCAAACCTTGTTAACGGCTGGCGGGAAGTGTTGGCGCGCGTGTTCGATGGGTTCGAGACCGAATACGGCGTGATGCCCGAGTGGCTGGTCAACCCGGACACGAACCGGCGGCTCAAGCTCGACTGCCTTTACCCGGATATCGGTCTGGCCGTGCGCTTCGTCGGCCTTGAAGGCACGCAGCGCCGCCAGCGCAAGAGCGATGAAGAGGTCATGGCGGAGGCCGAGCGCGAGGACGCGCGCGCCGCGGTCTGCCGCGCGCATGGCGTTGTCCTGGTCAGCATCGACCCGGACGGCGAGCCGCGCGTCGCGCTGCGCAACCTCGAGAGCGGCCTGGCGCGGGCTGCCGCACAACTGGCCCAGAACAGCCGGATTGCACACGAGCGCAAGCAGAAGCTCATGCCGCTTATCAGCGTGGCGCGGCGCCGCGCCGGTGAGTTCACCGGCAAGCTCAATCCGCCGGAGAAGCTGAACATGTACGCGGAAATGTGGTGGGACCGGCAGGCCAATCTCGCAGCCCAGGCGCCGGTCAAGAAGGGGCCTGTCAAACCACAGCCCTACCGCGTCGGCATGAGTGTCCACCACGAACGCTTCGGGCCTGGCGAGATCACCGCCATTACGCCCGAAGGCAAAGACATGGTGATTGGGGTCAATTTCGTCACCGCAGGTGAGCGCACGTTCTACGCCAGTCTCGTGTCTGACAAATTACTGCCTCAGTGATGTATATTCACGCCGAACCCGGCTGAATCCTTGACGCCAACCTTGACCTGCACCACAGGAGACAGCATGAAGCCGCAAACCATCATCCTCGACACCGACATCGGCACCGATGTAGACGACTGCCTGGCGCTGGCCCTCCTCCTGGGTTCGCCGGAGGTGGAACTCGCCGCGGTCACGACCGTGTATGCGGACGTGCTGCTCCGCGCGCACATGGTGCTTAAGTTGCTGGCGCTGCGCGGCCGGCACGATGTGCCCGTGGCGATGGGC
Source organism: uncultured Anaerolineales bacterium (assembly GCA_964614645.1). Taxonomy (GTDB): domain Bacteria; phylum Chloroflexota; class Anaerolineae; order CG2-30-64-16; family CG2-30-64-16; genus MWBF01. The sequence goes on from CAZTMA010000144.1 coordinate 9,153, forward strand.
GCACGGTCGCCTTTGTTGGGCCGTGTGCCGGTCTACTGGGCCGGGCACGAGGGGCAGGGGCTGCTGACCGAGGCAGACGAGGCGCTTTCCCCGTCAGATGAGCATGCGGTTGACCTGATTGTCCGGATGGTCATGGCGCGGCCCGGTGAGACTACCCTGCTGCCGGTCGGCCCGCTGACCAACATCGCGCTGGCCTTCCTGCGCAAGCCGCGGTTGGCGCAGAACGTGGCCGGGGTGACGCTGTTGGGCGGGGTAGTCGGCGGCGCGGGGAACCTGCACCTGCCCTGGGTGGAGCATAACATCCGCTGCGACCCGGAGGCCGCGCACGTCGTCCTGTCATCCGGCGCGCCGCTGCGCATTGTGCCGTTGGATGTCACCACGCAGGTGCGCATCCGCCCGGCGGACGTGGCGCGCATCCGGCAGGCCGGGGATGCCTATCACGAGGCTGTTGCGCAGCAGGTTGAGGTGTATCCCGGGTTTGCCCACCGCGGCTGGACCTTCCTGCACGACCCACTCGCCGCGGCCAGCCTGCTCGACCCGAGCCTCGTCGGCTGGGAGCCGGTGCGCGCCGTCATTGAAACCGAGGGCCGCCACACCGCAGGACAGATGCTCGTCGCCGCACCGACGGAAGCCATGGCCGCAACCGCGGACATCGCCCTGACCGTGGACAGCGCGCGGGCCGAGCATTTCATCGTCGGGCGGGTCGCGAGCTGAAAAGTCACGGTGCAACGGATCGGAACGGATAATCGGATCTAGACTGTGAACTGGGGTTCATCCGTTTATCCGTTCTCATCCGTTGCCGCGTGACTCGCATGAAGGGCTAACCTGCCCCGAACTCCTCCACGGTCATGCCGTACAAGATGAGGGCATAGTACCGGCCGCGCGTATAGACAGCTTCCCGGACGACCCCCTCGCGCACAAAACCGAGCCTGTCGTGCAGCCGCAGGGACGCTTCGTTGTAACTGTGGACGCCCACGTTGACCTTGTGATAGCGCAGTTCCTCGAAGTAATAACGCAACACCAGGCGAATGGCTTCGGCGGCATACCCGTTGCCGCGATGCTCCTCCGCTACGTCCACGCCATAGCTGAACGTACCGTTGCGCCGGTCGCAGTCGTGGGTGCTGATCGAGCCGATGGGCTGGCCGGCGCGCGTTTCGATGACCCAGTGGAACGCATCGTCCTTGAGCTTCTGCGCACTTTGCTCCGCGGCCCAGGTCTCCACAGACGCCAGCGACGTCGGAGGCCAGACAAAATCAAGCTGGCGGGCGCGCTCGCTGTCGTGGTTCCAGCGGAAGAAATGCTCTGCATCCCCCGGCTCGATGCCGCGCAGGCGGATTGTCTCACCCTCCCAATAGTTCATGCCTTCGCCCCCTTGCAGATTGCAGCCACTCTGGTCAGTGCCTTTTAGACCCTCTTAAGGTTGCCTTGAGTTCGCTATAAAGACCTTTGCAGCTTCGATGGAATACACTCAGGCCGTTCATTGATAATCATGCATCAGGGTGCTGCATTGAGCAAACACTCGAGCGAGCATCTCGAGCGAGCATGATGCAAAGTGACCTGCATACCAGGTGGCTGGGCACACCACCTGGCATGCAGGTCATTTTGTAGCGTTATTCATTCAACGGGAGACAAGACAGTATGGCGATCCTGCAGACCCTTTTTGCCGCCCTCGCGCGCCAGGCCGGGCGACTGCTCAACACCGTGTTCGGCTGGGCCACCACCACTCTCTTCGGCAAAGTGCCACAAGAGCGGCAGACGTGGCTCTCTGTGTTGGCGCTGGCCTCGGTGGCCTGGCTCGTGGTCGTCATCGGCGTGATTTTTCCGAAGGCAGGCGTGTTCTTGCTCTCGTTCGTCACATTGCCCGAGTGGGTCAACGATAACATGGTCCGGCTTGCCATGCTGGCTGCGGCCCTGCTGCTGCCCCTCGTAGTAGGCTTCGTGTCGCTCAAGCTGCTGGACCCCGAAGACCGACCCCAGGGCAAAGGCGCCACCATCAAGGCCATCTTCCGGGGCTATCCTTCTACGCTGGCGATCTCGATCGCACTCATCATGATGATCGTGTTCGTCCCGATCATGAAGGTGCGTACGATGCTCAAGCGCTGGACAACCGAACACTTGCCCATGATTGTGGAAGAACAGGACTACATGGACACAGTTGAGGGCATCTCAGACGCCCTCAACAAGGCCGGATTCGAAGTCCGGCGTCAGCAGGCAAACTGGATGCTGCGTCTGCCGCTGAAGGTGATGACGACCCTTTCCGGCCGGGGCAGCAACAACTTGATTGCCGACAACCTGACGACGCTGGTTTCCAACCGGCTGGAGCTTGTGTTGCACCCGTCGGACCTGGCAATCAGCGGCAGCAAGTATGATGCTGCCCATGCCCGGGCCATTGTGGCCGAGCAACTTTCCTTCTCCAGGGCCTACCTGACCTGGACGAAGGAGGCGAACGAGATGGAAGATCGCCTGGGAGAAATCTGGGATAAGTTGCGTGCCACTGCCAAGAGGTCCGTGCCGCAAGAGCTGGCGCAGGAACTGCATAAATTTGAGCGCGACCTGCAGGAAACGAAGATTCAACACGAGGAATGGGAGGTGCTGTTTCGGGAGAAGCTGCTCGTGGAGCGCGGCCTGTTGCAGGTCCTGGCAGGGGTGACTGACCGGCCCCAGGAGCCTAGCGAAGCTAATGTGCGTGATTTGGTCATGCGCAATGCAGCGAGTGCAGCACAGGATCAATCGCGCAGCCGTACCTTGCAGGTCGTCTCACTGCTGGCGGCCATTGCCGTGACGTGGTTCATCCGGGGGCGCAGGATATGAACATACTCAAGCAAAACAAGGGCCCTTTATTGGATGTCGCAAGAAGAACAGCCAGCCCAATGAACGAGTTCTTTCGCAAGTTTGCGCGCACGACTGCAGAGATTGTCGGCTCACCGTGGGCCTTCGTCATCGGCCTGCTGCTCATTCTGGGCTGGCTTGTGAGCGGGCCGATCTTCGACTTCTCGGACACCTGGCAACTGGTCATCAATACATCGACCACCATCATCACCTTCCTGATGGTGTTCATCATCCAGAACTCGCAGAACCGCGATGCCAAGGCGCTGCACCTGAAGCTGGATGAGTTGATCCGTGTGATGGAGCACGCACGCAACCACCTTGTGGACGTAGAGAACCGGCCCGATGAGGAGCTGGAAGAACTCCAATCTGAGTTTGCTGCGCTTGGTCAGGAAGGGTTGGACGCGGTCCAGGATAAGCTGGAAGAGGTCCACGACCACGTGGAGGCACTCAAGAGGGTGGCCGAAACATCAGCCACCACAAATGAGACGAAGTGATTGAACTAACAAGGAGATAGACAACCATGATGAGAAGACACAATCGTGATATGGAGAAGCGGGTCCGGCAGATTCGTGAGGCCGCCATGGAGCGGTGGGAGAAGCTGAGCGATCGCGACCTGGAAACGTTGAGCAATACGTTCAACGAGTTGCAGGAGATGCTGGGCAAGCGGTATGAGCAGAAGCGCAAGCAGGCGCGGCTCGACCTGAAGCCCCTGGTGTCGGCCTACGAAGCGAAGCGAGAAGTGCTGGACGACGTGGTCTCGACGGCCACGCAACAAATCGGCAAGCAGGCGGGCGAGCTGACTGTGCACGCCGGCAAGACGATGCAGCAGAAGCCGTGGGTCGCAGCCCTCGCGGGCGCGGCACTCAGCCTGCTCCTGATCTTTACGGTGGGCCGCCGCTA
>CAZTMA010000145.1:0-12796 GCA_964614645.1 uncultured Anaerolineales bacterium
TTGCGGGTCTTGCGGCCCTGCTCGACACAAGTGTCCATCAGTGCGCCGACGCCCTCGCGGTCGATGACCTGGAACGGGTTCTTCGGCAGGATGCCATCCTCGACGTACTTCAGCAGGAAGTTGCGCTCCGCGTCATCCCGGCTGTAGCCGAAGGTCATCTGGGTCAGGTCGTTCGTGCCGAAGCTGTAGAACTCGGCCAGGTTGGCGATTTCATACGAGGTCACGCACGCGCGCGGGATCTCGATCATCGTGCCGAACTTGTAGTCGACCTGGACGCCCTTCTCGCTGACGACCTGCTTGGCGATGCGCTCCAGCTTCGGCTGGATGAACTCAAGCTCGCGCACCGTGCCGGTCAACGGGATCATGACCTCGACGTGCGGGTCAAACCCACGCTGCGCGACGTCCGAGGCCGCTTCGAAGATCGCGCGCACCTGCATCTCGACGATCTCGGGCATGACGATGGATAGGCGGATGCCGCGCAGGCCCATCATCGGGTTGGACTCGTGCATTCCGCGGATGGCGGTGAGCAGGGTCTCTTTTTCCTTCAGGCCCTCGGTCTCGCCCTTGATGCGCATCTCGATGACTTCTTCGAGCAGGGCTTCTTCATCCGGCATGAACTCGTGGAGCGGTGGGTCGATCAGGCGGATGATGACGGGCAGGCCGGTCATCGCCTCGAAGAGGCCGTCGAAGTCCGCGCGCTGGTACGGCAGCAGCTCGTTCAGGGCCGCGGTGCGTGCTTCGCTGGTCTCAGCCAGGATCATGCGCTGGACGATCGGCAGGCGCTGGGTCTCGAAGAACATGTGCTCCGTGCGGCAGAGGCCGATGCCTTGGGCGCCGAACGCACGCGCGCGGCGAGCATCCGCCGGGTAGTCCGCGTTCGCCCAGACCTGCAGGCCGCGGGTCGGCGAGTCGTTTTTGCCCGGCTGGCGGCTGCCTTCTTCCGCAGCGATCTCGTCAGCCCAGCTCAGCAGCGTGATAAGGTCAGTCTGTTCCTCGAACTTGGGAGCGACGGTCGGAATCTGGCCGATGAACGTCTCGCCGCTGCCGCCGTCCACGCTGATCCAGTCGCCTTCCTTAACCACGAGGCCGTTGGAGACCATCTGGCGGGCTTCCATGTCGATCTTGATGCCTGCGGCACCCACGACGCACGGGCGGCCAAACTGGCGGGCTACTACGGCGGCGTGGCTGGTCGCGCCACCTTCGCTCGTCAGGATGCCCTTCGCAGCAATCATGCCATGCACGTCATCCGGCTTGGTGAACGGCCGCACCATGACGACCGGTCCTTCCTTGGACTTTTCCTCGGCGGTGTCGGCATCGAAATACGCCCGACCCACGGCCGCGCCAGGGGAGGCATTCACGCCCTTGCCCAGCAACTTGCCTTCCTTCTCCGCGGCCTTCTTGGCGTCGGGGTCGAACTGCGGGTGCAGCAGCGAGTTGACGTTGTCGGGAGTGACGCGCTGGATGGCTTCCTTCTTGGTGATGAGACCCTCGTTGACCATATCCACCGCGATCTTGATGGCCGACGCCGCAGTGCGCTTGCCGTTACGGGTCTGCAGCATCCACAGTTTGCCGCGTTCGATGGTGAACTCGACGTCCTGCATGTTGCGGTAGTGCTTCTCGAGGATCGCGCAGATTTCCATGAACTGCGCATACGCTTCGGGCAGCTCGTCGCCCATCACCGCGACCTTCTGGGGGGTGCGGATGCCGGCGACCACATCTTCGCCTTGGGCGTTGATGAGGTATTCGCCGTAGACGAGCTTCTCGCCGGTGCTCGGGTTGCGGGTGAAGGCCACGCCGGTGCCGGAGGTGTTGCCCATGTTCCCGAAGACCATCGTGACGATGTTCACTGCGGTGCCGAGGGTGTCGGGGATGTTCTCATGGCGGCGGTAGTCCACCGCGCGCTTGCCGTTCCAGCTCTTGAACACGGCCTCAGTCGCCAGGCGAAGCTGCTCGATCGGATCCTGCGGGAACTCAAAGCCCTTGTGCTTCTTCACGATCGCCTTGAACTGGGCGGTCAGTTTTTTCAGGTCTTCGGTCTTCAGATCGGTGTCCAGCGAGATGCCCAGCTCTTCCTTCATGCTGTGCAGCGCGTGCTCGAACGCCGTGTCGGAGATTTCCAGGACGACCTTGCCGAAGCCTTCCACGAGGCGGCGGTAGGCGTCATAGGCGAAGCGCGGGTTGTCGGTCAGTGCCGCCAGGCCCTCAACGGTCGCATCGTTCAGGCCGATATTCAGGACGGTGTCCATCATGCCGGGCATGGATTCCTTCGAGCCGGAGCGGCAGGAAACCAACAGCGGGTTCTTCGCATCGCCGAAGCCCTTGCCTGTCATCTCCTCGGTGGCCTTTAGCGCCTCAAGCTCCTGCTCCCACATGCCCTCGGGGAACTTGCCGCCGTTTGCCAGGTAAGCATTACAGGCTTCGGTGGTGACAGTGAAGCCAGGCGGCACCGGCAGACCGATGCGCGTCATTTCAAACAGGTTTGCGCCCTTGCCGCCAAGCAGCCCGCGGACAGCATCCCAGGAGCCGTTGACGTATTTTTCCGCCTCTGCGACTTCGGTGAACAGGTATACCCATTTTTTTGCCATGTGAAAGCAGCCTCCTAAAAGTAGGGCTCGCGTGTAGCAAGGACGCGAGCATTTATACTAAGCAACCAGTGGGAATTCGCGCTAAACCGTCCGGTGGTTGAACGGCTCCGGACGGCACAGTAGGTTATTATATGATGAGCTGACGCTTTGTGCAAAAAGCAGCGTGGCTTTCACACAATAAGCGCGGGGGTTCCAGGGATGGATGGGCATCCATCTGCCCGGGCCACGGGGGATCGGCGGGTCAATCTTTCCAGCGGTCTTCGTCTTCCTCGTCTTCGCCTTCCTCTTCGTTTTCCTCGTCTAGCTCCTCCCAGCCCTCCTCGCCCAGTTCGTCCAGTTCCAGCTCCTCGTCTTCTTCCTCTTCCCAGTTGAGGTCCTCGACGTGTGCGGGCATGTCCAGGTCATCCGCAGCCTCTTCTGGGATTTCCTCATAGGTCGCGCAGTAACCCTCGCGATCGATGCGGATTTCCTCTGCGCCACAGAGGCCATTGTCCCAGTTGACACAGTCTGCGAGCTTGCAGAAGACTTTTACGCTCATGGCTCCCTCCTCGCCTTGCCGCCCTGGGCCCGATGGTCACGTTGCGGCGTGACCGCATGAACAGCCCGTGCGGGCGGGAGAATGCCACAAGATACGAAAGTGCGCAAATTTGCATTTGCCGGGTAAGATGTGGGACGCGTAACCCTGCATAAGCAGCCGAACCCCTCGCACGGTCCGCCCACCCAAGCACGTTCCCGGCTGCGCGTACTCTGCTTGTTCGGTGATTGCCTAGATATTAACGTGCGTGGTCTTCTCGATGATGCGCAGCGCCAGCAACACCGCAGCGGAGATCAGGATCAGCACCAGCGAAATGCTCAGGGCGACACCGAGGTTGGTCTCGAAGCCGTTGAAGATCACTAGCGGCATCGTCTGTGTGTAACCCTGCAGATTCCCGGCAAAGATGATGGTGGCCCCGAATTCACCGAATGCGCGTGCCCAACACATGATGAGCCCGTTCAGCATCGACCGGCCGGCCAACGGCACCATGACAAGCCGGAAGATTTCCGCCTCGGTCGCGCCATCCGTGTAGGCAGCCTCGATCATGTCGGGCCGGACGGCCGCAAACCCCAGCCGCGCGGCCCGAATGTACAGCGGGGCCGAGACAAACGCCTGGGCAAAGACGACGGCTGCAGTCGTGAAGGGGAGGTGGATGCCCCATTGGTGCAGCAGGCCGCCCAGCAGACCGTTACGCCCAAAAGCCAGGAGCAGCCCGATGCCTGCCACCATCGGCGGCAGCACAATCGGGAGATCGATGACCGCCTCCACTAGGGCTTTGTGTCGAAACGACCAGCGCGCCAGGACGTAGGCCAGCGGCGTGCCCAGCAGCAGCGTCGCCACCACGCTGATCGCGCTGGTGTAGACACTCAGCTGCGCAGCGGCGATGACCGAGGGATCCGCCAGATAACCCGCGATGCCCGCATCGATACCGTGCCAGAGTAACACGGTCAGGGGGAGTGCCAGTACAAGCCCGGCCAGTGCAGCGGGCACGATAAAGCCGGCCAGTGGACCGACCCGGTGGACCTTCTGGTGGTACGCCGTATCGCTGACGCGCGGCGCCACCCTCGGGCTTTGGGATAATCTTCCCGTAATTGTTGCCATCCGCACTGCATCGCGTATCATCGCCAGCACTCCCCTGCGCCAGGTGGCGCATCTCGGTTCAGGATTTCCCCGGAAGGAATCCCCACTTGTTCAGAATGGTCTGCCCCTCGGCCGAGGTCACAAACGCGATGAAGGCCGCCGCATCATCCGGGTGCGGAGCCTCCACCAGCGGAGCGATATTCAGTTGGGAGATGACATTCAGATCGAGCGGTATGTTGAGCGTCTTGAGTTTGGGCGCTGCGATCGCATCGGTCACAAACACGACGCCGGCATCGGCCTCCCCTAACAGCAGCTTGGAGACGATGGGCTTGACTCCCGCCTCGTTGGACACCACATTCGCCAGGACCCGGTCCTTGAACCCCGGGCCGAGCTGCTGCTCCATCTTGTCCAGGCTCGTCAGGGTCACCTTGCCGATCGGCGTATCTACGACAGCCACCAGCAACCTGATGCCATCGTTCGCCAGGTCTTCAAGGGTCGCGAGGTTGGCCGGGTTCTCAGGTGGCACGGCCACGATGAGCTGGTTCGTCGCGAAGACGCGTGCGGCACCGCTCTCGACGCTCCCGTCGGTAATGGCGTCGTCCATGTCTCGCTGGCTGGCAGTCATGAAGACATCCCCGATTGCGCCCTGCGTGAGTTGCAGCCGTTGCGTAGGTGAGTGCCCGATTTCGAGGACGAGCTTGAGACCAGGATGCGATGCTTCAAAGGCTGCAGCCAGTTCCTTGGCTGCATCGGTCATGCTGGAAGGCGCGAACACCTTCAACGTGACTTCGGTCGCAGCCGCTCCTGCAGCGGCAACTGCGGCTTCCGGCGCGGATGTCGGCGGCAGGGCGCTGCACCCCGTCAGGAAGATGACGATGAGCAGTGCGACAAGTGAAATGGACTGGCAGTTCTTCATCTCGATACCTCCGTAAAGCACCTCAGTGGATGATCTATATGCGTTCGATCTTACCTGACTTCCAGCACGAATGGGACCTGGTGCACGTCACGACCGTAACTGAATTCCAGCCAGGCCATGTACTTTCCCGCCTTCGGGAAGGTGACGTTGAATGTCATATTGCTTGAATCAGCCAGGTTCGCCCTAAAGAAGGTTTCAAGTTGCTCATCGATGACATGCAACCGGCAATATGCTCCCGCCTTAGCCGCGATCTGTGCCGACCGCGCGGTGCCACCCTCGTCGACGACCTCGAAACTGACGAGACTGTTCTGACCGGCAACGAACTCATCCTGCGAAGTGAGTGTGACCTGCAGCTTCTTGCTCGCTTGTGTGTTGGGCCCTCGTTCGAGCGCAGCGTCGGCGGTTTCTGTCGCACCGATGTTGAGGGGCATGACCAGGTTGACATCGCCCTCATTCGATGGTTGGAAGCTCACGAACACAACGTACTGACCCTCTGTCGGGAAAATGACTTGTGGCTGGATGGCCAACTCTTCAAACGGCGCCGTCTGCGCTAACATTGGATCAGTGGCCGCCCCGGGCTCCGCAGCTGCAGCAGCCTGGGGCTTCATCAACAAAGGTCCAGCCTCCATATAGGTCAGGTCGCGCCGGGCCACGGCTAGATACCCGTAGTACGGTACTGCGCCGAGTTTCTGTATCTGAAAATCGGTAACGCGTTTGCCGAACTGATCGACGATTTCTATGTCGAGCGGCATGCGACTTCCTGCGACGATAGGTGTCGTCTGATCGATGAACAGCCGGTAGGCGTTGATTTTACGGTCTGTTGAACTGGCTGTCCCTGTTTCCTGCGCCGCAGTGGCCGGCATCCACCAGCCAACGGAGAGGGCGATGAGCAACGCCAGCGCGCCCGCAGGCGCGACCAGCCGTGGCGCCAGCTCAACCAGTTGGCGGGCCAGCGGCTTCGGCGCGGTCAGCTTTTGGATGTCATACCCGCGCATCCGCAGGCTGTTGGTCACCACAAAGATGGAACTGAACGCCATGGCTCCGGCCGCAACCATCGGGATCAGAAAACCAAAGGCGGCGAGCGGGATCAACACCACGTTGTAGAAGAAGGCCCAAAAGAGATTTTGCACGATGGTCTGCAGCGTGCCACGCGATAGCGAGATCGCGCGTGCTACACCGTGCAGATCACCGCCGATCAGGGTGATGCCCGCAGCCGCCATTGCGACATCGGTGCCGGTGCCGATGGCGATCCCTACATCGGCCTGGGCAAGTGCGGGCGCATCGTTGATGCCATCGCCTACCATTGCGACGAGCCGCCGCGCCTTGCCATCCTTACCTGCGTCCTGCAGCCGCTTGACCTCGTTAACTTTATCGCCGGGCAGCACGTCTGCAAGCACGCGCTCGATGCCTACCTGCTGGGCAATCACCTCGGCAGTCCGCCGGTTGTCACCAGTTATCATGACCACGTCCAGTCCAAGCTGGCGTAGCTCCGCGATGGCCTCCTGCGAGCCGGGCTTGACGGTGTCCGCCACTGCGACCAGCCCGACCAACCGGGCAGGCGCCTCGCCGTCAGCGGGGCGGAGTGCGACCAGCATGGCCGTCTTGCCCTCGGCCTGCAGCCGGTCCACGTCGCGCTGCAGCGCGTCCAGCGCAATCCCTTCGTTCTGCAACATGCGCGGGTTGCCGACGATAAGGCGCTGGTCTGCGACGGTGGCGCGGATGCCGAAGCCGCTGACGGCCTTGAAGGCAGTGGGATCTGTCAGGAGCAGGCCTCTGGCTGTGGCTGCTTCAACCATTGCGCGGCCGAGGGGGTGTTCTGACCCGCGCTCGGCGCTGGCAGCCAGGCGCAGCACCTCGTCGGCAGGGATAGGGGGTGTGCCCTCGACTGTGATGATATCGGTCACTGCCGGCTCGCCCCGCGTGATGGTGCCGGTCTTGTCCAGGACCACCACCTTGACCCGGCCGGCGCGCTCCAGCGCTTCACTATTCTTGAAGAGGACGCCGTTCTCCGCGCCTTTGGTCGTGCCGACCATGATAGCCGTCGGAGTTGCCAGGCCGAGCGCGCACGGGCACGCGATCACGAGCACTGCTACTGCGTTGATCATGGCTCCCGACCACTCTGCGCGTGTCAGCAGGAGCCAGCCCAGGAATGTCAGGAGCGCGATGCCGATCACGACGGGCACGAAGTAGGCGCTGATGCGGTCGGTCAGTTTCTGGATGGGGGCCTTGCTGCCTTGGGCCTCCTGCACCATCCGCACAATCTGGGCCAGCGTCGTGTTCTTGCCCACCTTGCTGGCCTCGAAACGGATAAGGCCCTCCTTATTGATGGTTGCGCCGATGATTTCATCGCCCGGGCCTTTGGTCACGGGCATCGATTCGCCGGTCAGCATCGACTCGTCAAAGGCCGAGCGCCCGTCGCTGATGATGCCATCCACCGGAACCTTCTCGCCGGGCCGTACCAGCAGGGTGTCGCCCACGACGACCTGGTCCACGTCGATCTCGGTTTCGACGCCCGCGCGAATGACGTGCGCAGTCCGCGGCCGCAGGCCAATCAGCGCCTTCAGCGCCTCGGATGTCTTGCCGCGGGCGCGCGCTTCGAGGAACTTGCCTAACATAATCAGCGTGATGATGGCTGCACCGGTCTCGAAGTAGACGTTGGGGCTCGGAATCAAACCGACCACGACCCCCACACTGTAGAGGTAGGCCACGGAAGACCCCAGCGCGATCAGGACATCCATGTTTGCGCCGCCTGCGCGCAGGCTCTTGTAGGCGCCAACGTAGTACTGCCAGCCCACAACGAACTGGACGATCGTCGCGGGGATCAGCATTGCCCAGAGATCGTTGGGGAAGGGCACGATGAAGTCACGCGCCATGCTGTAGGTCACGAGCGGCACGGTGAAGATCAGGCCGATGATGAGCAGGCGTCGCTGCCGGGCGACCTCCGCGGCGCGCACGTGGGCTTCGACATCTTCGACAGATTCCGCTTCGCCCGCCTGAACCAGGTCGAATCCCGCCTTCCGAACGATGCGTGCCAGTTCGGCAATGCTGGTCAAACCGGGGATGAACTGAAGTGCGGCGCGTTCGGTGCCGTAGCTCACGCTAGCCGCGAGTACGCCCTCCTGCCGGGCCAGAAGTTTTTCCAGTATGAGCGCATCAGAGTTGTCCCGCAGACCGGTAATCGGGAGTTCGACCTTGCCGGTCGGAATGCCGTAGCCGATGCGCTCCACGCGCGCGATGATGCCCTGTTCGTCGAGCTCAGCCGGGTTGAAGGCCACGGTGAGCTTCTCGCTGGCGAGATTGACGTTCGCCACATCCACGCCCGGCAGCTTGCGGACATTCCGTTCGATGGCTGCTGCGCAGTTGGCGCACGTCATGCCGGTGACGGGGAAGGTAATCTGCTTGACGTCAGCCATCTATGACCTCCCCGACGGCAGGGCACTCATGTCGGCCACCGCGCTATGTCGCAGCGCCTGGACCAGGTAATGTTCAGGGTCCTTATCGAAGGCCCGCTTGCACCCCGCCGCGCAGAAGTACACGGTCGCGCCGTGGTAGCTGCTCGTCAGTTTCGCGGTGGCGACATCTACCAGCATGTCACAGACCGGGTCTTTGGCGTACTGCCTGGTGCAGCTCTTGCGCACCAGCCGGATCAACCCGGCATAGATCGTCAGGCAGATTGCGGTCGTCAGGGCTGCCGTCACCCAGACGGCGGTCGGAGAGATGTTGATCATCACGCCCAGCATCGCGCCCATCATGCCGCCCATGAAACCGCCCATGCCGCCGTCCATGGCGCCCATCAGGCCACCCAAGCTGCCAAAGCCGGCGCCGAACGCCAGCCCGACGAGGACGCCGACCAGGTTACTGATGTACATATCGGTTGCCGCGCCGACGAAGTAGCCGATGGCGATGCCCGACATCATGCCCATGGTCATCCCGATCATCATCCCCAGCATCTCTGTCACGCTCTCCCGGTAGCGCAGGAGGTAGACGCCGACGCCCGCGCTGACGACGGCAAAGGCCAGGGACAGAATCACGGCTGTGTTGAGGTTCATGTTTGCTCCTGTTAGCGATCAACTTTGAAATCGAAGCGGACGTGTTCCGGCTCGCGTCCCGGCCGTTCGACGATGGCGATCAGGCGCCACGGCCCGGACATCGGGAAATGCACCTGCCCGACGTAGTGGCCGTCTCTCTGTGCCGCGGCATCGACCCGGTTGACGCCGTGGCTCATGTTTGTCATGTCGATGTCGAACGTCACCTTCGCATCCGTAACCGGCTGTCCATCCGGGCCCAACAGGTAGGCATCCATCTCCGCCGCGCCCCTCACAGGCTGCGCCGGGTCACAGCTTAACCATGCCTGTAGGTCTGTGGTCTGTTCGCGCGCCAGAATGGCGCCCGCCGGCGCCTGGGCTTCCAGGTCCGCCCCTGATTCTGCTGCCGGTACCTGTTGCATGTTCGTGCCGGAGTGTCCGGGCGCCATGGGGCTACATCCTGCCAGAATCGCAAGGAAGGCCGCTGCCGCCAGGATTCGCCAGGTCCAGCCACATCTCGGAATCGTCTTCATCTTACCTACCTCCGTAGCTCTTCAGAAAGCGCCATGCCGCGTTGCAGGAAATTGCGCACCTGCAGCAGGTTCATCATCTCGCCGCCGAAGCCGCGCTGAAATCGCTCGGCAGCATCACGAGCGGCAAATGCGAGGATCCCCGGTGTGCAACAAGACAGCACGTCGCTGCCCACCAGATATGTCGCGTCCCGAGCGCTGACCATCTGGCAATGCAGAAAATCAGTGACCAGCATCAGTTCCGTCGAGGTGTTCCGTTCGAGCAGGGCCAGCCCGCAGTGCGGGCAACAGGCCGTCAAACGGCCCAGACGGTGGCCTTGCAGGATAACCGCGCTCCGTTCCGACACGAGCCTGTTGCACATCGCGCAGGAGGCAGGGGTGCCTGTGTTGCCGTGCGCCGCTGCGGGCAAGGCCGCGCCGCCGCGCGTCTTGACCAGCCGGCCCCCATCGGCCAGCCGGTTGAGGTCGCGATGCACGGTCATCGCCGACACGCCCAGTTCCGCCGCCAGCTCCTGGATGGTCAGGATGTGACGTGCGTCGAGAAGCTCGAGGATATGGCGTTGCCGTGCTGTGGGTGTGCTGAACATGTGATAACCTGCTATATGAATCAACCAATCTATCAGGTTTCGACCACGCAAAAGCGGGCTCCCGGTCTGGCATTTGAACCGAACACTTGCTGTGCCCGGTTTGCCTTCAGGGAGTGCCCTGCACCAACTGGTAGGTAAACTTGCCCAGCCGGTTGGAATTCGCGCTGGCCGCCGGCGCAGCGCTCACGGCCTTGACGATATAAAACTGCCCGCCCGGTGAAGCCAGCACGCCGGTGAGCGGGAAAGTGAGCATCGCAGGCTCGTCAAGTGGAAGGCCACTGCTCCAGTCCCCCGGCATGAAATAGGGCGAGCTGCTGCCGAAGACCTGGTACTTGACCGCTCCCGTCACAGAACTCCAGTTCAGGTTTGCATCTTCACCGCTGGTGCTGATCCTGACTACAGGAGGGTTCGGCGGGTTGGCCAGCAGCGCTTTTGCTACGAGAGCTTCTCCGGAGGTGCCATCGGGGTCGACGATCAGGGACTTTACGCCCGTGATGAAGGCGTGCCCTCCCGTATCGGTCGCCGCCCCATAGGCCTCATCCTCATCGGCCCCGCCGACGTATGTTGCATCGGTCACCTCATTGGGCGCCGCACTGCCGAGATGCATGCGCACTGCGAACACGTCCGAACCCGCGGGGCCTCCGCCCGGAATCCCTGCGAAGTTGGTGGAGGTCGTTGTCCCGCCCATGTAGAGTCCTCCAACCGTGTCGATCGCCAGGCCATTGCCGTCATCGTCGCCGTTGCCGCCGACGAAAGTGGCAAAATAACTCCCGGACGTAAACAGCGAGTCCATCGTGACCAGCACAGCGTCGGTCATACCGCCGCCCCACCCTACGGAAACCCCGGGGAAAGCCGAAGAATACGTGGTGCCCGCAATGTAGAAGGTATGGTCTGCGGCGACCGCGATGCCGTTTCCCCATTCGTCCAAGGCGCCGCCGAACAACCGGCTGCGTATCCGCGTGCCGTTGGCATCGAAAATAGCAATTACGATGTCGCCAGCGCCAGGATTGGTGGGCGCCGGAAAGTCAGTCGATGCGCTCTCGCCAGTCACGTACGCCACCCCATCCCGCACTGCGATCGCATACCCGGCATCGAAGCCACTGCCCGCCACGCAAGTGATGTAGCTGGGTGCGCCCAGAACGTCCAGCTTCACGACCACCAGGTCATCGTTAGTCGTTCCCGCGCAACCGGTGCCAGTGGGCAGGGAGGAGGAAGTCCTGCCGGTGAGGTATGTCCCCGTCCCGTCGACCGTGATCCCATAGCCAACGTCGAACCCGTCGCCACCCAGGCGGGATACGTAGCGGATATTATCCCCCTGCGCGTTGAGCGCCACCACCACGATGTCACTGTTCCCGGCGCTGCCCGTCGTTCCCAGGAAGCTCGCAGACTGCGTCTCGCCGACCATATAAGCCAGGTCGCCGTTGACCGCGATACCGTTGCCAAGGTCCAGCCCGGTGCCGCCCAGGTAGGTGAAGTATTCCAAGTCCGTACCCGCGGCGTTGACCCTGGCGACGAACGCGTCCGTGGCGCCGTTGTAACTGCCCACCGCGCCCGGGAAGAGGGGCGACTGGGTTTCGCCGGTGATGTATGCTCTTCCCAGGTAATCGACCGCGATGGCATAACCGGTGTCCCAGAGTGAGCCGTTCAGGTAATAGGTATAGGCGACCGAAGCTGCAATCTCTGCAGGACTTGCGGCGGCGGCCGCACCTGCAGGCGCAAGTGCAAGCGCGCCGTCGCCGGCCTGTGCCACAACTGCGCTCCCGACCGGACCTGCCGCGCCGGCGAGCGACCATGTTGGCAGCTCGATGTTGACTGCCCGGCCTCTAATATCGAGCAGTAGCCGGCCTTCCGCGGCAGTGACTGAATCGGCCCCTTCCACGCGCAGTGTGACCTGCTCGAGGCTGGCCCCTTGTCGGGCTTCGAGGCGCCACGGCACAGCTCCAGGGGCGCCGTCGCCGATCACCAGGTCGATGCCCGGCAGGAGATCGCGATAGCGCACGCCCGACCAGACGGGGACGTCGCGCTGCCAGCCTGCGGGGTCGCTGCCGGTCAGGTATGACACCTGCGTAGCCACGCGCTCGACCGGTTCCAACGCTGCAGCGGGATTCGCGCCAGGGAAGGTGAACCGAAGAGCGGTGCCGGGCCGCGGTGCGCCCCTTGCCTCCCGAACGCGGTGCCACGGGTGCGCTCCTGCACCGTCAGGCGCAAGCTGTTCTGTCGCCGGGCGGGGGTCCGGCACGGTCAGCCAGATGGCATCCCGCGCCAACCAGATGCGCACCTCTCCCTGCTGGAGCATGTACCGGGCTTCGTCTGCAAACTGCCCGACGTTTTCTACGACAAGATGCGGTGTGGTATCTTCATCCGAACTCTGGATCGCAACTGCACCAGCCACGGGCGCCGCTGCAGCACCAAGCGCTGCGGTGCTCAACAGTGTCGCAGCCAGCAGAATCCGGAACGCCGTCGTAAGTGCCAGGCGTCGTGCAGACGTGCCATCGAGCCTAATCATCACGTTCTCACCCGTTTCTTGGTGCAGGTACA
>CAZTMA010000146.1:0-5767 GCA_964614645.1 uncultured Anaerolineales bacterium
TCACTGATTGCACTTTGGCACAGCCAGATGCTGGCAAATTAGCAATCACGGTATCTTGTGTACCAACACAACTACTGGTTCAACCTGGACCTGGACTTGGGACGGATACGCGGCCAAGGATAAGGATGTAAGTCTTACCGTAGTCGGCGGTGACAATGTCACCTGTGTCTTCAAGAATAAAATGGGCGCGCTGGCCGTCAACATCGCCAGCTTCACCGCGGCGGCTGCGCCCGAGGGCGTGACCCTGGCGTGGGAGACCGTGTCCGAGACGAGCAACGCCGGCTTCAACGTGTACCGCAGCGAGAGCGATGCGGGGCCGTGGACGCAGGTCAACGCGGTGTTGATCCCGGCCAAGGCGCCCGGCTCGGCCGAGGGCCAGGCCTACACCTGGACCGATGCGAGCGCGGAAGCAGGCATGACCTACTTCTACCAGCTCGAGGATGTCGCACTGAGCGGCGAGACGACCCGGCATGACCCGGTCAGCGTGGCGCTGATGGGGCCGAACGCGGTCGGGCTGGCCGGCTTCGGGGCGGCTGCAGCGACCTCCGGTCCGGCGTTGGCCGGGCTGGCAGGCATCGCTCTGGCTGCGCTGGCGGGTGCGGGGCTGCGCCGGCGACGGTAACAACGGGGCGCTAAAGCGCCTACTACGAACCTGGGACGTGCGCGGTGGGTTGGGCGCACGGGGCGCTGAAGCGCCTACTACGAACCTGGGATGTGCGCGGTGGGTTGGGCGCACGGGGCGCTGAAGCGCCTACTACGAACCTGGGACGTGCGCGGTGGGTTGGGCGCACGGGGCGCTGAAGCGCCTACTACGAACCTGGGATGTGCGCGGTGGGTTGGGCGCACGGGGCGCTGAAGCGCCTACTACGAACCTGAGGTTGGCGTGCCTGGCATGGAGTTCCGTGCCAGGCACGTTTTCTTTGTTCCCCTACCGCACAGGTGTGCGAATCCGCCTCTGCCCCCTTTAGACAACGCGCCCCAAATTGAGTATAATGCTCCGGTCAACCGCCCTGCAGCCACGAGGAGCGCCGATGGAATTACGTGATTATCCACGCCCGAAGAACGACACCGGCATCGGCGTTCACTGGAGCGCCGGCTTTGCGTCGGCCATTGGCCTGGGCGGGATCGAGCAGACGTGGCTGCCCGAGCTCATCGCGCTGGGCGTCAAGTGGGTCAAGGTTGCGAACCACGACGGTGCGATGGGCTTCGTGGAGCTGCTGCTCAAGCACGACATCATGCCCATCGTCCGGCTGTACCGGCCCCAGCCCAACCCGGGCGTGCTCGACGCGAAGGCCCTGCAGGCGGTGAGCGACTACGTGGCCGCAGGCGTGCGCTACCTGGAGTTCAACAACGAGCCGGACCTCGGGGTGGAGTGGCAGGGCGGCGAGCGGCCCGCGGATGCGCTGACCGTCGTCGCACGCACCGCGATCGTGGACATGGAGGCCATCCTGCAGCGCGGCGGCTATCCCGCCGTGCCCGCGCTGGCGACCGGCACCACCTGGGACATCGTGGGCGAGATCTGCCGCCTGGGCCGCCGCGACCTGTTCGGCCAGCCGGTCTGGCAGGCCCTCCACAACTACAGCCTCAACCACCCGCTCGACTATCCCTATGACCCGGGCAACCAGCAGGGCGCGCCCTATACCGCGGAGTTCTACAGCCGGATTGCGGGCGAGCAGTGGGGCGCGGACGCTTGGCAGGGGTGGAGCCTGGAGCGCGTCAACGAGGAGCGGCGCGCACACCCGAACCCCGGCGCGACCGCGTTCGAGGACCCGTCGTGCTGGCGCGCATACGAGCGCTACGACCGGCTCATCCGCGACCAGATCGGCCGCTCCCTCCCCATCCTCGCGACCGAGGACGGCTACATCGTCGGCGAGCGGCCCGACCCGCGCTATCCGGCGACGACGCCGCAGCTCCACGCCGCGCAGACCCTCGAAGCCTGCCGCACCATGATGGGCACGAGCACCCGCTTCGACCCCGCGCCGGACTACTTCTTCTGCACCGCGTTCTGGCTGCTCGGCAACTACACCCTGGGGAGCTGGCAGCCGATGTGGGAGGGCGCGGCGTGGTACAGCGGCCGCTGGCCGGGCAACCGGCTGCCCATCGTCGACGCGCTCAAGGCCGAGCCGAAGCAGGTGCGGGCCTGGCGCGGGGAGACGGGCGTGAGCGGCCGCGTGACCGGGCAGGTGCGCGGGGGCGCGGGGCTGGCCGTGGAGTTGAGCCGGGCCGGTGGCTGGCGGCTGGCCGGCCGTGCAGGCGCGGACGAGCGGTACGAGTTTGCCGACCTCCCGCTGGATGCGTACCGGGTCAGCATCCCGGCAGCGGGCAAGCACCAGGACGTGACCCTGACGCGCGAGGGGCCTGCAGCGACGGCCAACTTCGACGTGACCGGCACGGTCATTACACCGGAAAGCAGCATCATCCGCGGGGTCGTGCGCGGGGGCAGCGGCCGGCTGGTGCGGCTCACGCGGCCCGCGGACGGCTGGCAGGCGGAACAGACCACGGCCGGGGACGGCGCGTTCCGCTTCACAGGCCTCAAGGCCGGCACGTACAGCCTGGCCGTGGCCGGCACGAGCCTCGCGCAGACCGGCATCGTCGTGGACGGCCGCAGCGAGGCCGTCGTGGAGCTGGCCGCGCCGGGCTGGGGCTGGGAGATCGGCGACGGCGGCCCGGGGCCGGGCTTCGCGGTCGTGCGCTGCCGGGTCAAGGGCCGGCCGGGCGTCCCCGTACGGCTGTGGACGACGGGCTGGGAGGGCATCGTCCAGCGGACGGGCAGCAAGGCCGAATACGGGGCGGATGCGTGCGAGTTTGCGCCGCTCGGCCCGGGCACGTACAGCGTGCAGCCGCAGGGACTGGCAGGCGCGGAGGGCCTGGTCGCGGACGTCGCGCTCGATGGCCGCCGGGTCGTGTGGGTCACGTTCAGCGAGAGTGTGTCTCAGCCGCCGGCTGAGCCGCCGGCCGAGCCGCCCGTTGAGCCACCTGTGGAGCCGCCGGCCGAACCCCCGGCCGAGCCGCCGGCCGAGCCGCCGGTCGAGCCACCCGTCGAACCGCCCGTAGAACCGCCTGTCGAGCCGCCTCCGGCGAGCATCCGCTGGATGGTCGCGGACGGCGGCCAGGGCCCCGGGTTCAGCGTCATCCGGTGCCGCGTGCTGGGCGAGGCGGGCCGGACGGTCCGGCTGTGGGCCGATGGCTGGAGCGGCATCACGCAGACGAGCGGCAGCAAGACCGAGTACGGGCCGGATGCGTGCGAGTTTGCGCCGCTCGGGCCGGGCACGTACACCGTTGCCGTCGACGAGCGGGACGCGGCGGGCGCGGTGCAGACCGCCCGCGCGGAGGTCGTGCTGCCCGCGAACCGGGTGATGTGGGTGCGCTTCGAGCGCGTGGCGGCTCCCCCGCCGCCGCCGCCGCCCCCGCCCGAACCGGAGCCCGAACCCGAGCCTGAACCAGAGCCGGAGCCGGAACCTGTGCCGGAGCCGGAAGAGCCCGCCAAAACGATGGACCACTACCTGCTCGCCGGCGCGGTCCCGGCCGCGAAGGCCGATTTCGTGGCGATCCTGCGCTATGTGGCCCGCTTCGCGCCGGTCGTGGGCGAGGATGTCGCGGCAGCCCGCCGGGCCCGCCACGTGACCATCCTGGGCGGGCTCGCGGCCGTCGGCGCGGCCATCGAGCAGGGCCTGCGCGGGGACGGCGTGCAGGTGCAGCGCATCGCGACGGAGGTTGCCGCGACCTTGAACCGGCTGATCGAGGAAGGAAGACCCTATTGAACCACATGCGTCACCTGGGGCTGCTCTGTCACCCGAAGAAGCCCGAATCGCTCGAACTGGCGGAGCACATGGGCGATTGGCTGGCCGAGCGCGGCTATACCGTCTGGACCGGCTCCGCCTGGGACGAGCCGGAGGCGCTGGCCCACGTCGCGGACCAGGATGTGCTCGTCACGCTCGGCGGCGACGGCACCATGCTGCGCGCGGCGCGCATCGGCAGCAAGTGGGGCGTGCCCATCCTCGGCGTCAAGCTCGGCAAGGTCAGCTTCCTGGCCGATGTCCAGCCTGACGACTGGGAGGGGCCGTTCGAGCGGATGCTGGCGGGCGACTACTGGCTGGAAGAGCGCATGCTGCTGGACATCCGCGTCGTGCGCGGGGGCGAGCCGCCGGTCAACCACTCGTACCTGGCGCTCAACGACGTGGTCATCAGCCGGGGCGGGCTGGCGCGCATCGTGACCGTCCAGACGCACGTGGATGAGAGCTATCTCACCACCTACCGCGCGGACGGCGTGATCGTCTCGACGCCGACCGGCTGCACGGGGTATGCGCTGGCCGCAGGCGGGCCGATCCTGCCGCCGGAGCTGAAGAACATCCTGCTGCTGCCCATCTGCCCGCACCTGAGCATGGATCGCCCGATCGTGCTGGCCCAGGGCGCGACCGTCAGCCTGCAGGCGCAGGCCGACTACGCGCCCATTGTGACCGTGGACGGGCAGTTCGAGATCGCGCTGGCCGAGGGCGACCGCGTGGAGGTGCGCGCCAGCCCGCACGTCTGCAGCTTCGTCCACATGCAGGACCGCGCCTATTTCTACCGCACGCTGATGGAGCGGCTGCGCTGGCGGGGATAATGTCTTTGCTGTGGCCGGTCTCGGCAACCTGCGGTTGCCGAGACCGGCCACAGCAAAACGATAAGAAAGAGACCTATGACTGAGCAACCTGCAACCCTGTACTGCGCCAACCATCCCAAACAGGAGACGATGCTGCGCTGCAACCGGTGCGAAAAGCCCATCTGCTACCAGTGCGCGGTGCTGACCGAGGTGGGCTACCGCTGCCGGGAATGCGTGAGTGCGCAGCGCTCGAAGTTCTACAACGGCGCGCCGCTCGACCTGCCGGTCGTGGCAGCGGTGGCGCTGGTCCTGGGCATCATCGTGGGCGCACTGGCCTACGCCTTCCTCGGCGCGATCGGCTGGTTCAGCTTCCTGATCGCCTTTATCGCGGGGCCGGCCGCGGGCGGCGCGATTGCGGAGGTCATCCGCCGGGCGGTGAGCCGGCGCCGCAGCCAGGGCATGAAGTGGCTGGCCGCAGTCATGTGCCTGCTGGGCATCCTGCTCGGCGGCTTCCTGCTGGTGGCCGTGCCCGCGCTCGCGGGGGGCATGCCGTTCGCCTCGCTCCTGCGCATCCTGCCGGGGCTGTTCTTCCGGCTCGATGTCCTGCTCTTTGCCGGGCTGGCTGCCAGCACCATCTATGCGAGGTTGCTCTAAGTCATGGCCCAGGCCAACACGATCGCGCTCGGGCGCCTGCCGCCGACGTTTGCGTCGCTGCGCTACCCGAACTTCCGGCGCTGGTTCGCCGGCCAGATCCTCTCCCTCATGGGCACGTGGATGCAGTCCGTCGCGCAGGGGTGGCTGGTCTATGAGCTGACCGGCTCCAAGCTGGCGCTGGGCACCATCGCGTTCGCCGGCTCCATTCCCACGCTGTTCCTGATGCTGCCCGCGGGGGTCATCGCGGACCGCGTGCCCAAGCGGAAGCTGCTCATCTGGTCGCAGCTGGGCGCGATGTTCGGCGCGTTTGCGCTGGCCGCGCTGTCGCTGTCGGGCATCCTGCAGGTCTGGCACATCGCGGTGCTGGCGTTCATGCTGGGGGTCGTCAACTCGTTCGATGCGCCGGCGCGCATGGCGCTGACGCCCGAGCTGGTGGAGGACCGCCGCGACCTGCAGAATGCGATTGCGCTCGGCTCGATGATGTTCAACTTGGCGCGCATCATCGGCCCGGCCATCGGCGGCCTCGTGCTG
>CAZTMA010000146.1:5777-12734 GCA_964614645.1 uncultured Anaerolineales bacterium
GGTCCCGAGCAGGACGTACCGGCCCCTGACGTCTATACCAATCCTCAGATCATGGCCTGGATGGTGGATGAGTACTCCAAACTCTGCGGCAAGAACCAGTTCGGCGTGATCACCGGGAAGCCCCTCGCGCTCGGCCCTGCTGCCGCAACTCGTGCCGGCCGAGGCGTTCAGCGGCGCCGTGGCCTGGAACAGCAGCACGTTTCACATCGCCGGCATGACCGGCCCGGCCATCGGCGGCCTCGTGCTGGCCCAGCTGGGCGCGTCCTGGTGCTTCGTGCTCAACGGGGTCAGCTTCTTCGCGGTCCTCCTGGCGCTGCTGACCCTCCGCCTGCCGCGCGATGTCGGCAACCCCGACCGCACGCGGCGGATGACGACGGAACTGGGCGAGGGGCTGCGCTATATCTGGCACACCCCCGTCACGCGCACCCTCATCATCCTGATCGGGGTCACCAACCTGTTCGGCTTCTCGTATGCCGTGCTGCTGCCCGCGTACGCGGCGGACGTGCTCAAGGTCGGGGAGGCCGGCTACGGGTATATGAACGCGGCCGTCGGGGCCGGCGCGCTGATCGGGTCGCTCCTCGTCGCCAGCCTGTCCCGCTCGCGCTATCGCGGCTGGCACCTGACCGCCGGCAGCTTCCTGTTCCCGCTGGGGCTCATCCTGTTCACGACCGTCCGCTCGTTCCCGCTGGCGCTGGCCGCGCTCGCGGTGGTCGGCCTGGGCTTCGTCAGCCAGAGCACGAACGCGAACACGATGGTGCAGACCCTGGCGCCGGACCACCTGCGCGGCCGGGTGATGGCCGTCTACTCGTTCATGTTCTTCGGCACCAGCCCGTTCGGCTCGCTGCTCAGCGGCGCGGTCGCGCAGGCGTGGGGACCGGTCACGGCGATCGTCGCAGGCGCATCGGCGTGTCTCATCTGCGCGGCCGCCGTGTTCCTGCTCATGCCAGCCATCCGTAAACCTCAGAGTTGACCTATGCTGTCTGAATTACGTATCCGTAACCTGGCGATTATCGACCATCTCGAGCTGACCTTCGGGCCCGGCTTCAATGTCCTGACGGGCGAGACGGGCGCGGGCAAGTCCATCATCATCGACGCGGTCAACCTCCTGCTGGGCGACCGCGCGTCCCAGGAGATCGTGCGCGCGGGCGCCGAACGCACCGAGGTCGAGGGCGAGTTCCAGCTGCCGCCCGCGGTCGCCGGTCGGGCCGGGCCGCTGCTGGCCGAGCACGACCTGGAAGGCGACCAGCCGGACGTCGTGGTCCTGGCGCGCGAGGTCCGCGCCAACGGCCGCTCGGTCGCGCGCATCAACGGCCGGACCGTGACCACCGCGCTGCTCGGCGAGGTCGCGGGGCTGCTGGTGGATGTGCACGGCCAGGGCGAGCACCTGTCGCTGCTGCGCGAGCGCGAACACATCGGCCTGCTGGATCGCTACGCGGGGCTGACCGACCAGGCCGCGCAGGTGGGCGAGTTGGTGCGCCGGGTGCGCGCGGTGCGCCGCGAGCTGGACAGCCTGCGGCAGGACGAGCGCGAGCGCGCGCGGCGCATCGACCTGCTGACGTACCAGGTGGAAGAAGTGGCGTCCGCGAAGCTCAAGCCGGGCGAGGAAGCCGAGCTGGACGCGGAGCGGCGGCGGCTCGCCAACGCGGAACAGCTTGCCAGCCTGAGCAACGAGGCCGCGATGCTGCTCTCCGGCGGCGACGACGAGCAGCCGGGCGCGCTCGATGCCGTCGGCGCGGCCGAGCAGGCCGTCGGCCGGCTCGCACGCTTCGACCCCGAGGCCACCGCGCTGGGCGACCAGTTGGGCGAGGTGTCGGCGCTGCTGGACGACCTGGCGCGCGAGCTGGCGCGCTATCGGGACGCCATCGAGTTCAACCCGCGGCGCCTGCAGCAGGTCGAGGAGCGGCTGGGCCTCATCCACAGCCTCCAGCGCAAATACGGCGACACCATCGAGGATGTGCTGGCCTACGCCGAGCAGTCCGCCACCGAGCTGGCGCGCATCAGCAACGCAGAGGAACGCATCAGCGAGCTCGAGGCCGAGGAGACGGACCTGCTCGGGCAGATCGGCCGGCTCGGTGCGGCGCTCTCCGCCGCGCGGCGCGCGGCCGGCGAGCGGATGGCGCGGGCCATCGAGGTGGAGCTGGCCGACCTGCAGATGGCACGGGCGCGCTTCGCCGTGGACCTGGCCTGGACGCCCGACTCGACGGGCGCGGTCGTCGAAGAGCGCGACGGTGCGGCCGCGGGCCAGCCTGCGGGCCGCTACGCCTTCGATGCGCACGGGCTGGACAATGTGGCGTTCCTCGTCTCCGCAAACCCCGGCGAGCCACTGCGGCCGCTGGCGCGCGTCGCGTCGGGCGGCGAGACCTCGCGGCTGATGCTCGCGCTCAAGACGGTGCTGGGCCGCGCGGACGAGACGCCCACGCTCATCTTCGACGAGATCGACCAGGGCATCGGCGGCCGCGTCGGCGCGACGGTCGGGCGCAAGCTGTGGGGGCTGACGGTCAGGAACGGCGAGACCGAGACCGGCCATAGCGAGAGCGATACTCCGAACCTCGTCCGCCACCAGGTCCTGTGCATCACGCACCTGCCGCAACTCGCAGCCTACGGCGACGTACACTTCCATGTCGCCAAGCAGGCCAGCCGCGACCGGACCCTGACCGAGGTGCACGCGCTGGAGGGGGAGCGCCGCGTCACGGAGCTGGCGCGCATGTTGGGCGCAGACACCGCGACCGGCCGCGCCAGCGTGGTAGAGATGATGGCCGAGGTGGAGGAGAACAAGCGATAGAAGATCCTTCCCGGCGGTTGAAGCCGCAGCCACCATTGCGAAGTCTCCCTTCGGAGACTGGATCACGGTGGCTGCGACTTGCAGTCGCCGGGGCGCTTGTGGACCCGAGAGGAAAGACGACGTGGAACTGACCCGCTACACGGATGCGCGGGCGTTCATGGCCCGTGTGCAGGCCGCGCTCGAGGAGACCGAGGCGGCCAACAACCTGATGATCGGGATCACCAACCGGCTGATCGAGCATCGCGAACGGTTCAAGTTCGCGCCGTATCTCGCGACCGTGACGGAAGGCGACGCGGTGATCGCCGCCGCGGTGATGACCCCGCCCAACCGCGTGATCCTGCACAGCGCCCGCGGCGCTGACCCGGCGCCGCTGCGCCCGCTGGTCGCAGACCTGCTGGCGGGCGGCTGGAGCGTGCCGGGAGTAGTCGGCCCGTCCGTGCCGGCCCGGGCGTTCGCGGAGCTGTGGCAGGCCGAGACAGGCCGCGCCGCCCTGCCGGGGATGCGCGAGCGCGTGTACGAGCTGCGCCGGGTGTCCGCGCCGTCAGGCGTGCCCGGCCACCTGCGCCCGGCCCAGCCGGTCGAGCTGCCGCTGCTGGTCGAATGGATCATCGGCTTCAACCGGGACGCATACCTGCCGCAGGATGACCCGGCGGTCATCGCAGAGCACTTGGCGCAGCGCATCGACGCGGGCGAGTACTTCATCTGGGATGACGGCGGGCCGGTCTCGCTGGCAGGCACGGGCCGGCACACGACGCACGGCATGGCGATCGGCCCGGTGTACACGCCGCCGGAGCTGCGCAACCGGGGGTATGCGTCGGCGTGCGTCGCCGCGTTGAGCCAGCACCTGCTCGACCAGGGCTGGGAGTTCTGCTGCCTGTTCACCGACCTGGGAAATCCCACGTCCAACAGCATCTACCAGCGCATCGGCTACCGGCCGGTGTGCGATTTCAACGAGTACAATTTCGAACAAGGAGTCCCATGAGCGCAACGACGGTCCCAACACACAGCGAGATCGACCCTCGCTTCACCTGGAACGAACCCAGCGTCTTCGCGACGCCTGCAGACTGGGAGGCCGAATATCGCAGCGTCAGCGAGGCGCTGGGCGGCCTGAAGCAGTACGCGGGGCGGCTGGCCGAGAGTCCCGCGGTGCTGGCAGCGGCATTTGCGGCCCTGCAGGACCTGATGGCCCGCGTCTTCAAGCTGTATACCTATGCGGGGATGAGCTATGCGGTGGACACGACCGACCAGGAAGCGGCCAAGCGCAACGGCCGCGCGATGGGGCTGTACGGGCAGGCGATGGCCGCCATCGCGTTCGTCGACCCGGAGCTGCTCGGCATCGGCGAGGCGAAGCTGCGCGGCTGGGTGGCCGAAGACCCGGCGCTGGCCTACCTGGGCCAGTACGTGGACAATCTCTTCCGCCGGCAGGCACACGTCCGCTCCGCCGAGGTGGAGGAGTTGCTCGGCCTCCTGCTCGACCCGGCCGGCAACGTCGAAGCCACGTTCAGCAAGCTGGTTGATGCGGACTTCCGCTTCCCGGATGCGGTCGGCGGCGACGGCACGCACTACCCCGTGACCCAGGGCACGCTCGACGGCATCTACGCGCAGCCCGACCGGGAGGCCCGGCGCACCGCGTTCGAGGGCTACACGGACACCTACCTGGCCTACAAAAATACGCTGGCCTCCAACTTGATGACCTCGGTCAAGAACAACGTCTTCGTCATGCGCGCGCGGCAGCATCCCTCGACGCTGGAGATGTCGCTGTTCGAGTACAACCTGCCCACGTCCGTCTTCCACAACCTGCTGGACGTCTTCCGCAAGAACCTCCCGACGTGGCACCGCTACTGGCAGGTGCGCCGCCGGGCGCTCGGCGTGGAGACGCTGCAGCCCTACGACATCTGGGCGCCCCTGACGACAGACCGTCCCGCGATTCCGTATGCGCAGGCGGTGGAGTACATCACCGCGGGCCTCGCGCCGATGGGCGAGGAGTACGTGGCCGCAGTGCGCCGCGGCTGTGAGGAAGAGCGCTGGGTGGACGTCTACCCCTGCAAGGGCAAGATGGGCGGCGCATTCTCGTCCGGCGCGCCCAACACCTTCCCGTTCATCATGATGAGCTACACCGACGAGGTGTTCAGCATGAGCACGCTGGCGCACGAGCTGGGCCACTCCATGCACTCCCGGCTGACCTGGCAGAACCAGCCCGTGCTGTACAGCGATTACGGCATGATGGTGGCCGAGACTGCGTCGAACTTCCACCAGGCCATGGTGCGCGGCCACCTGCTGGAGACGGAGACGGACCCGAACTTCCTCATCACGGTCATCGAGGAAGCCATGTCGAACTTCCACCGCTACTTCTTCATCATGCCGACCCTGGCGCGCTTCGAGCTGGAGGTCCACCAGCACGAGGAACGCGGGGAGGGGATGAGCGCGGACGACATGATCGAGCTGATGGCCGACCTGTTCAGCGAGGGCTACGGCGGCCACATGGCGGTGGACCGCCAGCGCGTCGGCATCACCTGGGCCACGTTCGGCCACCTGTACATGGACTACTACGTCTTCAACTATGCGACCGGCATCTCTGCGGCGAACGCACTGGCCCGGCGCATCCGCTCAGGCACGCCCGGCGCGGCCGAGGACTACCTGCGGTTCCTCCGGGCCGGCAACTCCGTGTACCAGTTGGACGCGCTGAAGATCGCGGGCGTGGACATGACGACGCCCGCGCCGGTCGAGGCTGCGTTCGAGGTGCTGTCCGGCCTCGTGGACCGGCTGGACAGGCTGGTGGGGTGAGGCGAATTACGAATTAAGAATGACGAATTATGAATGACGAAGATGGCTGACAAGTCGCCGCTGTATCAGCAGATCGGTGAGGTGGTCCGCCAGCAGGTGCTGGAAGGGACGCTGAAGCCGGGCGACCTGCTGCCGCCCGTCCGGGAGATGGCCGAGCAGTGGGGCTGCACGCCGGGCACGGTGCAGCAGGCCTACCGGGAGCTCGCGCGGCAGGGCCTCGTCGTCAGCCGGCCGGGGCAGGGCACGCGCATCGGCGCGACCCTGCCCCCCGCGCCGCGGGACCGGTCGCCCCTGCGCCGGGCCGCGCTCGTGCACCAGGCGGAGGCCTTTCTGCTCGAAGTGCTCGCCGCGGGCTACACCCCTGTCGAGGCGGATGTGGCCTTTCGCGCCGCGCTGGACCGCTGGCGCGCGCTGGCCGCGGAGGCCACAGCGGGCGAAGCAGCGGACCAAACCATCCTGCGCTTCGCCGGCAGCCACGATCCGGCCGTCTCGCTGCTGGCGGCGCGCTTCCCGCTGCTCTGCATGGGCTGCACGCTCGAAGTCGCCTTCCCCGGCAGCCTGGGCGGGCTCATCGCGCTGGCCGAGGGCAAGGCGGACCTGGCCGGGTGTCACCTGTGGGATGCGGAGAGCGATACGTACAACGTGCCGTTCGTCCGGCGGCTGCTGCCGGGGCGCCGGGTCGCGCTGGTCACGCTGGCGCACCGCCGGCTCGGCTTCATCGTGCCGCCCGGCAACCCGGCGGGCGTGACCGCGGTCAGCGATCTCGCGCGGCCCGGGCTGCGGTTCATCAACCGGCAGCGCGGCGCGGGCACGCGCGTCTGGCTGGACGCGCAGCTGCACGCGCACGGCCTCGCCGCGGGGGACGTGGCCGGCTATGCGACCGAAGTCGCGACGCACTCCGAGGTCGCGCGCGCGGTGGCCGAGGGCCGTGCGGACGCGGGCATGGGCGTGGAAGCGGCCGCGCTGGCCTATGCGCTCGACTTCGTGCTGCTCACGACCGAGCGGTATGACCTGGTGCTACCCGCAGAGGTGTTCGCCACGGAGCCTGCCCGGGGCCTGGCAGGATGGCTGAATTCAGCGGAAGGTCGTGAGGCGATTGCAGGTCTCGGCGGGTATGAGACGGGGGAAACGGGGCGCGTGGTGTGGGTGGAGTGATCTCGGGTGTTTTGTTGATCTCCCTGTTGGGCACAAACGGGACAGCCAAGTTGTCGAACTGCACGCTGGCTGCATCCGTGCGCAGCGCCGGGTACGACCCGCTCGTCAGCGGCGTGGCGTCGGTCCAGCGGGCATTGGCGGCCGGGAAGCTGGCCCGCAAAGTTGCGACATGGTTGGCGTTCTCGTAGATGCGTACATAGCTCGCATCCTGCCAGATGCGATAGCTGTTGCCGCGC
>CAZTMA010000147.1:0-12711 GCA_964614645.1 uncultured Anaerolineales bacterium
CCCCCGGCGGCTACGGGCCGACGGCCACACGCCGCCGCATCCCTGTTCCAGCGAGACAGCGCCGTGCACAACCATTACTTCACCCTGGCCAGCCCCTTCCGGGACCTGTTCGTGTGGCTCCGGGAGTACCTTGAGATCTACCCGCCGCCCGGCTTCCCGAATGTGCGGTTGACCGGCGAGCCGCCCCTGCTGCACGAGGATGAAGTGACCCGCAGCCTGGGCGTGCAGTTCCATGGGCGGCAGGGGGACGGGTCGGACGTGCTGCTCTTCGAAGTGGTCGCCCATGAAGCCCGGGGCAGCTGCCGGTTGAGGCTGCGCTGCCACGAGACCAGCATCGCCCCCTGGTTCTGGACCCTGCTGGAGCGGCTCGCACCCGCGCGCACCTCCGGCCAGGCCCAGCCATTGCCTGACCCCCCCGGCCGCCTCCTCGCCAGCTCCCTCACACCGCCGGTGACCGCCCCAGCGGCCGTCGCAGCGGCGACGCCTGTGCCCGCAGCGCCGGACACCGAACAGCCAGAGCCAGCGCCACCCATCAAGTCTCCACCGACACAGCCAACCGGCGGTCAGGAAGAGGCGCTGCAGCTCCCGCAACCTTCCTCAAGCTCATCCAACAGCACGAGGCGCCAGCGCTGCAAGCCCGGACCCAAAAGTCACTCCTTGGCAGAACGGGATCAGGCATGCGAGGAATACTGGAAAGGGCAACCCCACCTGAAACAGTTCATGATTGCCACCAAGTATGACATCAGCACCAGGCAGTTTCAGAGGTGGTGGAATGACTACGCAGAGCGTCACGGATTGACCTGAGCCCCGCGTGCCTAATATGTCGTAATGTGTCGGCATTGTGGCGTGATTTGGCAGTATTATGACGCCTCTTCTGGCGCCTCCTGGTCCTACAATGAGGGCAAGGAGGCGATTTTATGCCAGAGACAAACCAAACCCCACCGTCAGCCGGCCGGACCCTGCCCCCCGGCACACCCCACCCGCGCACGCCAGAAGCCTATCCCCAGGGCTTCACGCGCATCGACAACCGCATCATCAGCTTGTACGCCTCGCAGATCGGCCCCAGCGCACTGGCCGTCTACATGGGCTTGTGCTTCCATGCCGATAACGTCACGCGCACCTGCTTCCCGGCGCTGCGGACGCTCAGCCGCCGCCTGGGCCTGAGCCGGACGACTGTGCTCAAGGCCATCAGCACACTCGAGGCCGTTGGACTGGTTCGGGTCACCCGAGAGCGCACGGAACGGGGTAAGCCCCGGGTCAACGTCTACACCCTGCTGCCCGTTCCCAATGCGTCGGCGAACTTACCGTCCACGGTACACCATCTGGACAATACCGGTCACAACGGTCTACAGGATGTACCCCCAAAGGCCAACTTTGTGAACCATGTAGGGCCAGTTGATGAACCAGAACTAGACTCAATTAACAAGACTCAATTGAACCAGAGAGGGAGTGAGTGTGGACAACCCGCCCCCACCCCCCCAGCCCAACTCGATCATTTAGCAGTCAAGGCTTATCAGGCAGTGTGGGGGTCGCCGCCGGATGCGCTGCAGCGGGCCGCCATCGCCGCCGCCGTGACCGATGTGCCGCAGTGGGCGGAGGTCGTGCGCCAGTGGCGGCTGGCCGGCTACCGCAAACAGAACGTCGCCGGCATGCTCGACTGGTATATCAATGGCATCCCCGAAAGGAGCAATGGCTATGGCCGATCTGCAGGCGGTGGGCGGGCCGGTGGCGGCCTGGGTTTCGCAAGCCAGCGGTCCGGCAACCGGGCCGGCGAGTGGCACACATCCTCGCAGACCGAAACCCCCGAGGAGCGAGCCCGTTTCGACGCCGAGTGGGCTGCCTACCTCCAGGCCTCCCGCAACCGGAGCGAGTCTGATGCAGCGTGACGCCGTCCCCGAACTCTGCTGTGACACGCTCGAGCCCCACGTTGGACCGGACCGGCCGCAGCACTGCCGGCTGGAACAGGTTGAACCCGACCGGCCACAGCAGGGCTATGTCTGCCCCAAGTGCAAGGACAAGCGGTTCGTGGTCCTCGACGTGAACTACGGGCATCCGCAGTTCGCCAAGCTGATCCCGTGCGACCTGTGCCACGGGGCGGAGCAGGTGAGCCTCTCCCCCTGGCCGGAGGTGCAGCCTCCGCCCGATCTGCGGCGCCATCGGTTCGCCACCGTCAGCCACCATTCCCACATCGCACCGGTGCTTGCGGCCGTGGCGCCGCTGTGCCGGCCGCCGCACGGCTTCGTCACCCTGTCCGGGCCGCCCGGTCGGGGGAAGTCGACGGTCATGGCCTGCGCGTACAACGAGGCGCTGGCAGCCAGGCTCCCGGCACTCTACGTCTCCATCGCCGACCTGTGCGACAGGCTGCGCCGGACATTCGACCCCGATTCGCCGCTGGCCTTCGACGCCGCCTTCGAGTGGGTGCAGCGCGTCCCGGTCCTGTGCCTGGACGAGTTCGAACGCTTCAATGCGTCCGGCTGGACCCTCGAGAAGGTCGGCCAGCTCATCAGCACGCGCTACGACTACCGGCAGGAGCGGCTGACGTGCCTGGCCACCAACACGACCATTGCGAGCCTGCCCGACTTCCTGCAGAGCCGCATCGAGGATCGCGAGTGCCACCGGTTCGAGCTGACCGGCCCGGACCTGCGCAAGCGGTCCCGGGCGGGAAGCGGGGAGACCGGAGGTTTGTAGTGGGCACTTCAGTGCCTCGTATGGGCCGGAGGGCGCTGAAGCGCCTACTACGAACCACGGACGGCGCTGAAGCGGCGCAGGTTTGTAGTGGGCACTTCAGTGCCTCGTACTGGCCGGAGGGCGCTGAAGCGCCTACTACGAACCACGGACGGCGCTGAAGCGGCGCAGGTTTGTAGTGGGCACTTCAGTGCCTTGTATGGGCCGGAGGGCGCTGAAGCGCCTACTACGAACCACGACATCACAAAGGAGAGAGCACATGGCAAGTTCCAACAACACGATCTGGGCGCAGGATTTCAGCGCCAACCCCGAAGGGCAGGCGCAGGCCGAGCTGCCGCTGGCCGAGCTGGTCGGCGCGATCGGGCGCGAGCGGGTGGTCTATCCGCCGGGCGGCGATAATGCCCTGGCGATGACCCGGAGCGAGGTGCTCGCGCGCACGCTGTGGACGCGGGGGGTGCTGGACGGCGATCTGACCGCCATCAAGCTGCTGGTGGAGCTGCTGGCGGGGCGGGGTCCGGCGGATGAGACCGGACGCACGTTGATCCACGCCGATGACATGGCGCTGGCGGAGGCGTTGGTGCGCGAGGCGGTGGGCGATGAATAGGCCGATTGATGTCGTAGGGGCGGGGTCTCCCCGCCCGGGTCCCGGCCCGACGTCCGTAGGGGCGGGGTCTCCCCGCCCGGGTTCCGGCCCGACGTCCGTAGGGGCGGGGTCTCCCCGGCCGGGTCCCGGCAGCCCGCATCTGGCGCCCGGGCGGGGAGACCCCGCCCCTACAGATGGTGCGCTGTGGCTGGCCTGCTCGCAGTCGCCGGCGTTCTTCCTCACCCGCTACGGCTCCGTCTACGACCCGCTCGCCCGGGGCTGGACGCCGTTTCACCTCTGGCCGAGCCAGGTCCAGGCGCTCGGTCAGCTCGAACAGGGCCGCCTGGCCGTGATCCTGAAGGCCCGGCAGCTCGGCATGTCGTGGCTCACCGTCGGCTTCGCCCTCTGGCAGATGCTCTTCCGCCCGGCCGCCACGGTGCTGCTCTTCTCGCAGCGCGACGACGAGGCGGTCCACCTGCTCACATTCCGCCTGCGGGGCATGTACGACCGGCTGCCGCCGCTGTTCCGGGCCCGCGCCATCACCCGGGACAACGCGCACGAGTTCCGCCTGTCGAACGGCTCGGCCGCCCTGGCCTTCCCAACCACCGGCGGCCGCTCGTATACGGCCTCGCTGGTCATCGTGGACGAGGCTGACCATGTGGGCAGCAGTGCGACCGGGGGAGCCGGCAGCCAGGACCTGGACGGCCTGCTCAACGCCGTCAAGCCGACCATCGACGCCGGGGGCCGGCTGGTCCTGCTCTCGACCGTCGACAAGACCCGCCCGGAGTCGCCCTTCAAGCGCATCTACCGGGCCGCCGTGCGGGGCGAGAACGATTACACGCCCATCTTTCTGCCCTGGCACGCGCATCCGGCGCGCACGCCCGAGTGGTATGCAGCGCAGGCGCGCGACATCGAGGCGCGCACGGGCGGGCTCGACGACCTGCACCAGGAGTATCCGGCCACCGACCTCCAGGCGCTGGCCCCCCGGGCGGTGGACAAGCATTTCCCGGCGGGCCTGCTGGAGCCGTGCTATGTGCCGCTGCCACCCATCCAGATGCGCGACGACGAGGTGGCTGCGCTGCAGGCTCATGCGGACGCGGCCCAGTTGGCCTGGTATCAGCAGTATGCCCGGGAGGATGAGAGGACCGGCGCCCGGCTGCCCATGCCGCATGCCGACCGCATCCCGTTGCCCCGGGAGATCCCCGGCCTGACGCTGTACGTGCCGCCCCTGGCGGGCCATTACTACGTGATCGGTGCGGACCCGGCCGGCGGCAACCCGCAATCGGACGAGAGCGCGGCCGTCGTGCTGGACACCGACACGCACGCACAGGTGGCGGTCCTCGGCCTGCGCTGTGACCCGGGGCTGTTTGCGGCGCACCTGGGCCAACTGGGCCGCCTCTACAACGGGGCGGAGATCCTGGTGGAGCGCAACAATCACGGCCATGCGGTGCTGCAGATGCTGCGGGGCAGCCAGGGGGTCGTCTACGGTCCCGACCATGCGCCGGGCTGGCTGACCACCGGCGCGAGCAAGGCGCAGGCCTTCGCCCATGCCGTGTCCGCCCTGCGCGATCGGGCGCTGGTCATCCACGACGAGCGCACCTACTGGCAGCTCGCGTCCATCGACGGCGGCACGCTGGCCGCACCGCCTGGTGAGCACGACGACCGGGCCATGGCCTGCATCCTGGCGCTGGCCGCCAGCGAGTTCTGCGGCGCCCATCGCCCCGTCCCGCCGCCCGTGGTCAGGCCCAGGCGGCGGCGGGACGAGTGGGCGGCGACGTGGGATGAGTTGTTCTGAGCGCCCGGTTTGTAGTAGGCGCTTCAGCGCCTGCTCGCACTCGAGGCGCTGAAGCGCCTACTACAAACATAGAAACAGCGGGCGAGCGCAGTCCGCCCCGCTTGGCGACGGGTTGTGTCCCTCCCGCTGGAAGCTCTCGACTTATTCGAGCCACTATACCGCACGAACTCTGCGGCTTACAGGCCGCGCCAATCCAGGTCCAGCGCGGCGCGGCGGCGCCCCGATTCCACCATCGCCTCGATGATGACATCCACGTTGAAACCGTCCACGACATCAGGATGGCTTTGCTCGCGCCGCGCGAGGCAGCCGTTGATGTGAGCCAACTCGAGATCGAACGGGTTGACAGGCGCGAAGCGGTACTCGGTTGCGGCCTCGGTGGCGTTGTCATAGTGGACGAGCAGCGCGCCGTTGTTCTCGGGCTGGTCCCAGCGCACGAAGTAAAGTTCCAGCCGCCCGTTGACGCCGTTAAGCTCCACGCGCTCATCCCAGGAGTTGCGCTCGTAACCGATCCGTTCCAGCGGGTGGGTTGCGGCTTCCAGCGTGACAGCCAGGCCGCCTGGATACTCGAAAAGCGCGAGCGCCTTCCGGTCGAAGCTCGACTGTGGAATGTAATCCACATGCGCGTAGAGGCTCTGCGGCCGGCCCAGCAGGTGGAGCGTCATGTCGATCATGTGGCTGGCCGCACACTTGATGACAGCGCCGCCGTACTTGTCGATGACCCAGCCTGCGGGATTGCCCTCCGCCACTTCATAGTAGTTACCCCACTTCTGGTAGGCCCTGACGTGGCCGCTGAACAGCCGCCCCAGCAACGGCAGCAGTTCCTTGGCCTTCTGCACCATGGGGAAGAAGCGCTTCATGTACGCGGTAAAGAAAAGCCGGTTGGCGGCGAGCGCAGTCCGGGCGACATCGGTGGCCTCCGCCGCACTGTCCATCAGCGTCTTCTCGCAGACCACATCCTTGCCGGCAGCCAGCGCCGCCATGACGATGGGATGGTGATAGCGGGAATCGGTGAGCACATCCACAACTGTGACCTCCGGGTCGGCGATGAGGTCACCGTAGTCGGTCGAGAAGCGCGCGCCGGTGGCTTCCACCCAGGGCTGTGCGGCCTCAGGGCGCAAATCAGCGATGTGCGCGATGGTCGCGCCGGCCTTCATGAGTCCGTTGAAATGAAAGCGGGAGATGTTCCCGCAGCCGACGATGCCCCACTTGGGGGCGCCCGGGCTGGCTAGCATGTCATCCTCCTCCCGTGCTCCCGCACGGTCTCAATCACAGCGAGAAGTCAACCATCACCTTGATGGTCTCCGAGCGCGCAGTCGCCGCAAACTGGACGGCTTCGGGCACGCGGTCGAACGGATAGACGTGCGAGATGAAGAGGTCCGGGTCTATCACGCGCGTGGCCAACAGCTCGAGCGCCTGCGGCCAGCCGAGGTTGGGAACGGAATGCACGCCCCGCAGTTGCAGCCGGTTGAAATGAAACGCGTTGCCGTCCAGTTCGATCGTCTCCGCTCCGCCGAACTTGATGCCGTCGTACGTGATAATCCCCCCAAACCGGCACAACTTCACCGCAGTGGCAATGGTCGACGGCGGCGCGGTGACCAGCACGCGGTCCAGGCCCTGCGGCTCGCGTTCACGAAAATAGGCTGTCACGTCCTGCTCATCGTCGTACACGCAGTCGGTGACACCAAGCTTGCGCGCGGCGGCCCAGCGCGCGTGGGAGTGTGCGTGGCCCACGAGGTAGACCCGCGCTGCGCCCCGCACCAGCGCGAGCCTGGCAATCATCAACCCGATCGGCCCCGGCCCGAACACCGCCACGCGGCCTGCCAGGGGGATTTCCGCCGCCTCGATCATGTCGATGGCCACCGTCAGCGGCTCGGCCAGCGCGCCCGCGCAGAAATCCACGTCGCCCAACGGGTAAAGCCCGGTGTAACGCACCTTGATATACTCCGCGAACCCACCCGGGGAGCGGTGATGGTCAAGGTTGGTGCAGTGCACGACGTTGCCGCGCTTGCACTGCTCGCAGACACCGCAGAAGGTGGAGTTCTCCACGACCACCCGGTCGCCGACCGCGTACCCGCGCACACCGCTGCCGACCTCGGCGACCGTGCCGGACAACTCGTGGCCGATAGGGCTCCAGTCTTGCGCCACAGTCTGCGCGACGAGCACATCCCAGCCGCAGACGCCACACGCCTTGACCTGGACGAGCACCTCGTCGGCTGCGAGCGGCTCGATTTCAACTTCCCGGCTTTCGAACAGCATAGGGGCTTTGGTGAAAAAGGCTTGCATCAAGTATTTCCTTTCCTCGTGCGCGGATATGTCCATACGGCCTACCCTGTTTCACCCAGTTTGACCGCCTCGAACACCCGCATCCTGAACGCAAACATAACCAGTGCTGCCAGCGCGAGCACGAACATCGCGGCGAACAGCGCATAGATCGTATAGAGCGCAGGCCAGGGCAGGATGATGCGGAAGGGCACCGTGCGGGCCTCGACCGTCGCGCCGACCTGCAGGAACGGGATGTATAGCCGGCTCGCGGTCACGCCGAGGAGCGTGCCGGCCGCCCCGCCGGTGCCGAGCAAGACCAGCATTTCCCAGCCCAACAGGGTGGCAATCTGCTGTTTGTCCAGGCCGATGGCGGCGAGCACACCCAGTTCGATGTAGCGGCGGCGCAGCGAGAAGATAATGTGCAGGAAGAACCCCAGCACGGTGAGCAAGGCTGCCGCCGCGAAGCCGACCGACAGCACGCCGAACAACCCCTGGCGCTCGGGCCGCGCCTGCTCCGACTCGATCAGCTCCTCGGTGTGATCCGCCCGTTCGAGGGTGACGCCCAGCCGCTCCACGCCGGCGAGCACCTGCGCGGGGCGGGCCCCCGGCTCCAGCTTCATCCAGACACGATAGGGCAGCTGGAAGCCGGCCATATCCCAGATATAGTCCAGGTTGCCGACGAACAGCGACCCCGCCCGGTCATCCTCCGGATCCGGATACCAGCCGGGCCAGAGACGGAAGGTTCCGGCCACCCGGAACGGGATGCTCGCGTGGCCGTCCTCCAGGGTGACGATCACCTGCACGCGGTCACCGATCCTGAGCGACTGCTCCTGCATGACGGATTCGGGCAGCAGGAGACTATCGCCGGATCCGGCGAGGGAGTTCATCAGCGTGCCGAGCGACTGGTCCGCAAAGTCGCGGCGCCAGAACGTGACCCGGCTGAAACCGACCCGTTCCACGCCGATCAGTTGGCCGGTGACGTTCCTGCCGCTGAACCGGACGGTTCCCCGGTATGACCCGACGTGCGTGACCTCTGCCACACCGTCGAGCGCCGCATAGTTGGACATGGAACCGGAGGTATTCGGGACCGGCGCCGGCTGGGCTGCCTGCCCCCCGCGCGAACTCTCCGCCAGCTGCTCGAAGCCAGCCGAAGGCGACGTCCCTTCCATCTCCACGATCGTCAGGTCGCTGCCCACGCGATAGCGCACCCGGTCGAGCATGTTCTGGTCGAGCGTTGCGGCGAGCGAGGCGGTGAAGGTCGCCAGGGCCAGCGTCAGGACCAGCAGCAGGAGCGGGGTCGCGTAGAAGCCGGGTGTGCGTGCCAGTTGGCGGGTGGCCAGGACGAGGGACACGCCGGGCACGGGGCCCAGCAGCCAGGCCAGGCCGCGCAGCAGCAAGGGCATCAGCCGGAGCAGGAGCAGGGCGACTGCGATCATGGCAAAGGCCGGGACCAGGAACAGCAGCGGATTGCCGAAGGCGTCCTCGCTGACCGTAGCCAGGGCGGCGGGAAGGGCGATGGCGCCCTGCCCGCGGAGCAGGTAGGTGCCGTAGGCTGCAGGGATAAGCAGCAGGACGTCGAGCCAAGCGCGCTGCCACCGGGGCGCGGCCAGGCTGCGGGCGCGCTGCTGCTTGTAAGTGATGATGGTGTGGCGCGCGGCGCCAAAGACCGGCAGCACGATGACGAGGACCGCCAGGAGCACTGCGACTGCGCCGATGCGAAGCGCAGCCGGCGTGACCTCGACCGGAATGCCGGTGGGGTTATCGAACGCCAGGAAGCTGCGCGTCAGGCCCATCAGCCTGGCAACGTAGATCCCGAGCAGCAGCCCGGTCGCGGCGGCCAGCCCGGCCAGGATGACGGCCTCCACGCCCGCGATGCCGACGACTTGCCATGCGCTGGCCCCGCGGCTGCGCAGCACCGCCGTCTCGTTGCGCCGGTTGTCCACCATCAACCCGGCCACGAGGGTCAGGAAGGCAAACAGCAGCAGCAGCATGGGCGTGCTGAACGCCAGCAGCTGCACGGTGAGCTGGCGGCTCTTCCGTTGATATTGGTTGAGGGAACGTTCGGGCGAGGCTTCGAGCCGGGTGCCGGGCAGTAGCGTCTCGATATGGGTCTGGACGCGTGCCATGCGCTCCAACAAGGCAGCGACCGTATCGGATCGCACCGGGGCATCGTCGAAGTGCATGTACCACTGGGCCACCGCAGTGTCGCCCACGAGCGTAGGGGTCACGAACGCGGCGAAGTTACGCTCCGTCGTCAGCAGCACGGAATCGAACACATAGGGGTCGGTGAACCAGTAGGTCTCGTTCCGGTCGTTCGGCGCCCAGATGCCGGTGATTACCGCCAGCATCTGGCCGCGGAAGCCCGCCACCTTGTTTGCGTAGACAACGTACCGCTCGCCCACCTGCAGCCCCAACTCGTTGGCCGCGCTCTGGCTGATCAGGACCTCGACCGGATCGCCCGGCCCGGCCATCTCCTGCGGCCAGCGCCCGTCCAGCGAGACGTGCTCCGGCAGGTCGCTCAGGTGGCCGAGCGACAGGTACGTCAGAGCCTGCTGCCCGGCATCGTAGGTGGCCGTGCGGCTGGAATCGCCGCCCGTGGCAGGGAAAACCGGGAAACTGTCCGTACTGAAGTAGCGCACATAAAGCCGACGCGGCAGGCCCAGGATGCCCGGCACCTCGTCCGTCATGTACCGGTCCGCCGGTTCCAGGTGCGTCCACATATCCGCACCCGGATCCACGTTCCCGCGCGCGACGAAGCGGAACAGGAAGGCGAACGCGGGTTTGCGCCAGCCTGCGCTCCGCCCGATTTCGGTCGTGAGCACCTGGTGATACACTGCATCGGTATACAGCGGCACGCCCAACGTAAAGGCCACGATGACGGTTAAGCCAAACGCGGCCGCCATAGCCAGCCCGCGGCCGGACCACAACCGGCGGACCGCAACGATGAAGACGGCCAAGACAGCGGCAAGGGAGTCAAGCATGAGGCACAATGCCCTAACTGGCTGACCCAGTGTGATATATTGCGCTTATTATAGATGCACCGGGCCGAGGACGGTAATCCCCCGGAACACATGCCCGTTCACAAAGTAAGGAGCAAAACATGCAGACATCGCAGCACGAACTGTACGTCTCGACCCAGGGGAACGACCGCTGGTCGGGCAAGCTGGCTGAGCCGAACCCAGAGCGGACGGACGGACCCTTTGCGACGCCGGAGAAGGCACGCAACGTGATTCGCGCGGCCCGGCGGCAGGGTGAACTGGCCGGACCGGTGACCGTGTGGCTGCGCGGGGGGCGCTACCCGCTCGCCGCACCGCTCACGTTCACGCCCGACGACGCCTGGCCCGTGACCTACGCGGCCTACGCCGGCGAGCAGCCGGTTCTCGACGGCGCACGGCGCATCACCGGCTGGCGCACGGCGCAGGTCAACGGTCGCACGGCCTGGGTGGTGGACCTGCCCGATGTGGCCGCAGGAAAGTGGCACTTCCGGTCGCTGTTCGTAAACGGCGACCGCCGCAGCCGGCCGCGCCTGCCCAAGATTACGGAGGGCAGCGATGGCCGCGACGACTTCTACCGCATGGCCGCAGTCCCAAACATCCGCTTCGATGCGTCCTCGACGGTGGACCTGTTCGACGGGTACGACCGCTTCACCGCGGAGCCGGGGCAGTTCGAGCCGTGGCACAACCTGGCGGACATCGAGGTCGTGGTCGCGCACTACTGGATCGAGGAACGCATGCCCGTTGCTGCGTTCGACCCGGCCACCCGGGAAGTCGTCTCGACGCGCTACAGCATGTTCGCGCTGAAGGATGACTTCCGCGCCCGCTACGCCAAGTATTACGTGGATAACGTCTTCGAGGCGCTGACCGAGCCGGGCGAGTGGTATCTGGACCGGTCCGCAGGCCGGCTGTACTACCTGCCTTTGGCGGGGGAGACGCCGGACACGGCCGAGGTCTACGTGCCGGTGACGGACCAGCTGCTGGTCCTGACGGGCGATGCGGCGAACCACCGGTACGTCGAGCACCTGCGATTCGAGGGCCTGGCGTTCGAGCATGCGGACTGGCGCGAGCTAGAGGTGCCGGTCGAGCCGGACACCGGGATGCCGGCCACGCGCAAATATGCGGCCTCACCGCAAGCCGCCAGTCACGTGCCCGGCGCGCTCAGCCTGACCGCTGCACGCCACTGCGCGATCGAGGACTGCACCATCCGCCACGCCGGCTATTACGGCATCGAGCTGGCCGGCGGGTGCAGCGGCATCCGGATCATCGGCAACGACATCAGCGACCTGGGCGCAGGCGGGGTGAAGGTCAACGGCGCGGACGCGCTCGGGCCGGTCGCGCTGCGGACGGGCCACAACCGCATCACCGACAATCATATCCACGACGGGGGACGCGTCTATCACAGCGGCATCGGCGTGTTCCTCAAACACGCCTTCGGCAACCTCGTCAGCCACAACGACATTCACGACTTCTACTACAGCGGCATCTCTTGCGGCTGGGTCTGGGGCTTCACGGAGAACATCTCCGCAGACAACCGCTTCGAGGCGAATCACATCCACCATCTCGGCAAGGCGTGGCTGAGCGACATGGGCGGCATTTACACGCTGGGAATTCAGCCGGGCACGGTGATCCGGGGCAACTGGATTCACGATGTGGAAAAGGCCAATTACGGGGGCTGGGCCGTCTACCTGGACGAGGGCAGCTCGCACATCGTGGTCGAGGACAACCTGTGCTACCGCACGACCAGCCAGCCGTTCCATATGCACTATGGCCGCGAGGCAACGGTGCGCAACAACATCTTCGCGTTCGGTGGGGAGGGCCAGATTGCACTGGGCCGGTCGGGTGACCATCTCTCGTTCACGTTCGAACGCAACATCGTCCTCACCGACGGCCAGCCCATCTTTATCGGCGGCTACGGCTGCGACTTCTCCCACCGCGACATCATTACCGACCTGAACCTGTTCTGGGACCTCGCGGGCGAGCCGCTGCTGACCGGGCCGCGACAGAGCGGGCGCACGCAGCCCGTGCCCGGGCTGAGCCTGGCAGAGTGGCAGGCGAAGGGGAACGACGTGCACTCGCTCGTCGCCGACCCGCTGTTCCAGGATGTCGCCGCGTGCGATTTCACGCTCGCGCCGGATTCCCCTGCGTTTGCGCTGGGCTTCCGGCCCGTCAATGTGTCCGGTGCGGGGCCGCGGGCGAAGGGAGAGAGGGTGTAGCCGCACCTCAGTTCGTAGTCGGCGCTTCAGCGCCCCGGGTGCGGGCGGGCGCTGAAGCGCCGACTACGAACCTGAAGGCAGCGCGTTGGTCACTCCTGCAGGAAGCTCTCGACGTATTCGAGAGACTGAACGCCGTAGTGGAAAACGAGTAGTCTTCGAGGCAATCCTGGAATTACC
>CAZTMA010000148.1:0-12439 GCA_964614645.1 uncultured Anaerolineales bacterium
CCTGTTCACCTGTTCACCTCTTCACCTCTTCACCTGTTCACCTCTTCACCCCGTCACCCCGTCACCCCGTCACCTTGTCACCCCGCCCGCAAGGTGCTAGAATCCCTACCGTACCTCCCGGCGGGCATCCGCCACCTTCTGTCACATCTTGTTACCCTGGAGAGCCTTCCCATGTCCAACCCGTTACCTGCAAGCGGCCCGGTCGCGGAACATCCCCTGGCCGACAACCTGCTCGAACCGGCGGAAGCCGGCGCGCTCAAACAGACCTACCGCCGCAAGTCCTTCCCGCTGCACATCAGCGACGTCCGCTGCGCCATCATCGGGCAGAACCCGGTCATCCGCATCACGACCGACGAAGGCATCACCGGCTGGGGCGAGGCCGAGAACCCCAAGCACTACCTCAAGCCGCACGTCGAATTCTACAAGCCCTACATCCTGGGCGAAGACCCGACCAACGTCGAGCGCGTCATGCAGCGCATCCGGCGGCTGGGCAGCTTCAAGCCGTGGGGCAGCGCGGTCAGCGCGATCGAGATGGCCCTGTGGGACATCGCGGGCAAGGCCGCCGGGCTGCCCGTCTACAAGCTGCTGGGTGGCAAGGTGCGCGACCACGTGCGCGTCTACAACGGCGGCATCCGCTTCCCCATGACCGGCTCCAGCCCGCAGGACTATGCCGACGATGTCGCGAAGATGAAGGCCAGCCCGGAGCACTTCAGCATCATCAAAAGCAGCATCAGCTTCCACAGCGCCACGCTGTACAACCATCCCGAGCTGACCTACGGCGACGTGCGCCGCGGCTTCCCCCACCCCAACCGCGGGCCGCTGACCGAGCGCGGGCTGAAGCACATGGTCGCGTGCGTCGAGGCCATGAAGGCGGTACTGGGCGACGAGATCGGGCTGGCGCTCGACTGCGGCCCCGGCTGGCTGCCGACCGACGCGCTGCGCCTGGCGAAGGCGGTGGAGCCGCTCAACGTCATGTGGCTGGAGGACATGCTCACCGGCGACTACACGCCCTACGTGCAGGCCGATGTCTATCGGGACGTGACGCAGGCGACCTCCACGCCCATCCACACCGGCGAGCAGATCTACCTGCGCCACAACTTCCGGGAGCTGATCGAGACCCACGCCGTGAACATCGTCGGGCCGGACCCGGCGGATGTCGGCGGCATCGCGGAGCTCAAGTGGATTGCGGAGTACGCCGACCTGCACGGCATCCTGATGGCCCCTCACGGCATCTTCGACGGGCTGATCGGATTGGCTGCACTCGTCCAGGTCTGCGCGACCATGCCCGACAACTACATTGCGTTCGAGTATCCCGTCGGCAAGCCGGCGTGGTGGTATGACATCGTAGACGGACTGCCCAACCCCATCGTCAAGGACGGCCTCATCGAGGTGTGGGACACGCCGGGCTTGGGCGTCGAGCTGAACCCGGATCGCGCCAGCGCGTACCTCTCGGCAGACGACCAGGGATTTTTTGACTGAGGAGATGATATCCATGCACTTCAACTCGCGCGATGACATCATCCAGCTCACCCCGCTCTGGACCGGCGAGCGGTTCGACGACGGGCGGCCCCGCGTCTCCGACGACGTTATTCGCCGGATGCAGTACGTCACCACGGAGGAGGCCTGGGGGGTCTGCTGGAACAAGGGCTACCAGTTCCAGTTCGAGGGCGACTGGACCAACCTGCACCCGGAGAAGACGCTGGTGGGCCGGGCGGTGACGGGCGTGTTCGTGCCCCGCCGGCCCGACCTGCACGACACCCTGATGCAGATGGGCCACACCGAAGAGGGGCGCATCGGGGAGATGAACTCCTGGGTCATCCAGACGCTCGTCAAGGACGATGTCATCGTCATCGACCTCTTCGGCAAGGTCTACAAGGGCACCTATTCGGGCGGCAATCTCTCGACCGCCATCGCCTCCCGCACGCAGCGCGGCCAGGTCATCTACGGCGGCATCCGCGACGCGCAGCAGATCCTGGAGATTCCGAATCTCGCGACCTTCTGCAAGGGCATCGACCCGACCGGCATTGCGGACGTGACGCTGGTCGGCCTGAACAC
Source organism: uncultured Anaerolineales bacterium (assembly GCA_964614645.1). Lineage (GTDB taxonomy): Bacteria > Chloroflexota > Anaerolineae > CG2-30-64-16 > CG2-30-64-16 > MWBF01. The sequence goes on from CAZTMA010000148.1 coordinate 2,056, forward strand.
GCCGTGCCGGATCGGCGTGGCGACGTGCATGCCCGGCGACGTGGTGCTCGGCACCTATTCGGGCGTGCTGTTCATCCCGCCGCACCTGGCCCAGGAGGTCGTGGAGCATTCGGAGGACATGCGCCTGCGCGAGGCGTTCGGGTTCCAGCGGCTGCGCGAGGGGGTGTACAACTCCAGCCAGATGGACACCAAGTGGACTGAGGCCATCGAGGCGGACTATCAGGCCTGGCTGCAGCAGCGCACGCCCGCCGAGGTCGACCGCATCCTGTGGGGCGCGTAGGCCAACGCCTCAATCCTCCGGCCAGACCCGGTAATACATCAGCCACTGGTCGGGCGTTTCGCGAATCCAGCCCTCCACCACGCTGAGCATCCGGCGGACGTTGTGCTGGATGTCGCGCTCCCGGTCGCCGGTTCGCTCCAGCTCAAGGTGGGGGGCGGCCATCACGTAGTAGCCCCGCTCCGGCGTCCAGCGGCAGGCGAGGGGCAGCAGCACGGCATTTGCGCTCAGCGCCATCCGCACGTAACCCGTCGGCAGGCAGGCCGGGCGGCCAAAGAAGACAGACCGCTCGGCCGCCTCCACGGGCACCGGCCAGTCCACCCCGATCAAGGCGATGCCGCCCTCACGCAGCCGTTGGATGGCCTTGCGCAGCGCCGGGCCATCGATGGGTGTTTCCTCCAGCGTGCCCCGGTTGCGCATCTCCGAGACAATCCGGAAGCCGCCCTCGGTCCGGGCCGTCGAGAGAATCTGGATGGGGACGTTGCCGCAGAGCGCGAACGACAGGAATCCCAGGTTGAACGCGCTCAGGTGCGCGCCGCAGATGAAGATGCCCCGCCCGGTGGCGCGGGCCGCCTGGAAATGCGGCCAGAAGTCCGGCCCCAGCTCGACGCTGTTGATGATGGCCGCTTCCCCGTGCGCGATGGCATGGACGACATCGTACTGGCTCATCCCCGCGTGCTGCAGCACCGCGGCGACTGCCGCGTCCACCTGCTCGGGCGTTGCCGCAGGCCCCAGGACGACGGATTGGTTGGCATAGAGCGTGCGGTAGGCAAAGCCGTGTTTGCGCAGATACAGTTGTCGGCTGAACCAGCGCCCGATCGCATGGCCCGTGCGCGGTGGCAGCCGGCCCAGCGCGAGCCACAGGTTTGTGCCGATCCCCGAGACCGCAAACTCCTGGATGTTCACACCTGGCCCCTTACTGGCCGTACTCCCACCAGAAGTCCTCGAGGGCCTCGCTGGCTTCTGCAGTAGGCTCCCACACCCCGCGCTCCTTGAGCCGGTGCATGAGCGTGAAGGCGCGGCGCAGCTCCAGCGCGTTGAGCGCGACCTCGATGTCACGCAGCTCTGTGGGGAAGCGCGCGGCCTGGCTCCGCAGGCTGGACAACAGGATCTCAGTGATGTTGGCTTCGGTCATGGGCACCTGTCCTCACTGTTCCAGAGATGGCTGTGTGTAGCCTGGGTCAGTATACCACAAACGCCGCACAGAAGCGCGGCCCGTGTTGTGGCTCCGCCTAAACCGAAATCCAACAAGTTTCTCACCCGGCCTTAATCCAACAGACAACGGTCCGGCGTATACTGGAGAGTGAGTATAGCAACTTAAACAGCATGTAAGTTACCAAACAGCGTATTGCATCAGAAGGAGAGACGATGAACCGCAATCACCGGCCCTACACCCTGTCCGGCAAGCTATCGGCCTGGCTCGCAATCGTGGCATTGGCCGCGCTGTTGACGGCCTGCGCCGCGCCCGCAGCGACGACCGGCAGCCAGCCCGCCGCCACTACTGCACCGGTCGAGGCCCCGGCTGCGACTGAAGCCCCGACTGAGGCCCCGGCCGCCACGGAAGCGCCGACCGAAGCCCCTGCGGCCACGGAAGCGCCCACGGAAGCGCCCACCGAAGCGCCCACTGAGGAGCCTGCCGCGGTCAGCGACACCCCGGTCAGCTTCTCCGGCGACGTGATGCCGGTTTTCCAGGCCTCATGTATCAAGTGTCACGGCGGCGAGGACGGCGAGAAAGGTGATCTGGATCTGCGGACCCATGAGGACGTGATGAAGGGCGGCGAGAGCGGCGCGGTCATCGTTGCGGGCGACGCAGCGAACAGCCTCCTGGTCAAGCTGATTTCCGAAGGCAAGATGCCCAAGCGCGGCGATAAGCTCACCCAGGACCAGGTCGACCTGATTGCCCGCTGGGTCAACGAGGGGGCGCAGAATAACTGACCTCACCCCCCGGCCCCCTCTCCTGAAGTCCGAAACTGACCGGACTTCAGGAGAGGGGGAGTTATGCGTCCCGCACCTCCCCCTCTCCTGAACGCTCTTTTCTGTTCAGGAGAGGGGGCCGGGGGGTGAGGTCACTCCACCGGCACGGCCGTCAGCCGCAGCCCCTCAATCAGCCGCTCGATCGCCACCACATCCTCCGGCTCGAACTCCACGAAACGCCCCAAGCCGTAGAAGGTTATCTCGAAGCCGCCATCGAGCTTAGCCCGCACGGTGTTATACTTCTCAGCCAATCTGCGCAGTTCGGCCACGGTCGCGGGGTCCAGCGGGGTTGAGACGGCGGCATCGCCCGGCTCGTACGTCGAGCTGGAGGCCCACCAGGTGTCGTCCGGGTAGCGGTCGAAGCGCATGAACCAGGAGCCCTTCGCCACCATCAGGTAGAGCGTCTGGCGCCCCGATACGGCGAGCGGATACTCCAGCGAGACGTGGCGGTAGTCGCTGCTGACCCGATACGGAAAGACTTCGTCCTCGTACTTGACGTGCGCCTCCCAGCCATGTCGCTGGCCGCTGCAGCCCGACCGCGGGAAGACCTGGCAGTCATCGAAGTCACCTTCCCACGTCCAAATGACAGGCGTGTACGGATACATCCACTGGACCAGCCCGAACCGCGCGGACAGATCGCCGGACGAAAGCTGCTCCAGCGGGCTGGGCGGGTGGTTGGTCCACATCTGGCGCGTCGGCGCGGGCGTCGGCGTCACGGACACATCATCGGGCGAGCGATAGACGAAGCGGTAGGCGTCCGCGACGAGGTTGCCGAAGAGGTTGCTGCCGGTGCTCAACGACGCGTTCGTTTCGAGGTAGTACGTGCCCAGGCTGACCCACCGGCCGGCGTTCTGCTGCAGGTCGACGTTGACCTGGTACGGCACGATGCGGCCCTGCGTAGGGTAGATGTAGATGCGGGCGTCGGTCGTCTGGTCGTGATGAATGTCGCCGCACCACCAGCCGAACACTTCGTATGACCCGGCGACGGGCAGCTGCGGGTTGTAGTAGGCGATGTTGCCGGTCCCGCGCGGAGCCCAGTGGCAGTCGCCGTTGTACGACTGGCCGCCGTCGCCGATGAACCAGCTGCCTGTGAAGCTGAAGCCGGCATCCCGGTTGTCCACGATGATGTCGATGTCGGCCGCAGCCTCTGCGGGTGGAGTTGCGGCCGGCGGCGCAGCGACCGTTGTAGGCGCCTCGGTTGCAGCCGGCGCAACAGTGGGCGCCGCCGGCGATGCCGCCGGCTCAGGCGTCGCTGACGGGGCCGGCGTGGCGGCAGCAGTCGTGGTCGTGGGGACCGGCGTCTCGGTGGAAGGTTCAGTCGCCTCGACCACCGCAGTGGCGGTGGCAGTTGCGGGCGGCGTAGTCGTGACACCGGCAGTGGCGGACGTCAGCGAGGCGGGCGCGCATGCCGCCAGGAGCGTGATAATTAGCAGCAGGATACCGATGTTGAATCGCGTCATGTTGAAAGGCCTCCTCCCTCGCCCCGTCCTCTCGCGGACGCCGGGCATCCCGGTTGTCAGGTCGCGTGGCCGGGAGGTGGCACTGCAAGGGGTAGTCGTCGCCCGCCCCGCCGTTCGACGAACAGCGCGTCATCCGCCGGCCAGAGCGCGAGCGCGCCGCCGCCCAGGTACAGGATGCCGGTCAGCGCCACGGTGAGCGCGGCGTGCTGCGGCTGATAGCCCTGCATGAGCACATCCAGGCACATCGCTAAGAGGACGAGAAGGGCGGCAAATCGGTTCCCCACGCCCAGCAGCAGCGCAACGCCGCCCACCAGCGCGAGCAGGCCCACGATGCCCAGGTGCGGCGCGAGGTACAGCGCGGCAATGAGCGCGGCGGCCAGCCGCAGCGCCACCGGCAGCCAGCGCGCCACCCGGTCATACACGCGCGCCACTGCCCGATAGCCCGGCCCGTCAGCGGGGACCGCACCGCTCATCACCAGCCAGTCGCGGACGAAGCCCAGCAGGAGCGGCGCGAGGAAACAGACGCCTGCCACGGTCGTCGCAGGTGGGCTGAACAGCGGCATGAGCATGACGCTGGCGAAGGCCATCTGCAGCCCGGCCGCAATCCGGCGGATGACCGACGGTGGGAGGGGGTAGATGGGCCGGCCCTGCCGCTCCAGCCGGCCCAGGCCCGCAATGAAGATGTACCGGGCCAGGCCCCACGAGAGATACCACCACGGCAGCTGCCCGTAGCGCACGACCAGCACGGAGGCAATCAGGCCGGCGAAGCAGTCGTACTCCATGTCGAGCTTGACGCCGAGCGCAGTGACCCTGCCCGTCCGCCGCGCGACATACCCGTCGAGCAGGTCCAGCCAGATGACGCCGCTGTAGAGCACGAACGGGAGCCACGCCAGCGGCTCCGGCGGCCGGGGCAGCACGACGAAGCCGGCGAGCGCGGCAGCCACCAGCCCGCGCGCGAGCGTGATGATGTTCGCGGGGCCGAGGTCGGTGAACAGCTGGCCCGAATCAGGCGGTGCGTTGAGGTGGAGGTTGCGCAGAAGGAAGAGGAGGAGTGCGATGAGTGCGGGCAGCGTCAGCAGCGCCCAAGCCAGCGCGGCCGCATCGCTCCAACTCACGCGCAGGCCGAAATAGCCGGCGACCAGCAGCCCGCCGGCGACAAGCGCGCCGAACTGCCACTGGCGTAGGAGCGGTGCTGGCAGACTCGGGACCGGCTGTGACTTCGTAGGCCACCTCGCGGCCATGACCCCGATGGTGTTTCGCTGCTGACTCAGGCAGGTGGGGCAGACCTCGCGCTCACCCTGCCCGCCCGACCATCATTCGTTATCTCGCGACACGTGGATCGTAGCGTCTGCAGGGAGGGCCAGGCCCGCCTCCACCTCGATGGCCTTGACGATCCCGCTGGGGACAGGGCAGGCGGGGTGCGCGAGGCACTTCGGCGCCAGCTCGTGCAGCTGGGGCGTGCTGCGCCGCCACGAAATCTCTTTCCAGGGGTCGACGTCCTGCAGCTCGCCGGCCAGCTTGCAGACCGACTTGCAGTCGCTCGTAATGTCGAGATGGATGGTGCCATCTTCGTTCTGCCGGGCGATGACGGTCGTATGGAACCCGCAGATGCCCGCGTTGATTTCGGCTTTTGCCATATCTACCTTCAGTGATAGGGTTGCGGCCCGGTGTTAACACCGGCTGCAGCGTTTGTGCCATGATAGTGTAGCATAAACAGTCTGTCAACTGGCGGGGGCCAGTTCAACCATCCAGCAGATGCCCCTCGTAGATGCGGCGGATGACATCCTCGATATCCGGCTCCTGCACCGAGAGATCGAGCACTGCGCCCGCCTGAAACAGCAGCGGCACCACCTGCGAGACGCTGCCGGCGCTCCCGTTGCCGCCCACGCGCAGCCACACCCGGTTCACCTCCCGCCGGAGCAGCTCTGCGCCGGGCAGGTTCAGGTCCGGCGGGACGCTCTCGAAGTCCACGACCAGCACCCGCCCCTCCCCGAAGCGCCCCCGGAGGTCGCTGAGCGCGCCGTCGAACACCAGCCGCCCGTGGTCGATCATCATCACCCGCTCGCACAGCTTTTCCACGTCGCCCAGGTCGTGCGTCGTCAGGATGACGGTCGTGCCCCGCTCCCGGTTGATCGTGCGGATGAACGTGCGGATGCGCTCCTTTGCCACCACATCCAGCCCGATGGTCGGCTCATCCAGGAAGAGCAGCGCGGGGTCGTGCAGCAGCGCGGCGGAGAGGTCCGCGCGCATGCGCTGGCCGAGGCTGAGGCTGCGCACGGGCGTGTCGAGGAACGGGCCCAGCTCCAGCAGGTCATCGAACAGCCGCAGGTTGGCCCGGTAGCGCGCCTCCGGCACGCGATAGATGTGGTGCAGCAGGTCCAGCGACTCGATGACGGGCAGGTCCCACCAGAGGCTCGTCCGCTGGCCAAACACCGCGCCGATGCGCCGGACGTGCTCCGCCCGCTGGAGCCACGGCACGCGGCCCGCGACGTCCGCCGCGCCTGACGTCGGAACGAGGATGCCGGTCAGGATCTTGAGCGTGGTGGATTTGCCCGCGCCGTTCGGCCCCAGGTAGCCGACCAGCTCCCCGGCCGCGATGTGGAAGCTCACCCGGTCCACGGCGCGCACGATGTGGTGCTCGCGCGTGACGAGGTTGCGCAGCGCGCCCAGCCCGCCCCGGTGATGCCGGTAGACCCGGAATTCCTTGCTGAGTTCGGTGACTGTTATCATGCTTCACTCAATCATGGCCATCAAGCCAATCACCTGGATCATGGTCCAAGGTTACGACCCCGTGCTCTGATAGTGCTGCACGCCGATGCGCCAGACGCGCACGGCCGCGACGAACACGAGCAGGGCGACGAGGGGCGCGAGGAACGGCAGCCACGCGGGCATGCCCGTCGGGTCCGGCTTGCCCAGCAGGTAGAGCGCCGGGTAGTAGTTGATGAACGCCATCGGGATGACGAAGGTGAAGAGCGACCGCATCCACGCCTCGTAGATGTGCATGGGGTAGCTCGTCATGAACTGCCCGCCGTAGGTGAAGATGTTGGACAGCTCCGCCGACTGGGGCGACCAGAAAGAGAAGGTCGCGCCCAGGATGAAGATCGCCATGAAGAAGAGCGCGCCTCCGGCGAGCATCACGCCGAAGAAGGCCACGTGGCCGGCGTGCCAATCGGGCCGCAGCAGGTACAGCCCCGCGCCGAGCGCGAGCGCGCCCTGCGCCATCCGGCCGAACCGCCGCACGGCCAGCGCGCCGGTCATCATCTGGTACACGACCGGCAGCGGCCGCAGCAGCACCCGGTCGAACTCGCCCCGGACCACCAGTTGCTCGAAGTTGTCGAACGCGCCCACGAACAGCTCCGCCAGGCTGAGCGAGACGGACGATGCGCCGAACAGGAACATGACCTCCGCCAGCGTCCAGCCGCCGATGGCCTGGAAGCGAATCAGGAGGATGGCGACCATGGCGAAGTCCAGCCCGGTGACGAGCAGGTTGCCGAGCAGGTCCGCGAGGAAGGAGGCGCGATACTGCATCTCGGCGCGCAGCTGCGTGCCCAGCAGGCGGAAGTAGAGGCGCAGGTAGTAGCGGGCGTTCTGAACCATGCTCAGCCTCCGTTGATCGCCAGCCGGCGCATCATGCGGCCCAGCAGCCAGTGGCCGGCCAGCCCGAACACGACGATCCACGCCGCCTGCAGGCCGAGGATGCGGACCAGCTCCGGCCCGGCCACCTTGCCCAGGTAGACGTCGATCGGCACCTGCGAGAGGCCCCGGAACGGCAGCAGCTCGGCCAGTGCGCGCAGCGGCGCGGGGAAGAAGGCGATGGGCACGATGAACCCCGCAAAAAACAGGATGAAGGTGTTCGAGAGGTACATTACCCCGCGCACATCCATCGTCCAGAACGCGAAGCTGCTGATGATGAAGCGATATGTGAAGCTGACGCACATGCCGGTCACGATGCTGATGCCGAAGAGCGCCCACGCGGCCGCGTCCAGCGGCGCCTGGGCCCGGAAGAGCAGGATGCCGATGAGGTAGGTCGGGATGCCCCGGAAGACCAGGTAGTAGACGGCCCGCCCCAGGTCGAGCGCGGCCCAGTAGAAGAAGAAGTTGATGGGCCGGGAGAGGTCGGTGACAATCTGGCCGCGGACGATGGACTCGGACAGCTCGCGATTGCCGAAGGCCGACATCGCCATCAGGAGCGACTGCGCGACGATAGCGTAGGTCACCGCGTCCTCGACGGAGTAGCCGTTGACGGTCCGCCCACCCTCGAACAGGGCGCGGTAGATGAGGACGTAGACCGCGCCGAAGAAGGTGTTCGTGGCGATGCCTGCCAGGTTGGCCGCCCGATACGCCAGGTGCTTCTGAAAGGACTTGACCCCTACGCGCAGGTAGACCATGTGACGCTCCAGATCCAGAGACCGAACCCCCATTTTACTCCCTTTCCGGCAGCGGTGATAAAATCGCGGGCATGAATGACATCCCCATCCCCGATGCGCGCCGGCGCCGCGGTTTCCTCAAGGCCGCGCTGGCCTGGCTCCTGGAAATCGACCGGCCCATCCCCGAGCGCACGCCCGACGAGCTGGCCGCCGAGGTCGAACGCAACTACCCGTGGAACTTCACCGTCAACCTGCTCGACGGCGCGTTCTTCTGGTTCGGTTCCGCGTTCATCTCGTCCTCCACCATCCTGTCGCTCTTCCTGAGCAAGCTGACCACCAACCCGCTCGCCTTCGGCGTGCTGGCGGTCATCACGCAGGCCGGCTGGTATATCCCCCAGCTGTTGACGGCAAACATCAGCGAGCAAATCCCGCGCAAGAAGGCGGTGGTCGTCAACCTCGGCTTCCTCACCGAGCGCCTGCCGGTCGTCCTGCTCGTGCCGACGGCGTGGGTCGCCGGGCAGGCTCCGCTCGCGGGAGCGCTGCTGCTGCTCGGCATCTATGGCTGGCATTCGCTCGGCGCAGGCGTGCTGGCCGTGTCGTGGCAGGACCTGATCGCGCGCACCTTCCCGGTCAACCGCCGCGGGCGGCTGCTCGGGCTGACCCAGTTCCTCGGCGCGGGCATGGGCACGCTCGGCGCGCTGGTCAGCACGTGGCTGCTCCAACGGTTCGCGTTTCCCACGAACTTCGTCTACACCTTCGCGATTGCCGCAGTCTTCGTGACGATCAGCTGGGGGTTCCTCGCGCTGACGCGCGAGCCGGTGCAGCGGGTGACGGCCCCGCGGCGGAGCAACCGCCAGTATCTCGCGACCCTGCCGGAGGTGGTGCGCGGGGACACGAATCTGCGACACTTCCTGATGGCACGCGCGCTGCTGGCGCTGGGGGGCATGTCGGTGGGGTTCGTGACGGTGTCGGCCGTCAGCCGCTGGCAGATTCCCGACGCAACGGCGGGCCTGTACACCTTCGCCTGGCTCATCGGGCAGACATTCGGCAACCTGGCGCTCGGCTTCCTGGCCGACCGCCGCGGCCACAAGCTGAACCTGGAGATTGCGGCGGTGCTGGGGCTGACCGCGTTCGTGCTGGCCTGGGTGGCGCCGAATCCGAACTGGTACTTTGCAGTCTTCGCGCTGAACGGCGTCATCAGCGGTGCGCTGTTCGTATCCGGCATCCTGATTGTGCTGGAGATGTGCGACCCGGCGCGCCGCCCGACCTACACGGGCATCTCAAACACGGCGGTCGGCATCGTGGGCGTCGCGGCGCCCCTGCTGGGCGCGGCCCTCGCCGAAGTAGATTACCGGCTGCTCTTCGCGGTCAGCGCGCTCGCCTACCTGGTGGGGTTCGGCCTTTTCCGGTGGTGGGTGCGCGAGCCGCGGACCTCACCCCCCGGCCCCCTCTCCTGAACTTGGCCAAGTTCAGGAAAGGGGGGGTTGAGGGGGTGAGGCCTCAAATCCGCCCCTGGCGCAGCTCCCCGATGAACGGCTCATACGCCGTGCGGTCCACCTCGTCGAGATGCACGAAGTAGTCCTGGACGATCTGCGCCTGCTGCTCGCGGTTGAAGTCGCGCAGGCGGCGGCCGTGGCTGTGCGCCATGTGCAGGCCCTCTGCACCGCCGTAGCCGTAGCCTTCCCTGCGCTGCGCCAGCAGGGCCTCTGCGAAGTAGCGGCTGCCCGCCCGCTCATACTGGTAGACGTGAACCAGCTCGTGCAGGACGATGTCGAGGTGGCTGCGCGCGTGGTGGCCCGTGGCGGGCAGGTTGATGGTGTGAAAGACGGCGAACGCGCGATTGCCGTTCAGCCGGAAGACGAGGCGCAGGATGCCGCCCTCCGCAATGCGCACGTCGTCGTAGCGCAGCGCGCGCGGGCCGAGCACCGCGGACGCGGCCGCGATTTCGGCGGCGGTCAGCCGCGACGTGCGGGTCAGGCCGCGCCACACCAGCGCGAAGACCTCCGGCACGCCGAACAGGTCGAGCACCTGCAGGAGCAGTTGCACGAGGCGGATGCTGCCCTGCTGCTGCCGGGAGTGCAGCCACGGCCGCACCTCAGTGCGCCCCCCCCGGCGCCATACGTGCAGCCCGCCCGGCGCAAACAGCAGCACCCCGTACAGCCCTGCCTGGAGCGTCACCACGAGCCGCGCCGCGCGCGCCGGCAAGAAGTGGACCAGGTTCCTGAGCCACTGCCGCGCATCCGCCACCCGCTCGCCCAGCCATTGCACACTTGCAGGCGCCGCCCGCGCCATCAGTTCACGCACGC
>CAZTMA010000149.1:0-12434 GCA_964614645.1 uncultured Anaerolineales bacterium
CACATGCCCCAATGCTTTGACGCATCCGCCGCGCGATGCTATAGTGTCCAGGAAGGCACAGAAAACCCAAACGAAAGGGGGTGCATCATGCGCCTTACGAAACGTACACCTCGCCGCACTGCGGCCCTGATATTCGGACTGGTCCTGCTCGCCGGATTGAGCCTGGCGGGCTGCACGCCTGCACCCGCACCGGCGCCCACGATCGACGTAGAAGAGCTCGCCGTGGCCCTCGCCAACACATGGGCCACCCAGACCGCGGAGGCGGCGCCGACGGCCGCGCCCAGCCCGTCGGCCACGGCCACCGCTGCCGAGGTGGCGGCTGCCGCATCGACTGAAACTGCACCGACCGCCGCGGCCGCAACTGAGGTCACGGCCGCGACCGCCACCACTGCGCCGACACTGGCGCCATCACCTACCACCGCGGCCACCCGGCCCGCGGCCGGCACCGATACCCCCGCGCCTGGCTGTGCCGTCAGCGTGGGGTCCGAGCTGGCGCCTGCCTGGGATCGGGAGAAGCTGGGCTGCCCGACCGCGGCCGCAGAGGTCATCTGGGCCGCGTGGCAGCCGTTCGCCCGCGGCTACATGTTCTGGCGGTCGGACCGGGACTGGACCTACGCGCTCACCTTCGCGGGCGAAGACAAGATGCAGGGCAGCTACGAGACCGGCGGCGACGCCTGGCGCTGGGACAACAGCTTCCCCGAGGGCCGCGGGCTGACCCCGCCGGCCGGGCAGATCGAACCGATACGCGGCTTCGGCCTCGTCTGGTTCACCAAGCTCGGCGGCCCGGACAGCGACATCGGCTGGGCCACGGAGCAGGAGAAGGGCATCTGCGTGACCCGGCAGGAGTTCGAGCGGGGGGTGATCGTCAAGAGCAACACGGTCGCCTTCTGCGGCGACAACCTGTACAACATGGCGCAGGAACCTTCCTTCGCGCCGGTCCTGCTGGCGCTCCACGGCGACGGGACGTGGCGCCGCTATTAGGCAGACCCAGACGAAGGGTAACGATGGACGCCGGCGGCATTTGAAATCGCGGAACTAGTACTTTTTCGCGTATTGACAGAGCAGAACAAGCGTGCTATACTGAAGCAACCTTGGATGCCAGGCGGCGCCGCAAAGCGGGCCTGCGCTCGCCTGCCCGCACTGGCGGTGCGGCGATTGCCCGGGAAATCGTTGCAGCGTTGCAAATTGCAACGCTGCCAGTGGGTCGTTTGACTTGATCGCTGCCATTACGCGCGTTCTTGTCATTCTGTCATGCTGAGCGGGTTAGCAGCTCAACACTGATCGGCGCGTGACCCCAGCGAAGCATCTCGTGCGGCCAACGAGACCCTTCACTGGCGATGCGCGGCGCCGCGCTTTGCGTCGTTAACCCGTTCAGGGTGACAAGAATGGCTTTTCTCATACCAACCGACCCACTAGTTGCAGCACCGCTCGTTGCAACGCTGCTCGTTGCAGCACTGCTCGTTGCAGCACTCGACCCGGACTCCGCAGGTGTCACACTGGACACCATCATCTCAGAGGGACCTGCATGAGTATACCGGCCTCATGGCTCCAGCCGCCGCGCGAGTTCAGCGTCATGCCGTTCTGGTTCTGGAACGACGACCTGGACGAGCGCGAGATCGTCCGCCAGATCGCGGACATGGAGGCCCACGGGGTCTACGGCTTCGTCATCCACCCGCGCGTCGGCCTGCCGCGTGAGCTCGGCTGGATGTCCGGGCGTCTCCTGCATTACTACGCGGTCGCCATCGAAGAGGCCCGGCGCCGGGGCATGTCGGTCGTGCTCTACGACGAGGGCATGTACCCTTCCGGGTCCTCCTCCGGCCAGGTCGTTGCAGCGAACCCGGCCTACCAGTGCCGCGGCCTGGCCCTGCTGCAAGACGAGGCTGCACTGCCGCCCGATGCCAACGTCGTCGCGACCGTGCCCCGCGCGGACGGCCGCCTCATCACGGTCATCGACCGGCCGGTCGACAGCTTCATCCGCGGGCTGCACTATGTAGGCCCGGGGCCGGCGGAGGACGAGCCGCCCGCGGCCGATATCCTCAACCCCGACGCGGTGGCTGCGTTCATTCGCCTGGTCTACGACGGCTTCGCTGCGCGCTTCGGCCACTACTTCGGCACGACGATCCCCGCCATCTTCACCGACGAGCCCGCGCCGCTGGGCCGCCTGCGCGAGCGAGGACGCGGCCCCCAGGCCGTTGTGCCGGGCACGCGCGGCATCCTGCCCGAGGTCAGCCGGCTCCTGGGCTACGACTTCACGCCCCACCTCCCCGCGCTCTGGTACGACGACGAGCCGGACGCGCTGCGCTACCGCGCGGACTACGACCGGGCCATCGGCCTGCGCATGGAGGAGACCTTCTACGCGCAGTTGTCCGCCTGGTGCGAGGCGCACGGCGTCGCGCTGACCGGCCACCCGGCGCAAGGGTGCGACATTGGCCCGCTGCGCTTCTTCCATGCGCCCGGCCAGGACCTCGTCTGGCGCTGGGTCCTGCCCGACCACCCGTCCGCGCTCGAAGGCCGGGAGGCGACGCAGGCCAAGTGCAGCGCGTCCGCGATGCTGCACGGAGGCCGCCGGCGCAACGCCAACGAGTGCTGCGGCGCATACGGCCACGAACTCACCTGGGACGAGATGACCTGGCTGGCCCACTGGTGCTTCATCCGCGGGGTGAACTGGCTCTTTCCGCATGCCTTCTACTACTCGGTGCGCGGCCCGCGGCGCGACGAGCGGCCGCCGGATGTCGGCCCGCATGCGGCCTGGTGGGATCGCTACGGGGAATATGCGGATGCCTGCCGCCGGCTGAGCTGGCTGAACACCGGCAGCCGCCACGTCTGCCACATCGCGATCCTCGGCCAGGCCAACAGCCTGCCCTGGCAGCCCGCGAAGGCCTGCCTGGAGCACCAGCGCGACTTCAACTACCTGGAGGAGCGTCACCTGTGGGAGGACGGCCGCGTGGATGCGGAGGGCATCCACCTGGCAGGCATGTGCTACCGTGCGTTGATCGTGGAGGGCCGGTGCGATGCGCGGGCGGAGCCGGCCCTCGCCCGCCTGGAGAGCGCAGGCCGGCTCGTGCGCTACGACGCGGGGATGGCGGAGATGGACCTCATCGCGCGGCTGGACGCCTGCACCCCGCACGACATCCGCATCACGCCGCACGCGCCCGGGCTGCGGGTGCGCCACGTCGTCAAGCCGGATGACGCGCAGGAAGCCGGGCGCCACGTCTTCATGCTGTTCAACGAGACGCAGCCGCCGGTCGAATTCCAGGTCGAACTGCCCGTGCCCGGCCCTGCGCTGATCTTCGATCCCTGGACCGGCGCGACACAGCCGCTCCCGCCGGATGGCCGCCTCGCGCTCCCCGGCCACGCGTTCATCACGGTCGTGGCAACGGATGCCGCTGCGCGGCGCACCGGATAATCGGATACATCACCCACCCGCGCGCTGCTCACATCCGTTTATCCGTTAGGCGCACCTGCAGGTGCGCCATCCGTTGCCCCGTCCCTGCCCAGACAGGCGCCTATCCCACGCTCGCCTGCGTGATCCTGAGCACCACCGGATTGTTCCAGCCCCACGCATCGTAGATGCGCTGGCTGCTCATGATGGAGACATGCAGCCCCGCGTCGTCCTGCTGCCAGCGGGGAGCCGGGTCGGCCGCGTCGTTGTATTCCAGGTGCCGCCCGGACTGGCCCAGCACGCTCACGACGGTCTCGGGACTCGTCCGGACGTGCTGCAGCGTCACCGCGGCGCGCTTGCCATAGGTGCGCTGCCCGCGCGCGAAGCTGTGGCCGGTCGTATCCTCCGCCTGCGTCCAGTCGATGTCGCTCAGGATCGCATAGACCGTGTTGCCGCGACGGGTGTACCACGCGCCGGGCTCGCGGGTCAGCTCGCAGGCCTCCGTGCCGAACACGGCCTCTGCATTGATGAAGTTCCACAGCCCCAGCTCCATCAGCCGGCTGACCTGCTCCTCGGGCAGCGCGCCGTCCGGCTTCGGCCCGACGTTCAGCAGCAGGTTGCCGCCCTTGGCCCGCGCCTCCGCCAGCAGCAGGATCAGGTCGCGGCCCGACTTGTAGGTCTCGTTCGTCGGCTGGTACTGCCACGCGGTGCCCATCGTGATGCAGCTCTCCCACGGGCCGGGCAGCGCTCGGTCGGGCAGGCGCTGCTCCGGGGTCGCCATGTCCCCGCGCGTCACCACCACGTCGGGCTGGAGCTCCCACGCAAGCTGCTTGAGCCCTTCGGCCTGCCCGTCGAAGAAGAGCAGGTCCACCGGCCCGTAGTGCGTGAGCAGCTCGCGCAGCTGCGCCCGATTGACCGCCATCAGGCCGGGGTTGTGCAGCGGGTCCACTTCCTGCCGCCCGCGCGCGATCTCGATGCCCTGCCGGCGCAGCACGGAGAAATCATCGGGCGAGAAGTAGAAGCCGATGGCGATGCCCTGCCGGCGAAACGCCTCGACCACCTGCCGGGTGATGTCGCGCTGATAGGGCGTGTGCATGACCCCGAAGTCCGTGGTGGCCGTCTCGAACATGCAGAAGCCGCTGTGGTGCTTCGTCGTGAACACCATATAGCGGAACCCGCACACCTTCGCCAGCCTCGCCCACTCGTCGGGTGCAAAATGCTCCGGGCAAAAGGTTTTGGGCAGTTCCTCGAAGTAGCGCCGCACGTAGTCGTCGGACGCGCCGACCAGCGAGTGGCTGATGACCATGCCGAGTTGCGAGTCGACGCTCCAGTGGATGAACAGCCCGAGGCCCAGCGTCCTGAACCACTCGACGCGCTCGGGCCGGTTGCCGGAGACCTGGGCGGCCTGGACGACGCTGCCGCCGAACGGCGCTGGCGCGTTCTGGTCATCTTCGATGGGGAGAGGTTGTGTCATGCTGTCTGCGCTCCATGGTTTGGGGATCCGGCGGCATTATAGCCCACCGTCCGTGGACAGGCCAAGAGCATATGACAAAACCATCGATGTAGGGGCGAGGTGACCTCGCCCCTACGCGTATGGTTAGGCGCTCTGGACGACCTTAGCAACGACAAACTCGCCTGAAAGCGGTTGACTGCTATCTTAGCGCGCGCAGGATGGCGAGGAGGGCCGCAGGCCGCAGCATCCCACCCAGGACTTGCCGGTAGTTCGTATAGCCCGATACCGCGCCGAAGAGTGCCTCCTGGATCGTCCGGCTGCTGCGCGCGGCCCGGAGAACCGGGTCCAGCAGGCCCAGCCGTGCGGAGAGACGCACCAGCAGGCGCATGCCCTGTCCGTACAGCAGGTCGCCGGTGATGTCGCGGTTCGCGGTCGCATAGTGCTGCGCAAAGGCGGCTTCTGAAATGCCGGCCTGGAAGATGGTCTCCGCTGCGCGCATGCCCGTCAGCACCGCCGAGGTCACCCCCTTGCCCTTGAATGCGCGCACCAGCCCGGCCGCATCGCCCACGAGCACGAAGCGATCGCCGTAATAGCGGTGGGCCAGCGAAGAGGGAAAGCGACCCTTGTAGACCTTCAGATCCGTGGGATCGAGTTCGCCCGCGCGGCCGAAGTTGGGCAGGACGGCCCGCACCTGGGGCCAGCGCAGAAACCCCGCCAGCTGCTCGTCCGTGACTGCGCCGCCCGCGATGTTGATGGTCAGGTGGTCGTCCTTGGGCGTGACCGCGCCGAACTCGATGTGCGGCGACGCGCTGAGGAAGGCATGGATGTGTGGACCGAAGGCCGCCATGCCGTCCGGCCCGGGGTGCAGCCGGGTCACGATGCTGGCCAGGGCCTGCGGCGGGCGATAGCCTACAGCCCGGGCAAACACGGCCCCCGTCCCGTCATCCATGCCGAACGCGCCGACCACCACGTCCGCCTCCAACGGGGCGCTCTCCGTGTAGACGACCGCCCGGTCGGCGTGGAAATCCAGGTCCACCGCGCGCGCCCGCACGACAGCGAGCCTGCGCGCCCGTGCGATCTCCAGCATGTAATCGTCAAACTGGACGCGGCGCAGCGCCACGGAAGGTTGGTGCCGGTCGTCCAACACGATCTGCGCGTGCGGGCTGTGCAGGATATAGCCGCTGATCTCCCGGTGGGGCAGGCAGCCGGGGAAGCACACATCCACGCGCTCGCCCAGCAGCGCGGGCAGCGGCGGCGAAAGGACCCCCGCACACAGGTTGTGGTGGTGAGCGCCTGAGAACTGCTTGCCCTCGACGATGGTGATGTCCAGCCGGCGGCCGGCCTCCTGGGCCATGCGCTGAAGCAACAGGCCGCAGGCCACCCCGCCCGGTCCGCCGCCGACAATCACCACCCGGCCGCCATCGGATAACGCTCCCAGACCGCTCATGGTCTCCCCCTCCGGTGTAGCGCACTGCATAACAGACTATGGCCCTGCCAAGAAGCGGAGTCCGCATTCTCAAATGCGGACGGGCCTGCGGCCGAACCGGTCCGTTCCGCGTCTGAGGACGCTCCACTCCGCACTCCTGGACAAGGACCCTGCCAGATCCTACGGCTCGCTGCCTGCAGCGCGACGTGCCTCCCCTGCCGCCAGGGCGCGCAGCAGGTGGCGTGCGAAGACCCAGGCCCCTCGTGGCTGGAGGACCAGTCGGAAGAGGTCACGGTAGGGCTCGTCGCCGGTCAGCATCCCCCACAGCAGGCGGGCATGCACACGCCGTGCCGGGTCCAGCGCCGTCTCAGTGCGCACGGACTCCGCAAAGGCCGTCGCGAAGCTCGGCAAGGTTAGAAGCTGGCTGAACACCGAGTATAACAGCGCGCCGTACCGGTTGTCCGCGGTGAGCTGCGCGCAGACCGGCCGGTACGCGCGCTCGAAGTCCGCCCGGCCGATGCCCTCCTGCACTGCCGCAGTCATCGCGCCCCTGGCAGTGATGAAAGCCGAGTTGATGCCGTCCTTATACAGGTGCGACACGACCGCATCACCGACACAGACCCAACGATCCCCATAATATACGGTCGCGGGACCGGTCAGGATGCGCGGGTTGCAGCCGCAGAAGCTCTGCGGTGCGGCCGGGAACATGCCGCTCAAGATGGAGGACTGCGCCTCATAGAACTGCTGGATGGCATGGGCGGGCGCGTCGCGCCAGAGCAGCGAGACGTTGAGGTAGGCGCCCTTCGGCACCAGCGCGCCGAACAGCAGGCCGGGCGGCTCGCCGAAGAAACCGGCCACCGTGTCCTCCGGCCACCCCTCGGGCCGCAGGATTTCGTCCTGCGCCATCACCGCGCTGCCGGGCGGCTCGTAGCCGAAGCCGGCATCCAGCGGCGGCCGGGCGTTGACGCCGGTTGCCAGGACGAGCAGCTCGGCCGGCTGCGTGCCCCTGTCTGTGTGCACGACGGGCCGGTCCTCCCAGGTCACCTTGCGCACGCGCACCGGTACATGGTGTGCACCCGCGGCAACCGCCTGGGACAGGAGAAAGCCATCGAAGCTGGACAGGGGTTGGCCCGGATGGTGGCGCGGACCCGTGCCGCGATAGACGCTCAGTATCTTGCGGCCGGCCACTGGCTGCTCGATGACGGCCACCTGCCCGCGGACGAACAACTGATAGGCCCGCAGTTCCGACTGGATGACCTCGGGAGGCAGCGTAAGGCCGATCGTCGCCATGTGTCGCAGGGCGCCCGCAGAGAGGATGCCGGCGCAGCCCTTGCAGTTGCGGGGCGCGCCCGGTGTGACGTAGTCGTGGGGCTCGAAGATGAAGACCTGGCACTCGATCCCTGCTTCGCGCGCCAGCCGGAGCAGGTGCAGCGCAGAGAAGCAGCCCGCCGGGCCCCCACCGACGATGCATACCCGATCGCCGTTGCGCAGGCGGAGGTCCATCGTTCTTCACCTCCTGCAGGATGGGGACAGGCATCCCGGCCAGGGCCGCGCCTGGCGGCATGCGGAGAACTGGCGGCTGGCGACCAGTTGCAGACAACCGAAAGCAGTGTAACAGGAGGCACGCGCCGCGTCAAACGCGCAAATTGGCCGCGCCCCGAAACTAAGAGACACCCCCCGGAGGTTATCTAACATGAGGCCGGCCCGGGATATCCGGGCCGGCCTCTGTGTACTGTCTATACCCCCACACTCTGCGGCGTCAGCCGGCGTGCACCTCGTGCGAACCCGCCGGGAGCTGTCGCGGCGCCTGGCCAGGCAGGTCCACGATCACCGGGACGGGCGAGTCTACCGTGACCCTGTCCTGCTCCGCGCGCACGTGGATGAGGCCATGCGGCGTCGGCACCTTGCCCTCGGCCCAGGCCAGCTTGCCCAGCCGCGGCGCGATGCGCGCGGCGGTGTAGCCCGGCGCCGCGGGTGTGACGCCCAGCGTGTAGAAAACGAGGTCCTTCGTCGGCGTGCAGCTCCAGCCGTGGACGTGCGTGCCCCAGCCCCAGCACTCGCCGATGGTGTCATACCCGCCCTGCAGGTACTCGCTCCAGCGCGGATACAGCTCGGTCAGCTTATCGGCCAGCCCGGCCTGCGCGACCGCGTCGTGGACAAGGTAGCTGATGAACGGCTCACCGATGACCACCTCGCGCTCGACATCCCAGTCGGCTTCGTAGATGCCCATGAATTGCTTCTGCATCTTCTCGGGCGAGTAATCCCCGGCATCGCCGGTCCACGAGCGGACCACCAGCGTGTCGGGGTTCGTGACGGTCTCCATGATGCGGGCCCAACGTTCCTGCGGCGCCAGGCCGGAGACGACTGCCAGCGCACCCGCCACCTGGCTGATGGGCTTCTGCTGCACGCCGTCCTTGATGTGGTCGACGTACGTCCCGCGCGCCTCGTCCCAGAACATCTCGTAGCCGGCGCGCGCCTTCTCGTACAGCTCCGCGGCCCATTCGCGGCTGGCATTCTCGCCGAGCCACTCGGCCAGCTCCATGAACTCCTTGAGCCCGCGCGCCCAGATGGCCGTCAGGATCGAGCTGGTGTCCTCCACGAACAGCGCGGCCCAGTCCACCAGGTTCCACTCGGGCACGTCCTTCAGCACGCCCGCGGCCGTCTGATACGGCTCGTACCAGCGCAGGAGGCGCTCGATGACCGGCATGTATGACTTCACCTTGTTCCGGTCGCCCACGAAGCGGTACAGGTTATGCACCCCATGCACCCAGTGCAGGCCCCAATCCGGAATGGTCAGGCCGCCGCCGAACTCGATGTCGCCCCCGACGCTCATCGGCAGGATGCCGTCCGATCGCGGGGACGCGCCCAGGTTCAGGTACTGCCAGGCCAGCCGCCAGTCGGTGTTGGTCGCCAGGTGGACCATCTGGTGCACCACGGCATCGCCCACCCACGCGCGCTGCTCGCGCGTCGGGCAGTCGGTGAACGCGTCGAACGAGTTGAGGTTGACCGTGCGGATGCCGGCATGGTAGAGCGTGTTCAGCTCGGGGTCGGAGCACTCGAACGATGCGCCGGGCTGCCAGGGGTAGAGCATCTCGCGCACGGCCAGCCTGGTCAGCGTCACCGGGCCGTCCGCCGCCTCGATGACGACGTAGATGTACCGGAGGCCGTTGATGTCGGACAGCTCCATGGCATCGTCGTGCCCGCGCGCGACGTAACGGCTGCCACTGTGCGTGCCTCCCGGCCGCAGGTGCGCGGCGGTCAGCGGCTCCTCGACGTAGCTCAGCGTGAAGATGGTTCCCGCGGGTGCAGCGACCTCCATCTGCACCAGCCCGGCGACAATCCGGCCGAAGTCGGCCAGCACGCGGACCGAGGCACCGGCGGCCAGTTCCACGGTCACCGGCAGCGCGGCGTCCTCCGCGACCGGGCTGGCCGGCAGGTTCAGGGTGGCTGCCACGTGCGCGGCAGGTCCGGCCCCCGGCGTGGCGGCCGTGCCCTGCAGGGATTCGACCTTGAGATGCGCAGGCGCGACGACCTCACCGCCAAGCTGCGCGATGGACCGGGGATAGAGCGGGCCGTAGGGATCCGTTGGCGGCTGAGAACGTGCAAAGCCGCCGATGTGGATGGCACGCAGCAATTGGGCCGCCGGCCACGCTGCATCATCGAACCCGGCGCGCTGCCAGCCCACGGGCAGCTTGCGCGCGTCCAGCTGCTCGACCGGCACGCCGCCGCCGACCAGGTCGGGGCTGGCGAGTTCCTCCGCGTCCCAGGCGTGGCACTTGGTGGCCTTCCAGGTGTCGTCGCTGACCAACCAGCCCGCCGGGCCTAGGTCGGCCTCGAACACGAGCGCGCCGGTCTTGCCCAGCCCGGAGTTGGGCGTCGGCGGGATGTAGAACGAGTTGGGCGCGCCGTAGTTCTTGACGTAGACGGCGACCAGGTTCTCGCCTGGGCGGAGATAGGGCGCAAGGTCCACGAGATCGTAAGACAGGCGCCGCGGCTGGCTGCGCACCGGCCCGCGCGCGACTTCCTGCCCATTGACGTAGAGGGCATAGCGCGAGTCCGCGGTGATGCGGGCGGGCACGCGCGGCGGGATGCTGTCCAGCGTGAACGTCTTGCGGAACAGGCCGTGTGAGTCCGGCCGCGATCCGGCCATGCGGCCGCCGAAGCTGAACGTGAACTCGACCTTGTCCTCGGGGACCCAGATCCAGTGGCCGCGCCAACGGATGTCCGAAAAGTCTTGCGGGGTGACTGCGGATTGCATCTTCGCTCCTTATGTAGGTAGGATCAGAGATTCAGCCTGCGGGTTGCAGGCTGTCGATATACGTCACGATCATATCTTCAAAGAGACTGAGGTGTTGCTGGAGCGGCACCGCCTGATCGCTCCAGGTCAGTTCGCCGCGCAGGGCCAGCTTTTCGAGGAACCAGATGACCGTGCTCACGACCATGAGCATTTGATCCCCGTGCGGCTCCCCGCGCGTGACGGCGATCTGATGGGCGCCGTCCCATGACAGCGAGACCAGTTGTTCCTTGGTCCAGCGGGTCAACGCCGCGTCGGGCGGATTATCCAGGTACAGCCGGTCGAACATGCCCACGTAGCGGTAGGCCTCGCGCAGCGCATCGAAGTTGCGGATCATGGACTGGACCATCCGGCGCGTGCTTTCCAGCGCGGAGCCCTGCCCGGCAGGGTCAACCAGCGAAGTGATGCGGTGCAACATGCGCACCTGGAGTTCCACGGCAATGACATCGCGGTTCGGGAAGTAGCGGTAGAGGGTGACCTTGGTGATGCGCGTCTCGGCAGCGATATCGACCATGCGGGTGTGTTCGATGCCGTTGCGCAGGAATAACCGTTCAGCAGCGTCCAGGATGTTGTTGCGCTGGGCATCCACTTGGTGCGCGCCGCTCTGGCGGTTCGCTTCGGACTTGGAGATTAGTTGGCTCATCGGGATTCCAACTCTTGCTGCATGTGTTGCATAGAGGCATGTAACCATAAGTTACATGCTATGTCAAATCCAATAGCCGCCAAATGAGAGGAAGCTTACCGAACAAAGCTTAGATGTACTGTATACAAAGTATGTAAATAGATTGTCAAACGTTCAACACAACTCACTCACCCCAACTAGGAGCAGATAGATGTTTGCGAAACAGAATGGCGTCAAGATGGTGTTCATGGCCTTGATTGCAGTCCTGCTGCTGAGCCTGCCGCTGGCAGCCGGCGCGCAGATGGCTAATGGTTTCACGAACCTGCAGGATGGCGCGACCATCAGCGGCACGGTCGAGGTCAAGGGCTACGCCAGTGACCCGCGCTTCCAGAAGTGGCAGCTGGACGTCCTGCCCGGCGGCGATGCGAATGCGGCCATCTTCGTGGCCCTCGGCGAGCAGTCCGGCGAGTTCAGCCAGACGCTCGACACCACCGCCTTCCCGAACGGCGACCACGCCCTGCGGCTGCGGGTCGTGCGCACCGACAGCAACTACGACGAGTACGTCGCCAAGTTCACCCTCGCCAACGGCCAGGCGACCGCGGCTGCAGCTCCGGCTGCCTCGACCAACGACATTGTAGCGACCGCGATCGGCGCGGGCCAGTTCAAGACCCTGGTGGCCGCGGTGCAGGCTGCCGGCCTCGTGGAAGCGCTGCAGGGCAAGGGCCCGTTCACGGTGTTTGCGCCGACCGATGCGGCCTTCGCCAAGCTGCCTGCGGGCACGGTCGAGGGGCTGCTGAAGGACCCGAAGGCCCTGGGCAACATCCTGCTCTACCACGTGGTAGCGGGCGAGGTCAAGGCTGCGGCGGTGACGGATGGCCTGACTGCCAAGACCCTGCAGGGCGCCAACGTGAGCTTCAAGGTCAGCGACGGCAAGGTCATGATCAATGACGCGAACATCGTGGCGACCGATGTGATGGCTTCAAACGGTGTGATTCACGTCATCGATACGGTCATCCTGCCCCCGGCTGCCCCGGCAGCCAGCACGGCAGCGGCGATGACCAACGGCTTCTCAAACCTGCAGGATGGCGCGACGATCAGCGGCACGGTCGAGGTCAAGGGCTACGCCAGTGACCCGAACTTCCAGAAGTGGCAGCTGGACGTCCTGCCAGGCGGCGATGCGAATGCGGCCATCTTCGTGGCCTTCGGCGAGCAGTCCGGCGAGTTCAGCCAGACGCTCGACACCACCGCCTTCCCGAA
>CAZTMA010000150.1:0-6296 GCA_964614645.1 uncultured Anaerolineales bacterium
GCAAGGACTGGAAATTCACTTCACCCCCTTGACCATCACCCTGGACGGCCGCTCGTATGTCAGCGGCGTCGACATCCAACCCGAGGAGTTCTATTCGCTGCTGGCCGCCTCGGAGGGGATGCCTACGACCTCGCTGCCTTCGCCGGGCGAGTTCATCGAGCTGTATCGTGAGCTGGCAAAGCAAGACCCGAACATCGTGTCCGTTCACATCTCATCGGGGTTGAGCGGTACTTTCGAGACCGCGCGATCGGCAGCCAAAATGGTGCCGGAGGCGAACATCACCGTCATCGACACCTTCACGCTGTCCGGCGCGGAGGGGTGGCAGGTGGAGGCCGCGGCGCGCGCGGCCAAGGCCGGCTGGAGCGTAGACCAGATTCGCACGCTGACCGGCCAGGTGCGCGATGCGACCGAGACCATCTTCACGCTGCCCGAGCTGAAGTACCTGATCCACGGCGGCCGCATCAGCCACATCAAGGGCCTGCTCGCCTCCATCCTCAATATCAAGCCCATCATCGGGGTGAGCAAGGTGGACGGCAAGTATTTCCAGCGCAACCGGGCCCGGTCGTTCAACGCGGCCCTGGCAAAGCTGGTGCATGTGGCGGCCGAGGATCATACGCCGGGGACAGCGCTGCGCGTCCAGGTCATGCACGCGAACAACCCCGAGGGCGCGGAGGAACTCCGCCGCGCGATGGCTGCGCAGTTCGACTGCGAGTGGCTGCCTACCACGTCGATTGCACCGGTGCTCGGCGCGCACACCGGCGCGGGCCTGGTCGGCATGGCGTATGCCGCGCGGGCCGCTTATCCTGCGCTGCCCTGATTGGAGAGCGATTCTGATGAGTAAACCAACTCCCCCGATGCTGTCGGGGCTGCCCCTGATCGGCAACCTGCTGGACTTCCGTAACGACCGCGCGGCGATGGTGAAGCGGGGGTATGAAAAGTATGGGTCTGTGTTCGGCTTCAAGCTCGGTCCGCAGCCCGTCGCCGCGCTGATCGGCCCGGAACTGCAGCAGATCTTCTTCACCGAGACCGACAAGAAGCTGGCGATGGACAAGCCGTATCGCAGCCTGGCCGCGGCTTTCGGCAATGTCGCGTTCCTCGCGTCGAAAGAGACATACCAGGAGCAGCGGCCGGCCCTCTATGCGCCCTTCACCGGCGCGAAGATGGTGCAGTACGTCCGCATCATGCAGGAAGTCATCCAGGAGTGGCTGGACGGGCTGGGCGCGGCGGGCGAGATGGACATCAGCGGGGAAATCGGCCGGCTCGTGCAGCGGGTGGCCGGCTATGCGCTGATGGGCGACGATTTCCAGCAGAAGGCCGGGCAGGAGTTCTGGGCTCTCTATGCCGAGCTGGGCAAGAGCATCGACCTGGCAACGCCGCCCGACTGGCCGCTGCCCAAGAACATCCGCCGCGACCGGGCGAAGAACCGGATGCGCGCGATCCTCGCGCCCATCATCACGGAGCGGCGGCAGAATCCCGAACGGTACGACGACTTCCTGCAGGACTTCGTCAATGCACGGCTCAAGAACGGGGAATTGATGGATGACGAATCCATCAGCAGCCTGATTCGCGGGCTGATGTTTGCGGGCCACGAGACGACCGCGGGGCAGGCCGCGTGGACCATCATCGAGCTGCTGCGGCATCCGGAGGCGCAGGCGCGGGTGCAGGCGGAGATCGCCGAGCACCTGCCGCCGGGCACGCCCATCGACGGCGGCATCATGCGCAAGATGCAGAACCTGGCGTGGTCCGTCCGGGAGGTCGAGCGGATGCACCCGTCTGCCGACATCCTGATGCGCTACGCGGAAGAGGACCTGGAGGTCGGCGACTACGTGGTGCCGAAGGGCTGGCTGGTCACGGTCGTGGCCGGGGTGGCCCACCGGCTGCCGACCCTGTTCCGCGACCCGGACCGGTTCGACCCGCTCCGTTATGCGCCGGACCGGGCCGAGGATGCGCAGCACCGGTTTGCGCTCATCGGCTTCGGCGGCGGGATGCACCGGTGCGCGGGCGTCAACTTCGCCAACAACGAGCAGATGATCATCACCGCCCTGCTGATGCAGCAGTTCGAGCTGGAGCTGTTGACGCCGGACCCGAAGGCAGTGTATGGGTTGGGCGCGGCGCGGCCGGAGCCGACGCGCGTGCTCTACCGGCGGAAGTAGGATGCGGGGGTGGAGCGCGTGGATCGTCAACGTAACAAAACCGCGGCTTCTCCGTTCGTAGTAGGCGCTTTAGCGCCCTGCGTGCGAGCGGGCGCTAAAGCGCCTACTACGAACCGGACTGCCTGCTCCAGGTTTCGCCAGGCTTTCTAAGCGTATGCAGGTGACCCGTCTGTGGTCAGCTATCAGGGGAATTCGCGGACTGCGGCGGGTTGGAGAGCGCATCGCCGAGGGTCGTGACGGCGAGGACGGTCAGGGTGATGGCGAGGCCGGGGAACGCGCTGGCCCAAGGCGCGGTCGCAAGGTAGCCGCGGCCCTCGAACAGCATCAGGCCCCACTCAGCCGTGGGTGGGGCTGCGCCCAGCCCCAGGAAGCCGAGCGCCGCGACGCTGATGATGGCCCGGCCGAAGTCCAGCGTTGCCAGCGCGAGCAGCGGAGAGAACACCGCGGGCAGGAGATGGCGCGCGAGGATGTGAGACCTGTCACTGCCGAGCGCCACTGCAGCCTCGACGAACGGCGCGGTGCGCAGGACCAGCACGAGGCTGCGCACGAGGCGGGCATAGCCTGGAATCGAAGAGACGCCGACCGCCACGGCCAGCGCGAGGAGTCCCGGCCCCATCAGCGCGACGACCAGCAGTGCGAGCAGGAGTGCGGGGAAGGCCAGCAGTAGGTCCATCAGGCCGACCCATGCCTGGCTCGTCCAGCCTTGCGCATAGCCAGCGAGCAGGCCGAGCAGCGTGCCTGCGGCCAGCGAGAGCACCACGGCCGCCGTTGCTACGAGAAGGGTGATCCGGCTGCCATAGAGGATACGGCTCAACAGGTCGCGACCGTAGAAGTCCGCGCCCAGCGGATGTGCGGGCGAAGGCGGCGCCAACTGCGCGGCCAGGTCGATGGCGTCCGGCGGGGCAGGGGCCAGCCACGGCGCCAGCAGTGCGGCCAGGACGATGGCAAGCAGGCCACAGGCGGCCCCCGCGGCGAGCGGCTGGCCGCGCAGTTGGCGCAGGATGTGCCGGCCCGGCCCGGTCATTGCCAGCCTGCCCGCGGGTCGAGCCAGCCTGCCGCGAGGTCGACGGCCAGGTTCGCCAGCACGTACGTCAGCGCAACGACGAGCGCGACCCCCTGCACGAGGGGCAGGTCCCGCCAGAGGATCGCGTCGACGAGCAGCTTGCCCAGGCCTGGCCGGTTGAACAGCGTCTCGGTGACCACCGTACCGCCCAGCAGGAAGCCAAGCTGCAGGCCGGCGACCGTCAGCACGGGCACGACGGCATTGCGTGCCACGTGGTGCAGCAGCACCCGCTGCGACGGCACCCCGCGCGCCCGCGCGGCCAGAATGTAAGGCTCATCCAGGATGTCGATCAGGCTCGCGCGGGCCAGGCGGGCGATCGGCCCAGCGGACGCGAACCCCAGCACGAACGACGGCAGCACCAGGCTGCGCCAGCCATCCGCTCCCCCGGACGGCAGCCACCCCAACCGTACGCTGAACAGCCAGATCAAGAGGAGACCGGACCAGAACACGGGCACCGCCACGCCGGTCACGGCCAGCGCGCTGGCCAGCCGGTCGCGGCCGCTGCCCGGCCGGCTGCCGGCGGCGATGCCGAGCCCCAGCCCGAGGATCACGGCCCAGGCGAACGCTGCGCCGGCCAGGGCGAAGGTGTGGGCCGCCTGCTCGCGGACCAGCGCGGCCACGGGCCGGCCGTTGAACAGGCTGTCGCCCAGGTCCCCGCGCAAGAGTCCGGCCAGCCAGCCCGCATACTGGCTGGGCAGCGGCCGGTCCAGGCCCAGCTCTGCCCGCAGGGCCGTCACGGCCTCGGGCGACGCGCCCGCGCGGGCAAGCATCGTCTCCGCGGGATCGCCGGGCAGCAGGTGCACGAGGGCAAAGATGAGCGTGACCACGGCCCACAGCGTCAGAGCGCCCGTCAGCAGGCGGCGGCGCAGGAAGGCAACGAAGGGGGCAGGGGTGGGTGAGGGCATGGCTGGCCGGATGCCTAGCGGTGGTCCGTGACGCCGACCTGCAGGCACATGTCGAGCAGGGGGCAGGCCGAGCAGCGCGGCGCGCGGCCGGTGCAGATGTGCTTGCCGAACGGCACCAGCAGCGCGTTGATTTCGACCCAATACTGCGACGGCAGCACGGCTTCGAGCGCCAGCATCGTCCGCTCCGGTGTGGGCGCGACCACGTACCCCCAGCGGTTCGTGACCCGGTGGACGTGGACATCCACGCTGATGCGCGCCTGCCCGCACGCAATGCCCAAGACGAGGTTGGCGCACTTTGGTCCGACCCCAGGCAGTGAGGTCAGCAGGTCGAAGTCACAGGGCAGGTCGCCGTCGAATTCTGCCAGCAGGCGGCGGCTGATCTCCTGCATCTGCCGCGCCTTGCGTTCGTAGAAGGTGCTCGGCCGGATGAGCCCGGTGAGGTCAGCGAGGGGCAGCGCGGTGACGGCCTGCGCCGTGCGCGCCCGAGCGAACAGCCGCCGGGCGATGACGATCGTCTGTTCATCGTATGTGCGGATGGAGATCATGCAGGCCATCAACTGCTCGAACGCCGAAGCATACCCATCCTCGGCGAGTTGGAACATCACGGCCTTGGGGAAGGGCCGGACGGCCTCCCGGAGGCGATCCATGGCGTTGTCGATGTCGAATGGCTGTTTGCTCATGCTTGCGCGCTGACCTCCGCGGCCATTGTATGCCGTTTCGCGCGAGGGGCCAAGCTGTGCTATGCTCCGAGCGGAGCACATCGAGGGAGGAGATCACATGACAACGACGTTGGGGACAACCACAGTGACGCAGGTCGCGATCGTGGTGCGGGACATCGAGGCGAAGGCGCGGGCGTGGGCCGAGGTGCTGGGGATGCCGGTCCCGCCGGTCGTCATCACCGACCCTGAGGAAGTCGCGCAGACGAAGTACAACGGGCAGCCGTCCACTGCGCGGGCGAAGCTGGCCTTCTTCAAGCTCGGCCAGGTGTCGTTGGAACTCATCGAACCCATCGGCGAGCCGAGCACGTGGAACGACCAACTCGTGCAGCACGGCGACAGCCTGCACCATATCGCGTTCCAGATCGACGGCATGGCCCGGCTGCTGCCCCTGCTGGCCGACGACGGCATGTCCACGGTGCAGAAAGGCGAATACACCGGCGGGCGGTATGCGTATGTGGACGCGACCGAGCGGCTGGGCGCGACGCTGGAGCTGCTGGAAAACGACTAAGAATTACGAATTGAGAATTACGAATTAGGAATTGCGAACTGCGAGCGAGCACAGAATCCCTCGTAATTCGTAATTCCTAATTCTTCATTCCTAATTCAGCAACCACACGTCCTGCAGCACGGGGAACCATCCCTGCACGTCGTAGGCCAGGCCCTGCACGCGGGCGGAGGCGGCGTTGACGTTGACCTGGTCGCGGATGGGCAGGATCCAGGCCTGGTCGAGCACGCGCTCCTGCACCTGGTAGTAGAGCCGGTAGCGCTCCGGGCCGTTGTCCAGCCGCTCGCCGTCTTCCAGCCAGGCGTCCACCTCCCCGTCGCTGATGCGCGCCCAGTTGAATCCTCCGATGTTCCCGCTGTGGAAGAAGGTGCGCAGCAGGCTCGGGTCCGTGCTGGAGTAGACGAACGGCACGAGGTGGTGCGTTCCGTTGCGGCCGGCCTCCAGCACCGCAGGATAGGGCATCTGCTCCAGGTCGAGCCGGATGCCCAACTGCTTCCACTGCGCCTGCAGGATGGTCGCCACCGAACCCAACTCGCCCCAACTCGCCAGCACGCCCTGCAGCACGAGCGGCTCGCCACCCTTATCCAGCACGCTGTCACCGTCCGAGTCGGTCCAGCCGGCCTCCGCCAGCAAGGCTTGCGCCTGTGCGACGTCATGCACGTACCACGCAACGCTGCTGATGGGCCCGAACGCCGCGCGCGTGACCGCGGACAGCGGGCCGGTCGCAACGGGCGAGAAATCGCCGTACACGGCCTTGACCAGCGCGGGCCGGTCCGTCGCGTAGAGCAGCGCGCGGCGCACGCGCACGTCATCCAGGGGCGGCAGGGCCGTGTTGAGGAAGAATTGCACCGACTGGCCGGGGATGGCGACCGGGTGGAGTGTGTACGCGGTGGCGTTCGCGCCGGTCGTGAGCTGTTCAGCATCCCGGGGCGGCAGCTCGCCCATCACGTC
>CAZTMA010000150.1:6350-12430 GCA_964614645.1 uncultured Anaerolineales bacterium
GGCCGGAGAGCAGGGCGGGCAGGCGGGTGGCCGGATCCGCGTAGAAGCGAAACTCGACGCGGTCGAGATAGGCCGGCCCTGCGTGCGCCCGAATCTCCGGCGCCCAGGCATAGTCCGGGTTGCGCTCGATGACGAGGCTCTGGCGCTCCTGGTAGCTGACGAACCTGAACGGCCCGCTGCCGACCTGGTGGAGTTGGTACTGGTCGCCCCAACGGTCGAGCGCGGCGGGCGACGCCATGCCGAGATAGACCTGGCTCAGGCCGTCCAGGAGGGGCGCGTAGGGCGCGGCCAGCACCAGGCGCACGGTGAAGTCATCCACGGCCTCTGCGCGCTCGAACGGGCCGAGCAGGAACACGGCCTTCTGCGATTTGGTGGCGGGGTCCGTGACGCGTTCGAGGTTGCGCACGACCGCGGCCGCGTTGAAGGGCGTCCCGTCGTGGAAGGTGACATCCCCGCGCAGGGTGAAGGTGTAAGTCAGGCCGTCGTCGCTGACCGTCCACGCCGTTGCGAGCGATGGATGGAAACGGCCCAGGGCATCCTGCACGACCAGGGTGTCATAGACGCCGCTCAGCGCAATGCCCAGCTCGGAGCTGGCATTGACGTGCGGGTCGATGCCGGATACCGGGAGGGTGAGCCCGTAGCGCAGCGTGCCGCCCGGCTGAGGGGCAGGGGCGGTGGGCGCGACGGCTGCCTCTGCGGAGGGAGACGGCTGCGGCAGCGCGGCCGTCCCCGGCGGCTGGCCCGGCACGGTCTGGCAGGCGGCGAGCAGGATGACCGCGAGGAGCAGGGTTGCCAGACTGATCAAGGATTGTGTGTGGGGAGATCGGAATTGGAGTCGAGGCTTTAGCCGGTCAGGCGGTCTGTGTGTGCACACAGTGAAACCGGCTAAAGCCTCAACTCCAGTTGTTCCTGGAATTCCTGAAGGCGCGTCCTTCGACTGGCCACTATTCGTTGTCCAGGTTGGGCTGTCCACCCGCTCAGGATGCCTGCCTGTTGTGCCTGCTGCGCCGTTCACCTGCTCAGGATGCTGAATATCATTGTCTGCCTGGCTAGTATTCCACATGGGTCGCTTCCTTACTTTTTGCCGGTTCGTCATCTCTGCGCTATACTTGATCATAATGTATCTAAGGTCATCCCCACTGCCCAGGGCAGTGCTCGTTTTGTTCCTCATAACACTCGTCTCGCTGGGAGCCACGCTGCCTGTGGCTGCACAGCATGGCTGCGACGCAGGCAACCTGATCCCGAACTGCAACTTCGACGGCTTCAGCGGCGATCCGCCGCGCCAGGTGCCCTCGGGCTGGACGCCGTTCGTGCTGTCCGGCGATCTCACCTTCATGCAACACACGGACACCTATTGGGGCGCGCCGAGCTTGATGATGTGGTCGAACGGCGGCACCTTTGTCGCGGGCGTGTGGACCCAGGTGGGCGGGCTCCAGCCGGGCGCAACCTATAAGGCGTCGGTCGGCTGGGGTGCACCGAACGCGCCGGAAGCCTTCGGCCGGCGGCTCGGCATCGACCCGACGGGCGGCACGGACCCGAACGCGGCGAGCGTCGTCTGGGGGCCGATGCATTACGGCCCCGGCCGGATGCTCAACTACCCCGTGCCCAATGTCAACATCGACGTTGCGGCCGTCGCGCAGTCGTCCACCGTGACCGTCTTCTTCTACGTGGACCACAACTACTCGACCGGCGACAACTACATCTTCGTCGATGCAGTCGGCCTGTACGCGGACAACAGCCAGCCGGTCGTCCCGCCGACCAGTCCGCCGCCCACGGCCACGCCAGAGCCTCCGGCGGCGGCATTGGCTGCACAGGCTGCTGCACCGCAGCCTACGCGGCCGCGGCCCTCGGCGACACCGACGTCGGAGCCTACCGCTACATCCACTGCATCCGCCACTCCGACGGAGACGGCGACGCCTACTGCGACGCCGACGTCTACGGTGACGGCGACACCCACCGTGACTTACACGCCTACGGCCACGGCAACTTCGACGCTGCCCCCGCGACCGAAGGCTACGGTCGACCCGGAGGGCATGGCCGCCAGGCAGTACGTGGCCGGCGGGCTGATGCCGGGTGGCGGGCCGCGGACAGCAGGCGGACGACTTCCAGCTGACGGCCCGCGACCGCTGCTGTTCGGCGGGCTGGGCGCGTTGGGCGGGGCCGGGCTGCTCGGCGTTGCGGCCGTCCTCGTGCGCCGCCGCTGACGAGATTTGAAAAGTGCCTGGCGACTAAAGTCACGGCTACCATTGCGAAGTCTCCCTTCGGAGACTGTGCGTCAGCGAAGCTGACGCCCGCGAGTCTGCGCAAGCAGACAAGGCAGTGGTCGCAGCGGTTTATGGAGATTTGCTATTTATTCGGGTAACGCCGCAACGGATGTGAACGGATAAACGGATTTGGCAGTGCGCGGGCTGAGCGTATCCGTTTATCCGGTGCGAACCGCAGTTCGCCTCAATCCGTTGCGCCGAAACCAGGTTGCTCGATTATTTTGATAATCTTCATCAACCGCCTGAAACGGACTCGTCTTTACCCCGGCAGGCGCGGGCGTCTGCGGCGGGCGCGTTGGGTTTCCTCGTCCTCTTCCGCCAGGGCCGCGGCCTCGGCAGCCTCGCGTTCGGCCATGGCCAGCTTGCCCAGGTAGGCGCGGTGCTTCTTCTGCACATTCCACGTAAGCGACTCGTCGCCCGCCTCGACCTTCCGTGCAAACACCAGGAAGGCGCTGTGGCCGGTCATCTTATCTTCGGGCCGCAGCCGCCCAGGAATGGGCTTCCACTGGCGCTCCAGGATTTCCTCGACCACAATATCGCCGAACGGCCGTGCCTTGAGCCCGGCTACGAGGTCGCTGACCTGGTTCACGGTGGGCACCAGCGCGCCGAAGAAGCCGCTGCCCTTGAGTGCATTCCACGCCTGGTCCAGGAAATACCACGGCTCGCGCACGTCCAGGAATACCGAGTCCACTTCGCTCTCGTGGAACCCCGCGGTGATGTCCTCGTTATAGAGGGTGACATAAGGCAGCAGGCCCAGGTCGTCGAGATTTGCGCGGGCCATGTCGTACGACTCGGGCCGGGTCTCGTAGCTGTACACGCGGCCGGTGGGCATCACGGCACGCGCCAGCACGAGCGTCAGCCCGGCGCTGCCCGTGCCCGCCTCGATGATCGTGCGGCCCGGATAGAGGCTCAACTGCAGAACAATCTGCGCAGCGTCCTTGCTGTAGATGATCTGCGTCGTGCGCGGAATCTCGTGGATGAGGTCGTGGGTAGAGGGCTCCAGCGCGAGCATGGCCGCGCCGTGCTGCGTGCTGAGCGTGCGGCCCAGCGGCCGGCCGATCAGGTCATCGTGCAGGATCGAGCCGCGATGGGAGAACCACTGCTCGCCGTGCTTGAGCCGGATGAGATAGTGCTTGCGATCGGGAGCGACGAGGAGAACGAGGTCTCCTTCCTGGGCAACAGAGGACATGCTTACCGCCTGGTCGAAATAGGCCCGTTATCCGGGCCGCACGACATTATAATGTACGCAAGGCGAATGACGAAAGCGGACGGGTACGCACATCACTTGACATACTGCCCTGCTGAAGCTATAAGATGGTGTTGCCGGTGAGAGGTTCTGTTTGCCGGAAAAATAGAGGAAACGATGGCTCTTAACGATATTCGTGTGATACCGGCCTACGTGGAGGCGCCGCCCGGACAGACACCGGCGGAGCGCCTGGCTCGCGGGGGAGGCTGGTGGACTTTGGCTCTGGCCATGGTCATGCTGCTCGCCGTCACGGAAGCACTGGTCGTGGCCGAGTGGACGAACTGGCTGGAAGTCGTGCGCCTGTCGATGTTGGGAGGCGCGCTGCTGGCCTTCCTGCTGTCCCTGACACGGTGGAGCGGGCTGTTCCCGGCCGTCTATGGCATTGTGGCCAGCCTGGCCTGGATTGCCCTGCTGTTCAAAGAACTGGTCTTCGATAATCTGCCCGGGACCGAGGCATTCCGCGAATTACTGATGCGCAACGGCAACTGGGTCGCGGCGCTCATCAGCGGGACGGCCAGTGCAGACAACCTGATCTTCGTGACGCAGCTGGCGCTGCTCGGCTGGTGGATCGGCTTTCTCGCCATCTGGAGCCTGTACCGGCACCAGCGCGTCCTGTATGCGGTCATTCCGGCGGGGGTCGCGCTGCTGGTCAACGCGTACTATTCGACGGAGAACATGACGCCGTACCTCATCACGTTCCTCGGCGCGGTGCTGCTCATCGCGATCCGGGTGGAGCTGGCGCGCAACGAGGCCCGCTGGCAGATGACGCGCGTCCGGTATGCGCCGGATATTGCGCTGGATTTCCTCAAAGCCGGGCTGGGGTTCACCATTGTTGTCATCGTCGCGGCCTGGGTGCTGCCCGATGCCACGGAACAACTGACCACCGAGCGGTTGCTGCGTCCCTTCGAGAAGCCCTGGCAGCAGGTCGAGGATACCTGGAACCGCATGTATAAGTCGTTGAACTACTCGCGCAGCGCGGCGCCGGTATCATCCTTCGGCAAATCGATGGCGCTGGGCGGGGCCGTCTCGCTGACCGACCGGCTCATCTTCGAGGCGGATATCTCGGAGCGTGTCTACTGGCGTGCGGCCGCCTATGACGCGTACACGGGCGAAGGCTGGCTGAACACCGACTCGGAACTCGTCATCATCGAGGGTGATACTCCGCTGAACGAGCCGGTCGGCGCGGCCCGCCGCGAGATTACGACGACCATACGCCCGCTGGAGGAGCGGCAGGAGACCGTCTTCGTGCCGCCGCAGCCGATCCGCGTCAGCGTGCCGATCAACGCGAACGTCACGCTGCTGCCCGGCGATGATGGGCTGCAGCAGGTGTCGCTGATGCAGAGCCGGGTCGACCTGGAGCAGGAGGGCTCTTACCGGGTGGTATCGGCGTTGAGCATGGCGCCGGTCGAAAACCTGATGCGGGACGATGAGGTGGAGTACCCGGGCTGGGTGGCGGAGCGCTATCTGCAGCTGCCCGACACGCTTCCAACCCGCGTGCGTGACCTGGCCGCGGAGGTCACCGCGCCGTACGAGACTGCGTTCGAGAAGGCGGAGGCCCTCCAGGCGTACCTGCGCACCTATACCTATAACCAGGACATCGAAGCCCCGCCGGAAGGCCGGGATGGAGTGGACTACTTCCTGTTTGACAGCAAGGAAGGCTACTGCGATTACTACGCCAGCTCGATGGTCGTCATGCTGCGCTCGCTGGGCATCCCGTCCCGCATCGTCGTCGGCTATACGCCCGGCGAGCCCATCCTGACCGAGGATACGCAGGATTGGATCATGCAGGGGCGGAACCCGGGCGAGCCGATCGGCTACCGGGTGCGCGAGAAAAACGCCCACTCCTGGCCGGAAGCCTACTTCCCATCGTTCGGCTGGATTCAGTTCGAGCCGACCGCATCCGAGCCGCTGCTGATGCGGCCGCTGCCGCCGACGGACCCGCTGGATGCCGGGCTGACGCCGATGCCGAACGACAACCTCAACGAGGCGCTGGAAGAGGAAGACCCGTTTGCCAACATGCCCCAGGAGCCGTCCGGGTATTTCGAGACGGACAGCCCGGCCCGCCTGTGGTTCGAACGGAACTGGGGCTGGCTGGTTGCAGCCGTGCTGCTCGCAGCTGCAGCGGTCGCCGCGTATTTCCACCTGCGGCGCCGGGAGCGGGCCTTCTTCCAGGAAAGTGACCTGCTGCCGCGGCTCTTTGGCGTATTAGGCCTGTGGGCGCGGCGGCTGCGCATCCCGTGGCAGCCGAGCCAGACGCCGCTGGAACGTGCGGCGCAGTTCAATGAGAAGCTGCCCGAGGCCGCGCCGGCGGTGGACAAAATCGCAGACCTGTTCGTTGCCCAGCAGTATGGCCGCCAGGAGCCGCCGCCCGGGACGCTGGCAACAGTCACCGAGTCGTGGCGCACGTTGCAGCCGCGGCTGTGGCGGCAGTGGGTGTTGGGGGAGGTCCGGGCACGGACGAGCGAACGCACGCGCAAGACATAACGTAGTAGCGCAGGGGCGAGGCCGGCCTCGCCCCTGTCCATAGGGGCCGCGTTACTGCCCCTTGAGTTCCGCCAGTTCCCGTTGCG
>CAZTMA010000151.1:0-12298 GCA_964614645.1 uncultured Anaerolineales bacterium
ACCCTTCTGGCCCCCAGGCGTGCCTGCGTGCGCACCCGCCTGAATAGTTACATTCTCAATTCATAATTGAGCATGCATCCTCTCTACGTCGCCTTCGTCTGGCACATGCACCAGCCCTATTACCGTGACCTGCGGACGGGCGAAATCCCCATGCCCTGGGTCCGGCTGCATGCGGCGAAGGATTACCTGCACATGGCTGAGGTGGCAGCCCGGTATCCCGCGGTTCACCTCACTATCAACATGGTGCCCTCTCTGACCGAGCAGATGCTCGCCTGGGTCGGGGACACCGATGGCACGCAGGTAGATGACCTGTGGCGGCTGGCGGAACAGGAGACGTGGAGCACGGCGGACAAGCGCCGCATCATCAACCTCTGCTTCAGCATCAGTTGGGATCGGGTCATCCGGCGCCATACGCGCTACGCCCAGCTGCTCGATTGCCGGCCGCAAGCCCTGGCCGACCCCGAGACGTTCACCGATCAGGATATCCGAGACCTCGTCGCCTGGTTCAATCTCGTGTGGATTGATCCCGGTTGGCGCAGCCGCGCCCCTGAGCTGGAAGCCCTCGTCCGGCGGGGCCGTGACTTCACCCTGGCCGACATCCGGGCCATCCACGCGGCCCAGCGGCGCATCGGCGCAGGCGTGGTGCCGCTGTATCGCCGCCTGGCCGCCGCGGGCCAGCTCGAACTCATCACCTCGCCCTACTTCCACCCCATCCTGCCCCTGCTGGCCGACACGGACGCCGCGCGGCGTGCAACGCCGGGCCTGCCGCTGCCGGAGCCGCCGTTCTGCGCGCCGGAAGATGTGGCTGCGCAGTTGCAGATGGCCGTGGAGTCGCACATCACCCATTACGGTGTGCCGCCCGTGGGGCTGTGGCCGTCGGAAGGCGCCGTGTCGCCGGAGATGCTGTCGCTCGTGCGGCTGGCTGGGTTCAATTGGCTGGCTACCGGCGAGACCATCCTCAGCCGCAGCCTGGGGCGCCCGCTCGACCGCGACGGCAGTAGCCTGCTGATCGACCCGCGCACGCTCTATCAACCGTATCGGGTGCTGGCCGGCACCGAGCTCGGGCCGTATGTCATCTTCCGCGACCAGGAGCTGGCCGACCGTATCGGCTTCCTCTACCAGCATCTTCCCGGCGAGCAGGCCGCCGAAGACCTGGTTTATCGCCTGCTGGAGATTCGGCGCCGGCTCAACGACACGGAGACACCCTATCTCGTCGCCATCATCCTCGACGGCGAGAACTGCTGGGAGCACTACGAGCAGAACGGCGACGTCTTCCTCAACGCGCTCTACGGTGCGTTGAGCCGCCGGCCGGAGCTTCGCGCGGTCACGGTCAGCGAGTACCTTGCCCTGCGCCGCCAGCCGGCGGCCACGCTGGCGCGGCTGGCGACCGGCTCGTGGATCGGCGGGGACCTGACGACGTGGATCGGCGACCCCGAGCATAACCGGGCCTGGGCAGTGCTGCGGCAGACGCGCGAGCACCTTGTGGCGCGGACGGCAGAGATCGCCCGGGGACCCGTTGGCGCAGATGTTGCGGCAGGCCTGCAGCGGGCCTGGGGTGCGCTCTACGCGGCCGAGGGCAGCGACTGGTTCTGGTGGTATTCGCACCGCAACTCCTCGCAGCAGGACGCGCTGTTCGACCGGCTGTACCGGCATGACCTCGCCGCAGCCTTTGAGGCGCTGGGCGACCCGGTGCCCGAGTGGCTGGCCCAGTCGATCCAGCAGGCGCCTGCGGCCACTGACCACCGGCCCGCCCAGGGGTATGCCAGCCCGGCGCTGACAGGAGCGGCCTATCCGAGCGAAGCCTGGGCCAACGCAGCCCAGTTCCGTCCCGCGTCTACCTCGACAGGGACGATGCAGCGCGGGGATGGCGGTCCGGTCGACCGACTGTTCGTCGGCCATGACCCGCGCAATCTCTATCTGCGGCTGGACCTGCGTGCAGCGCTCGATGCGTATGACCTGGCAGTCTACCTGTCCGGCAGCGCAGACGGGCCGGCTGGGCAGCAGATTCGCGGTCACTACCGCTATCCCGCAGAGCCGCCCGCGCAGTTGGCCGTGCAGTGGGAGGTGCGCCGCGAGCCGGGGCAGGCTGCGCCGTTCCTCTATCATGCAGACGGCCGCGGCGGCTGGAGCGCGATGGGGCCGGTCGCTGCCGCCATCGGTGAGAAGGTCGTGGAGGTGAGCCTGCCCCGGGCCGCGCTCGGCCTTTCTCAGGACGACCAGACCGAGCCGGAACTGCGCGTGCTGGTCATTCTCGCGCAGGACGGCGATGTCGTTGCGCAGCTGCCGGAGACCGCGATGGGAAGGTTCACGCTCGAGAAGTTCTAACGTTTCTTGGATCCGCTCGTCACTGTGTGCTATACTCTCCTCTGACCGCCGACCCGAACGGGCGGCGAGCACGAACTCAGCAATCACAACCAGTCGCTTGTATCGCTTCTGCGACCGAGACGGCAGCCATACGCCAGCCAGGCCGGGCACGACTCCTGTCGACCTCGCGCCGGGCAGACAATGTGCTTTCTTAGCCTCCGCAGTTGCGGGGGCTTTTTGGTTGGCGCACATTTGCAGAGACGTTCCAGTGGGACGTCTCTGCAAGAGGGGGAGGATATGTCACGCAAGAAGGTTACGATCCTGACTGTGCAGGAGAAGAAGGAGCGCGGCGAGCCCATCACCATGGTGACGGCCTACGACTACCCGTCCGCACTGGCCGCGGACCGCGCGGGGCTGGACACCATCCTCGTCGGCGATTCGCTGGGCATGGTCGTCCTGGGCTACGAATCCACCGTGGCGGTCACGATGGAGGAGATGCTGCACCACTGCAAGGCTGTGCGCCGCGGCGCGCAGTTCGCCTACCTGATCGGGGATATGCCCTTCCTGTCTTATCAGGCGGACCGCGCGGAAGCCGTGCGCAACGCAGGCCGCTTCCTCAAAGAGGCGGGCATGGATGCGGTCAAGCTGGAAGGCGGCCGCGAGGTGGCGGACACCGTGCGGGCCATTACTGCCGCGGGCATCACGGTTGTCGGGCACATCGGCCTGACGCCCCAGTCTGCGGGCAAGCTGGGCGGCTACCGGGTGCAGGGCAAGACCGCCGCCGACGCGCAGCGCCTGCTGGATGACGCGCTCGCGCTCGAAGCGGCAGGCGCCGCGATGATCGTCCTGGAGATGGTGCCGGATCGCGTGGCCGAGCGCATCTCGCGGCAGCTTTACATCCCGACCATCGGCATCGGCGCGGGCGGCGGCTGCGATGGGCAGGTGCTCGTGCTCCATGACCTGCTCGGCATGTTCGACCGTTTCACCCCGCGCTTCGTCAAGCGCTATGCCGAGCTGTTCCCGCAGATGGAGCGGGCGCTCGCGGAGTATTGCGCAGACGTGGCGGGCCGGCGCTTCCCCGCAGCAGAGCACGCGTTCCCGATGGACGATGCCGAGTGGACCGCGTGGGAAGAAGACTGAACCGCGAAGACGCAAAGAGCGCAAAGGACGATGAGGAGTCCGCATTCTCAAATGCGGACGGTCGCGCCGGGGAACGTCCCCGTTCCGCGTCTGAGGACGCTCCACTCCTCACCTCTACGTCTTTGCGGTTCAAATAGGAGTATCGCCATGCGCGTGTTGATTCTGGGCACCGGTGCGCTCGGGTGCGTGTATGCCGCCCGGCTCGCGGCCCACGCAGACGTGACCATGCTCGGCACGTGGACGGAGGGCGTGGACGCGATCCGCGATGCGGGCATCCGCGTGACCGGCCCGGACGGCCAGACCTGGACGGCCCGCGTGCGCGCCGAGCATGACCCGGAGGCCGTCGCGCCCGTTGACGTCGCGCTCATCCTCGTCAAGAGCTACCAGACGCGGCGCGCGGCTGCATGGGCCGCTCAGCAGTTGGGGCCGGGCGGCCTGGCCGTGACGCTGCAGAACGGGCTGGACAACCTGCCGGTCCTGGTCGAGGCAGTCGGCCTGGCGCGTGCCGCGGTCGGCGTGACCTACAACGCGGCCACGCTGCTCGGGCCGGGGGAGGTGCGCCACGTCGTCAGCCTGCCGACCTACCTCAGCCTGGCCCGCGCGCGTGAGCAGGTCGAGCCGGCGGGCGCAGCCCCCGCGCAGCTTCACGCGCTGGCCGGGCTGTTGGACCGGGCGGGGCTGGCCGCGCAGGTCAGCGACGACGTGGAGGGCCGCCTGTGGGGCAAGGCGGTCGCGAACGCGGCCATCAACCCGTTGACCGCGCTGTGGCGCGTGACGAACGGCGAGCTGCTGGCCCGGCCTGAGCGCCGCCGCCTGCTCGCCGCGCTCGCCTGCGAGGCGGCTGCGGTGGCGGAGGCGCGCGGGATCGCGCTGCCGTTTACGGAGCCTGTCGCATACGTCGAGTCGGTCTGCGAGGCGACTGCGGCCAACCGGTCGTCCATGCTGCAGGATGTGGAGCGGGGCCGCCCCACTGAAATCGACAGCATCAGCGGCATTATTGCCGCCGAGGGTGCGCGGCTGGGCGTCGCCACGCCGCTGACCGGGGTCGTCTGGCGGCTGGTGCAGGCGTTGTGATTCTGCCACAGAGCGCACAGAGAAAACAGAGATGGCTGAAATCTCTGCGGCCTCTGTGAACTCTGTGGCTAACAGCTTGAGGTAATGATGCAAGTCGTCGAAACTGTCAGTGAAGTCCGCCGGATCCGGCGAGCCGGACCCGGGAGCTGGGGGCTCGTCCCGACGATGGGATTCCTTCATGCGGGCCATCTCGCGCTCGTCACGCGCGCGCGGCAGGAGAACGACCACGTCGGCGTCTCCATCTTCGTCAACCCGACGCAGTTCGGGCCGCAGGAGGACCTGGCCGCATACCCGCGCGACCTCGACCGCGATCTGCGGGAACTGGAGGATGCAGGTGCGGATCTGGTGTGGGTCCCGCCCGTTGGCGAGGTCTACCCGCCGCACTTCCAGACGTATATCAACGTCGAGGAAGTGACGCGTCCGCTGGAAGGTGCGGCGCGGCCCGGCCACTTCCGTGGGGTCGCCACGGTCGTCGCTAAGCTGTTCAACGTCTTCCAGCCGGACCGGGCCTACTTTGGCCAGAAGGATGCGCAGCAGGTCGTGGTCATCCAGCGCATGGTCGCGGACCTCAACTTCCCGCTGGAGATTGTCGTCTGCCCCACGACGCGCGAGCCGGACGGGCTGGCGCTGTCCTCGCGTAACGTCTACCTGACGCCGGAGCAGCGCGCCGCCGCGCCGGTGCTGTACCGCGCGCTCGGCGCGGCGCGCGATGCCTGGCACGCGGGCGAGCGCAGCGGCGACCGGCTGCGCGGCATCATGGTGAACGTGCTGGCCGCAGAGCCGCTGGCGCGCGTCGACTACATCAGCGCGGCAGACCCGCTCACGCTGGCCGAACTGGGGACGCCCGGCGCGCCGGCGCAGCCGCGCGGCGTCCTCCTTTCGATGGCCGTCCGCATCGGGCGGGCGCGGCTCATCGACAACATCCTCATCGCTGAACCGGAGGGTTGATGGTTCGTACGTTCTTGTTTGCGAAGATTCACCGCGCGACGGTGACCGCGGCCAACGTGCATTACGTCGGCTCGATCACCATCGACAGCGGCCTGTTGCGGCAGACGGGCATTCGTCCGTACGAGCGCGTGCAAGTCGTGGACGTGGACAACGGCGAGCGCCTGGAGACCTACGTCATCGCGGGCGCGGCAGGCAGCGGCGCCATCGAGCTGAACGGCGCGGCCGCGCGGCTGGTTGCCGTCGGCGACAAGGTCATCATCATGGCTTATGCGCAGGTCGCGGAGCCGGTCCCCGACGATTGGTCGCCGGTCGTGCTCATCATGGGTGAGGGCAACACGGTGGCCGAGGTTCGCCATTCCGAGAATGCGCACGAGGAGTGCTGTTGACCGGGTTGGATTGAACCGCAAAGACGCGAAGAACGCGAAGGCTTCATCACCATCTTCTTGGCGTCCTTTGCGTCTTCGCGGTTCAGTACAGGAGTATGGCATGTTTCTTGCAGTTGACATAGGCAACACGA
This sequence comes from uncultured Anaerolineales bacterium, assembly GCA_964614645.1. Lineage (GTDB taxonomy): Bacteria > Chloroflexota > Anaerolineae > CG2-30-64-16 > CG2-30-64-16 > MWBF01. The sequence goes on from CAZTMA010000151.1 coordinate 5,984, forward strand.
ACATCACCCTGGGCCTCTACCGGCAGGACGCGCTGGTCGCAACGTGGCGGCTGGCGACGGTCCACGAGCGGATGCCCGACGAATACGGCATCCTGCTGGCGCAACTCATTGCTTATCGCGGCTTCGACCCCGCGGAGGTGCACGGGGTCGCGATTGCCAGCGTCGTGCCCTCGCTGACCGGCACGTTCCGCCGCGTCGCGACGGACTACCTGCGGCAGGAGCCGCTCGTCGTGGATGCAGGGGTCAAGACCGGCGTGCGCATCCGCTATGAGAACCCGCGCGACGTGGGTGCGGATCGGGTGGTGGATTGCGCGGCGGTGCAGGCCAAGTACGGCGGGCCGGCGTGTGTCGTGGACTTCGGCACCGCGACGACGTTCGACGGCATCTCGCGCGAGGGCGATTATCTCGGTGGCGCCATCGCGCCGGGCATCGGCATCGCGGCGGAGGCGTTGTTCGCACGCGCGTCCAAGCTGTACCGGGTGGAGATTGCCGCGCCGGCGCGCGCCATCGGCACGAACACCGCCGCGGCCATGCAGTCTGGCATCTTCTTCGGTTACGTCGGGCTGGTGGAGGGGCTCGTGGCCCGCTTCCGCCGCGAGCTGGGCGACGATATGAAGGTCATTGCCACCGGCGGGCTGGCCGAGGTTGTTTCGAAGGAGACGCCGGTCATCCAGCACGTCGATCCGTGGCTCACGCTCGACGGCCTGCGCATCATCTACGAGATGAACCGATAGCGGCCTCACCCCTCTCCTGAACACCGATCGGTTTCGGTGTTCAGGAGAGGGGGCCGGGGGGTGAGGTATCACTTCGTCACAACCGCAAGAGTGAAGCCGTCATAGCCCTTCGCGCCGACCGTCTGCATGACCGTAGCCTGCACCCGCGGCTCCGCGGCGACGCGCTCGTGGAAGCGCCGGGCCGCCTGCACGTTCGCGTCGCGGTGCTCCGGGTCCGCGACATTCCCGCTGCGCACCACGTTGTCTGCAAAGATGAGCGTGCCGGGGCGGGCCAGCTTGAGCGACCACTCGAAGTAATCGACATAACCGGGCTTGTCCGCGTCGATGAAGATGAAGTCGAATGGCTCATGCCCCTCTGCCGCCAGCCCGCGCAGCGTGTCCAGGGCCTTGCCTTGCCGTAGCTCCACCACCTCGTTCAGCCCAGCCCGCGCGATATTGTTCAGGGCAACCTCGGCGTGCAGGGGGTTGGCCTCCAGCGTCACCAGCCGGCCGCCTGGCGGGAGCGCCCGCGCCAGCCAGATGGTGCTGTAGCCGCCCAGCGTGCCGATTTCGAGGATGCGGCGCGCCGCCTGGCCGCGCGCGAGCACCATCAGGAGCTTGCCCTGGCTGGCCGACACGTTGATGGCAGGCAACCCGGCCGCCTGGCTCGTCGCCAGTGCAGCGTCGAGCACGCCGTCGGGCTGCACGACCGCGTCGACAAGATAGCGATCCACGTCTGTCCACAATCCCTTATCCATAGCGCCTCACGTTCAACAGGCTTTCGTCATGGCTGGCGAAGCGACAGGATACTGCATATGCACTGCGTGCGCAGTCGCTCACCATCCATTTCGCCGGAACGTCTCTGCCCTTACTGTCCTGCGGATACAACCTGAATATACTGCACCCGACAATACTTATCAGGAGCAGTAATATGACAGAGCAATCACAGGCGGAGACGCAGGCGAATCGTGAGGTCGCCATCCTGGGCGGCGGGTGTTTCTGGTGTCTCGAGGCCGTGTATGATGACGTGCGCGGGGTGACGGATGTGGTGTCAGGGTATGCGGGCGGGCATGTGACCGACCCGACCTACGAGCAGGTCTGCACCGGCAGGACCGGCCACGCGGAAGTCGTGAAGGTCACCTTTGACCCGCAGGTCATCAGCTACCGGGAGATTCTCGAAGTCTTCTTTGCCGTCCATGACCCGACGACGCTGAACCGCCAGGGCGCGGATGTGGGGCCGCAGTACCGTTCGGCCATCTACTACTACGACCTGGACCAGCAGCAGACCGCGGAGCAGGTGATCGGTGAGCTGGAGGAGCGCAAGCTGTTCAGCCGGCCCATCGTGACCGAGGTGACGGCGTTCCAGGTGTTCTATCCGGCGGAGGACTACCACCAGGAATACTTCGCACGCAACCCGTCGCAGGGCTACTGCCAATTCGTGATCGCGCCGAAGGTCAGCAAGTTCCGCAAGGAGCACCTGGCGCGGCTGAAGCGGTGAACGGGTGAAGAGGTGAACAGGTGAACGGGTGAACGGGTGAAGAGGTGAACAGGTGAAGGGGTGAGGAGGTGAAGAGGTGAACAGGTGAAGGGGTGAGGAGGAGAGGAGTTCACATCCTCAGATGTGAACGCTTCCACGACCGTGCACAGGCAGAACTGGAGTGGAGGCTTCAGCCGGATACACGGTGAACACTAGCCCACAGCGTGCTCTGGCCGGTCTCCGGCCGGGCCATGGCCTACCGGCTAAAGCCTCGATTCCAACATCACCTCTTCACCTGCTCACCTGTTCACGTCGCCATCCGCCCAGCGCAGGCGGACGAACACCCACGGCCAGACGGCGAATGCCCAGAAGACCGTGACGGCGTAGGTAATGACGGGCAGCCCGAGACTTAAGGCGGGCCGGCCGGCGGGCGCGAGCGAGGCCAGGGCGGTGAGCGCCAGGAAGATGAGGCCGCTCGTTGCACCGCCGCCAAGATAGCGCAGCAGCCGCTGCCAGACGGTCCCCGCCACGATGAAGCGCACATAACGACTCTCAACCGCCAGACCCAGCCACATGCCCGCGACTGCGCCTGCCAGCGAGCCGGTCTCGTGCTGTGCAGCCAGGCGGCCCGCGATGATGAGCTCTTCCGCGGCCGGCCGGGTGGCAAGCTGGACGATGAGCCCCCACGAATGAATCCCCAGGACCGCGAGCGCACTCAGCAGCGCCAACAGGAGGTGGGTTCGCAGCGACAGCCGCGCCAGGACAGGCGCAAGACGCGGTTTGGCGCGCACGTACACGGCCAGCACTGCGAGTCCCGCGAGTATCCCGATCAGTGTGTCGCCGGGAAAGTGGACGCCCAGGTACACGCGCGAAAGGGCGATCAGGGCAATCAACAGGGCCAGCATGACCGCGGCGAGGATGCGCGTGACCGCGCGCCACGGGCTGCGCACCGCGCCATAGGCCAGCCCGCCGAACACAACCGCAGACGACTGGGCGTGCCCGCTGGGGAATGAGAAGCTGTCAGCGGAAGCCCGTTGCAGGCTCGTATCCAGCCAGAAGGGCCGCGGTTCCTTGAAGAACGACTTGAGACCGAAGTTGAAGAAGCCGGAGCCGAGCAGCAGGATCGACAGGTCAATCCCGGCGGATTTGTTGATGCTCCAGTAGAGCAGCGGAATCAGTACTACCAGGAACTCCTGGCCGAGGAAAGTGAGCGCGTGCATCGGCGTGAGCGCCCAGTCGCCCAGGCTTTGCACCGCTCTTACCCAGTCCAGGCTCCACAGCGGCGATGAATCCATCCGTCAGTCCGACCTTACCCTCGACCCGGGGCCGCCCCCATCATTCATCACCACTGCACGCCCAGCGCCGCGCCCAGCATCACCGCAAGCAGCACGACCGCCAGGTAGATGTTCGACGTATGGAAGAGGCGATAGGCGTAACGTTTGGTCGGTTCGATGACCAGGGCCGTGCCCTGCCACAGCAGCACCGCGGTTGCGATGACCACCGGAATGGTGTAGACCGGCCCCATGTCCGGAAGGAAAGCCAGCCCCACGCCGGCCGCGCCCGCGCCCACACCGTGAACCAGGCCCCAGAGCGCGGCCGTGCGCGCGGTCGTGGTCACGGGGAGCATGGGGATGCTCGCGCGCGCATAATCCTCGCGATAGACCAGCGCTAACGCCCAGAAGTGGATGGGCGTCCAGAAGAACAACAGAATCGCCAGCGCGATCACGCCCGGATCGGTCCAGGCGCCGGCCGCGGCCGCGCCGCTGAAGACCGCTGCGCTGCCCGCTGCCCCGCCGATGACGATGTTGAGGTGCGTGCGTGGCTTGAGCCAGACGGTGTAGATGACCACGTAGATGAACGCGCCGAGCGCCAGGAAGAAGGCCAGCGCCGGATTCGAAGGCAGCACAACTGCGACCGGCACGGCAATCATCGCAGTGGCGACGTAGGGCACCCACCCCGGCTGCGCAATCGCGCCCGTCACCAGCGGGCGTTTGCGCGTGCGCGTCATCAGCGCGTCGCTCGTACGCTCGATGTACTGGTTCCACGCGGATGCACCCATCGCCGCCAGCCCCCCGGTGACCAGGATCAGCAGCAGCGGTCCGCCGCCCGGCCAGCCATGGGCAGCGAGGAATGCGCCGCCGAGCGCTGCCAGCAGCAGCAGGACCACGATGCGGATCTTGAACAGCACCATGAGGTCCGAAAACAAGGTTGACCGGGTCGCGCGTGCGACGTCCTGGCGATTGAGCATGACACCTCCGCGGCTGGGCCGCGAGCAATCTGGAATTGGTATACTATTTCACAGGAAGCGGAGCGCGTCTGCAAGCTGGATAGCATTAAGGGGCTGCGAAACGCCAGTTGACACACGCTGCGCACGACATTATACTCACCTTGTGCAGTCTCACAAGGACGCTGCACGTGGATAGTTGTGATTCAGTATGTATCAGATGAGCCAGGGAGGTCAGATCATGTCTCGACGTTATTTGTATTTGCTCAGTGCATTGGTCATTGTAGCCGTCATCGCTTCGTGCGCGCCGGTGCCGACTGCGCCTGCGCCGGCAGCGCCCGCGGCCGAACCAGCAGCGGCTGAACCCGCAGCAGTCGAAGGCGAGGCCGTCACTCTGACCTGGGGATTCTGGGGCAGCCCGGAAGAGAAGGCCAGCCACGAACGCGTGGCTGAGGAGTACATGAAGACGCACCCGAACGTCAAGTTCGAGTATTTCTTCGCGCCGTGGGATGAGTATTTCACCACCCTCAAGACTCGCTGGGCGGGCGATGCGGCGTCCATCCCGGATGTCCTGTTCCTGTGGCCGACCCCGTCCTATGCTGCGACGGGTGTGCTGGAGAACCTGCAGCCTTATATCGAAGAGAGCGGCTACGACCTGTCGGATTACTGGCCGTTCCTGCTGGATTCCGCGCGCTACGAGGGCAATGTCTACGGCCTGCCGCGCGACATCGAGGCGCACGCGCTCTATTACAACAAGAAGCTGTTCGATGAGGCGGGCGTCGCCTACCCGACCGACGAGTGGACCTGGGATGACCTCATGGCCGCGGCGGAGAAGCTGACCAAGCGCGACGGCGACCGCGTGACGCAGTACGCGCTGGGCATGGAAGGCGGCAAGTGGGCCCTGTGGGTCGGCCAGGCGGGCGGCATGATGCTCGACGACCTGACCAACCCGTCCAAGTGCACGCTCGACACCCCGGAAGCGATGCAGGGCCTGCAGTTCTTCTATGACCTGATGGATCAGGGTTACGCGATGCGCAGTGCCACGCTCGGCCAGCAGGGCGGCGATGCTGCGGTGTTCGAGACCGGGCAGGTCGCGATGATTATCCAGAACTCGTCGCGCGTGCCGGTGTTCAACGCCAACAGCAACCTGGACTACGACGTGGCACCCGTGCCCGTCATGCCCGGCGGCAAGCGGTATGACTTCAACGGCGGCGCGGCCTGGGCTATCAGCGCGGGATCGGACAGCAAGGAAGCCGCATGGGAGTTCCTGAGCTGGCTCCAAAGCAGTGGTGGCGGCCAGTCCATGTACACGCGCAACGGCGAAATCTTCCCCGCGTTGCGCTCGGTCGCCAACAGCGATGACTTCCTGGCGAATCCGCAGCCGGCCAACCGCAAGGCCTTCCTGCTGGGGGCAGAGTCCGCGCAGCCGGGCGGCTTCGCCTACTTCCCCGAGTGGGATGAGCTGAGCGGCTCCATCATCGGTCCGCAGCTCGAGCGGCTCTGGGCAGGCGAGGCCACGCCGGACGAGGTCGTGCCCGAGCTGTGCCGGGCCGTCAACCAGTTCCTGGTCAACAACGGGTATCCCAAGTAAGGAAGTTGTAGGTTTTCAAGTTACAGGTTGCAGGTTTGAAGTCATCAACCTGCAACCTGTAACTTTCCACCTGCAACCTCTAACGTGTGCCGGAGATGACAACCATCAAAGCAGGGGATACCGCCTACGCGCGCCGCCTCCGCTGGTACCGGTGGCAGCGGCAGTACGAGGCCTACTTTTTCCTCGCGCCCAACATCACCGGCTTCCTCCTCTTCACCGCGTTCCCGGTCATCGCGTCGCTCGCGCTGAGCATGTTCCGCTGGGACCTGCTGCAGCCGCCGGTGTATGTCGGTGCGGCACAGTTTCGCGA
>CAZTMA010000152.1:0-12253 GCA_964614645.1 uncultured Anaerolineales bacterium
GTATGAGCGCGCGGATATCGACGCGGAGGTCGAACGCCTGAAGGAGCTGGTCGATCTGGGCGGCTATATCCCCTGCCCCGACCACCGCATCGCGCCCGATGCGAAATGGGACAACGTGCAGTATTACTGCGAACGGATGCGGCAGACGTTCGCATAGTTGGTTGCCACCTGCCAGGCGCCGCCGCACTTGCTGTGCGCCTGGCAGGTATTGTCTATAACATTTTTTGACTTGACAGGCGCGGCGCATCCGTGCTAACATTGCCCCTGTCATACGTTGGCGCAACCGTTGGCGTCAACAGGACATCGTACCGGCCCTCAAAGCTCCTGTATTGGCTTTCTCGATTTCGCTCCTTAACGACTGGTGCAATGGACGTGCTCGACCGGCAAAGACGCCGGTGTCAACTCTGGCAGCCGGCGCTGACTGCTGCCGCAGCCGATCCGTGAGGAACAGTCGCAATGCACTCGGTCACCATGCGCGATGTAGCTCAACGAGCGGGCGTTTCGGTCCGCACGGTTTCGCGCGTCGTGAACCGCCGGGGTGAGATCACCGATGCAACCCGCCTTCGCGTGCAGGCTGCCATCGACGACTTGAACTTCCAGCCGAACAAGCTGGCCCGCGCCCTGGTCACCCAGCACACCGACACCATCGGCCTGATCGTTGATGACATCGCGAACCCGTTCTTTGCCGAGCTGGCCGCTGCCGTGCAGGCGAACGCACAGGCTGCCGGCTACAGCATCTTCCTCTGTCACAGCGCAGGCCTCTGGGAAGAAGAGCTCCGCGCCCTGGATTCGTTGGTCGCGCACGGCGTGGACGGCATCATCCTATCACCGAGCGCCGGCCTGACCGCCGAGCGCCTGAAACCCTTTGCCGACCGCTGCGGGCCGATCGTCACCGTCGGCCACGCGCCAAATCACGACCGCATCGGCCGCGTCCAGATTTCAACACGCGGGGGCGCCTACGAGGCGGTGGAGCATCTCATTGCGCGGGGCCACCGGTGCATCGCGATGCTCTGCGGCATCGGTGCGCCCGCCATTCACCATCGCTACCAGGGCTATCGCGAGGCACTGCTCGGCCATGACCTGGACTTGCGCGATGAGCTGGTCTGTCCGGGTGCAACCACCTTCGAGCGAGGCCGCGCTTCGACCCTGGCGCTGCTCGCACAGTATCCCGATGTCACAGCCATATTTGCGTACAACGACCTGCTCGCCCTCGGTGCATTGCGCGCCTGTGCGGAACAGGGTCGCCGCGTGCCAGCCGACTGCGCCGTGGTCGGTTTCGATGACATCCCCCTGGCCGATTGGATCAACCCGAGCCTGACCACCGTCCGGGTGGACAAGCCCCGGCTCGGCGGACAGGCCGTCGAGCTGCTGCTCGATATGCTTCTTGCGCCGGAAAGTGCGCCGCCAACGGTCACGGTCGATACACGGCTGGTGGTGCGCGAATCCTCATGAACCCATTAGCTATCGCGGCCGCGCCGCAGAAAGGAGTCGGGTACGAATAGACTGGTCAGGCACGAGGTGCGCAACTCGCCCTCAGGGCTGCCAGCCGCCGCTCTGAAACCCCGTGCAACATGCAAGTCACAGTGGATGTCCATTCACCGCTTATCCAAGAGGAGGACTATCATGTCGAAGAGGACGCACTCCAAAGTCTGGAGCATCCTGGCGCTGCTGACGATCCTCGCCATGCTCGTCGGCTGTGCCGCAGCACCCGCACAGCCGGCGCCCGCGCCTGCCCCTGCGGAGGAACAGGCCCCTGCTGAAGAAGCCGCGCCTGCCGAAGAGGCCGCGCCCGCGGAAGAAGCCGCACCGGCTGAAGAGCCCGCCGCGGCGGCGCCCGAAAGCGCATTCAAGGAATCCCCGATGCTGGCCGAGATGGTGGCTGCAGGCACGCTGCCGCCGGTCGACCAGCGCCTGCCCGAAGAACCCCTCATCATGGAACCGGTCGAGTCCGTGGGCCAGTACGGCGGCACGCTCCGCATGATGGACATGGGTCACCTGCTGATGACGATCGGCGCAGAACCCCTTGTCAAGTGGCAACGTGACCTCAACGGCACGCGCCCCAACATCCTGACGGAATGGAAGTGGAACGACGATGCGACCGAGCTGACCGCCCAGTTCCGCAAGGGCATCAAGTGGTCCGACGGCGCGCCCTTCACCGTGGATGACTACCTCTTCTGGTGGAACGACATGGTGCTGGACGAGTCGATCGGTCTCTCCACGCCTGCGGCCACCCGCGTCAACGGCGAGCCCATGCAGGTCGAGAAGATCGACGACTACACCCTCAAGTTCACTTTCGCAGGGTCCAACCCGCTCTTCCTGGACCTGGGCGCGCGCGGCTACTACCAGTCCGCGTGGTACCTGGTTCCGGCGCATTACCTCAAACAGTTCCATCCGAAGTACAACACCGAATACACGGATGCGACTGAGATCCTGGCCCGCTATGACAACCGCCTTCAGTACCCGGATTTCCCTGTGCTCTACATGTACAAGGTGACGGACTACAAGGCCGACGACTACGTCAAGCTTGAGCGCAACCCCTACTACTGGAAGGTCGACACCGAGGGCCAACAGCTTCCGTACATCGACAAACTGGACGTGAAGCTGGTCCCGACCGGCGGCAGCCTTGCCGAGCTGGCGGTGCTGCAGTCCATCGCCGGCAACATCGACTTCCAGATTCGCGAGTTCAACCTCAAGGACGTCCCGCTCCTGCGCGAGAACGCGGAGAAGGGCGGCTACGAAGTCCGGCTGTGGAGCCGCGGCGACTATGCCTGGCCGTGGCTGATCCTGTACTACGACTACCCGGACGAGGGCATCGTGGACCTGATGTACGACCAGAAGTTCCGCACCGCCCTCTCCATCGCCATCGACCGCGACCAGATAAACGAGGTTGCGGCGCTGGGCCTGGGCAAGCCCCGCCAGGCCGCGCTGAGCCCGGAAAGCCCCGAGTTCCAGACGCCCGAAGGCAAGGAAGTCTACGACCAGTGGGTGAACCTGGCTGCAACCTATGAGCCCGAACAGGCCAAGGCGCTGCTGGATGAGATCAACGTCAAGGACGTCGACGGTGATGGCTTCCGCGAGCGGCCCGATGGCACGGCGCTGGAACTGATCGTCTCCGTGAGCCAGAGCGACACCCAGTCGATCGAAGCGATGAACCTCGTCAAGCAGACCTGGGAAGGCGTCGGCCTGAAGACCGTCGTCGCACCGGACGAGGGCAGCGTGTTCGACCAGAACGTCATGGCCGGCAACGTGATGATCCGGGCCTGGGGCAGCGCGGCTGCCTGGGGCCTCGTCTCGGCCTCGCCCGTGTGGGCGCCGGTCGAAGGCGTCAGCTACTGCATGGGCGGCGCGCGCATCGGCCAGTACTTCCAGACCGGCGGCAAGGAAGGCGTTGCCCCGCGGCCCGGCTCCATGCTCGAGAAGCTGCAGCAGCGCTACGCCGAAGTGATCGCCACGAATGACCCGGAGGAGCGCACGGCGAAGCTGCTCGAGGCGTACAAGGTGCACATCGAGGACGGCCCGCTGTACATCGGCACCATCGGTGACCACCCGAGCGCCCTCATCGTCAACCTGAACCTGAAGAACGTGCCTGCGAATGGCCTGGTCGCCTCCTGGGACCTGGGCTTCCCCGGCACTGCCGATCCTGAGCAGTTCTACTTCGCTCAGTAAGAATCACGGGTTGTAGGTTCTGAGGTTGCAGGTTGCAGGTTGAGACGCCTCACCAGACGGCGAATCTGCAATCTGCAATCTGCAATCCTCAATCGCAAACCTGCAACCTGCATCCTACGAACCTGTAACCGCCAAAGGAGGTCTCGTGCTAAGTTACATATTCCGGCGGATCCTGATCGCCATCCCGACGCTGTTCATGGTCGCCATCATCGGGTATATCAGCATGGAGCTGCCCGCCGGCGACTATGTCAGCCGATATGTATCCCAGCTCGAGGCCTCCGGCCAGGCGGGCGCTCGCGAGCGGGGGGCCACGCTCCGCAGGCTGTACCAGTTGGACGATCCGAGTCACATCCGCTTCGTCAGATGGCTGGGCCGCTTCGTGCGCGGCGACTTCGGTGACTCCATGATCTATCAGCGCCCGGTCAGGGAGCTGATCGGCCAGCGGCTGCCGCTGACCCTCGCGTTGACCATCCCGGCCTTTCTCCTCTCCTGGGCGATCGGAGTGTGGCTCGGTGTCTACTCGGCCACGCACCAGTATGCGATCAGCGATAATCTGCTGACCATTCTGGCCTTCCTGGGGCTGGGGCTGCCCGGCTTCCTGATCGCCCTGATCCTGCTGGTGCTCACCTGGCAGGCGACGGGCAACGCCTACATCGGCCTCTTCTCGCCCGAGTTCTCGACAGCCTCCTGGTCACTGGCGAAGGTGTGGGACCTGATAAAGCACCTGTGGATTCCCATCTTCACCGTGGTCTTCGGCGGCACGGCGTGGGTCGTGCGCGTGATGCGTGCCAACCTGCTGGACGAGCTGCGCGTCAACTATGTTCAGGCAACGCGCGCGAAGGGCGTGCCGGAACGCACGGTCATCTGGAAACACGCCGTGCGCAACGCGTTCCATCCCCTGATGATGTCGCTGGGTGGGGTCCTGGCCTGGCTGATCAGCGGCACTGCGATCGTCGAGCAGGTCATCGGCCTGCCCACGCTCGGCCCGCTCTTCATCCAGGCGACGCTCGAACAGGACATTTACCTGTCGGGCACGATCCTGATCCTGCTGGCCTTCCTGCTGGTCGTCGGCAACCTGCTGGCCGATATCGGGCTGGCCTGGCTCGACCCGCGGATTCGCTACGATTGAGCGCCGGGAATAGGGAGGCAAACATTCCATGACTGCAATTACCGACGTCAAGAACTTGCCCGGCGGCTCCACAGGCAGCGGCGCCCTCTCGGCCGACGAGCGGCGGGCCATGATGTCCGTGGGCCAGCTCATGTGGCTGCGCTTCCGGCGCAACAGGCTGGCAATGTTCGGCCTGGTGGCGCTCATCGTGATGTACACGCTGACCCTCTTCGCAGACTTTGTCGCGCCCTATACGGTGGACCAGACCCACACTCAATATGTGGGCGCTCCACCTCACGGGGTCCATTTCAGCGATGGACAGGGGAATTTCAGCCTGGCTCCGGTCGTGTACGGCCTGGAGTCCGAGACCAATCTCGAGACTTTCCGCAGGACATTTACCGAGGACCCGGCCGTCACATACCCGGTCCGCTTCTTTGCCAGCGGCACCCCGTACAAGATGTTCGGCCTCTTCCCCACCGATAAGCACCTCTTCACGGTGGAGGAACCCGGCAAGATATTCATCCTTGGCACGGACAGCACCGGCCGCGACCTCTTCTCGCGCATCCTCTACGGAGCACGCGTGTCCCTGACCGTCGGCCTGGTCGGTGTCTTGTTGAGCCTGATGATCGGCGCATTTCTGGGCGTCGTAAGCGGCTACTTCGGTGGCCTGATCGACAACCTCATCCAGCGCGCGATCGAGGTGATTACCTCGATTCCACAGATACCCCTCTGGCTGGCCCTCGCCGCAGCGGTCCCGGCCAACTGGTCGCCCGTCAAGGTCTACTTCGGCATCGCGGTGGTGCTCTCGTTCGTTTCGTGGGGCGGCCTGGCGCGGCAGGTGCGCGGCATCGTGCTGGGCCTGCGCGACTCGGATTTCGTCGTGGCCGCACGCTACACCAACTGCAACACCTTTCGCATCCTGGCCCGCCATCTGTTGCCGAACACCTTGAGCCACGTGCTGGTCATCGCGACCACGGCCATTCCGGGCATGATCCTGGGCGAGACCTCGCTCAGCTTCCTCGGCCTGGGCATCCGCCCACCGATGACGAGCTGGGGCGTCTTGCTCAATGAAGCACAAAAAGTCCGGGTGCTGCTGCAGCAGCCCTGGCTGCTGGCCCCTGCGCTGTTCGTGCTGCTCACGATTGTGTCGTTCAACTTCGTGGGCGATGGCTTGCGCGACGCCGCCGACCCATTTGCGGGAGAATAGCGATGCCCAACGACATCCTGCTCCAAGTCCAGAACCTCAAGGTGCAGTTCCCCACCGAGCGCGGCATCGTCCGCGCCGTGGACGGCGTCACCTTCGATCTCAAGCGCGGGCGCACGATGGGCGTGGTGGGTGAGAGCGGCTGCGGCAAGTCGATCACCAGCCTGGCCGTCATGCGGCTGTTACAGAAGCCGGGCCGCATCGTGGACGGCCAGATTCTCTACCACTCGCGCCAGTCCGGGAGCGGCGACAGCACCACGGACGAGATCGTCGACATCACCGCCCTCCACGCCGACAGCGCGAAGATGCGCAGCATCCGGGGCGGCCACATCGGCATGGTGTTCCAGGAGCCGATGACCTCGCTGGACCCCGTCTATACCGTCGGCAACCAGATGGTCGAGGGCATCAGCATGCACCGCAACGTCAGCCCGGCCGAGGCGCGTGCCATCGCCCTGGACATGCTGGACCGCGTGAACATGCCGGACCCCAAGCGCGTGATCGATGCCTACCCGCACCAGCTTTCGGGCGGCATGCGCCAGCGCGCGATGATTGCGAGCGCGCTCTCCAGCCGGCCCGCCCTGCTCATTGCGGATGAGCCCACGACCGCGCTCGACGTGACCACTGAGGCGCAGATCCTCGAGCTGCTGCGCGACCTCCAGCGCGACTTCGGCATGGCCATCATGTATATTACCCACAATCTCGGCGTCGTCGCCGAAATGGTGGAGGAAGCCATCGTCATGTACCTGGGCAAGGTGGTGGAGCAGGCGCCGGTCGTGGACCTCTTCTACCATCCGAAGCACCCCTACCTGCAGGCGCTCCTGCGCTCGATCCCCAAGCTGGGGCGCAAGAGCAGCGCCAAGCTGCAGGCCATCAGCGGCATGGTCCCCAGCCCGTTTGCCATCCCGCCCGGCTGCTCGTTCCATCCCCGCTGCCCGGACTTCATCCCCGGTATATGCAACGTGGTCGAACCCGCCGTGGTGGACGTGGGCGCCGGCCACCTCGTCAAGTGCCACCTGTATGGCAACCAGGAAGCCGTCGAGGTCGGCGCCAGCCGGAGCCTGGCCGGGAGCGCGCAGGTTCGCGCCGGAGGTGTGCAATGATCGACACTCGGGTGATCGCACCTTCTGAGTTGGAGGCCGCAACACCGATCCTCGAGGTCCAGAACCTCAAGAAGCACTACCCGATCACCAGGGGCTGGCGTCGCAAGGTGACCGGCTACACCAGAGCCGTCGACGACATCAGCTTCTCCGTCCCGGCAGGCAAGACGCTGGGGCTGGTCGGCGAGAGCGGCTGCGGCAAGACCACCACGGGCCACTGCATCATGCGCGGCATCGACCCGACTGCCGGGAAGATCCTGTTCAACGACAAGCAGCTCGGCCAGGTGGACCTCGCGATCGCAACGCCGGAGACGCTGCGCCAGGTGCGGCTGAACATCCAGATGGTGTTCCAGGACCCCAGCTCATCGCTCAATCCGCGCATGACCCTGCTGCAGACGGTCAGCGAGCCGCTGATCGTCAACGGGATAGCGCGCGGCAAAGAGGTCGAGGACCAGGTGGCGCAGTTGCTCCGGCTGGTCGGTCTGCTCCCCGAGCATATGCATCGCTTCCCGCACGCGTTCAGCGGCGGCCAGCGCCAGCGCATCGCGGTGGCCCGCGCACTCGCCCTGCGCCCGCAGCTCATCGTTGCGGATGAGCCCGTTTCCGCGCTCGATGTGTCCATCCAGGCGCAGACGCTGAACCTCCTCCAGGAGCTCCAGGAGCAGTTCAACCTCTCCTATCTGTTCATCTCCCACGACCTGAGCGTGGTCGAGCACATCAGCGACCGGGTGGCAGTGATGTATGTCGGCAAGCTCGTCGAGGTTGCCGACACCGAGGAGCTGTTCCACAACCCGAAGCACCCGTATACCGAGGCCCTGCTGTCCAGCGTGCCGAACCCGGACCCGCTGGCGCCGAAGAAACGCATCGTGCTGGCGGGCGAGGTGCCCAGCCCGAGCAACCCGCCTTCCGGCTGCTACTTCCACCCGCGCTGTCGCTATGCGCAGGACATCTGCGCGCACGAGGCGCCGCCCCTGATCAATGTCGCGCCGGGCCACCAGGCCGCCTGCCATTTTGCGGATCAACTGTCGCTGACGGGCGTCGTGACGGTGAAGATATAGGACATCACATGGTGGAGTGAAGCATCCTCAGATGCGGAACGGTTTGGACAAGGTCACGACCGTCCGCATCTGAGGATGCGGACTCCGCTCGTCTTAGGGAGAAAGGAATCATCCATGCCAGTCAAAATCACCATGATCGGAGCCGGCTCCATCGGCTTCACCCGCCGGCTCATGCGCGACATCGTTGCCGTGCCTGAGCTGGCCGATACGGTCTTCGCGTTCACCGACATCTCCGAGCGCAACCTCGAGATGGTGACGCAGTTGTGCCGTCGCGACCTGGAGGCCAACAAGCTGCCCGGGCGCATCGAAGCGACGGTGGACCGCCGCGCGGCCATCGAAGGCGCCGACTACGTGGTCAGCATGATTCGCCAGGGCGGGCTCGAGGCCTTCCAGACCGACATCGATATCCCGCTCAAGTACGGCGTGGACCAGTGCGTCGGTGACACGATCTGCGCGGGCGGCATCATGTACGCGCAGCGCACCATCCCCGCGCTGCTGGACTTCTGCAAGGACATCCGCGAGGTCGCGCAGCGGGACGCCATCTTCCTTAATTACTCGAACCCGATGGCGATGAATACATGGGCCTGCAACAAGTACGGCGGCGTCAACACCATCGGCCTGTGCCACGGCGTGCAGGGCGCACACTGGGAGATCACCCATTGCGTCAACCAGTGGGCGAAGGCGCAGGGCCTCGTGCCGCAGGACTACGAGATGCACCGCAAGGAAGTGGACGTCATCGCGGCCGGCCTCAACCACCAGACCTGGTTCATCAAGGTCGAATGGCGCGGGATTGATATGGTCCCCAAGCTGCTCGGGCTGTTCGAGGCTCACCCCAAATACAGCCAGACGGAGAAGGTGCGCATCGATGTGATGCGCCGCATCGGCTACTTCAGCACCGAGTCGAACGGCCACCTGAGCGAGTACCTGCCCTGGTATCGCAAGCGGACCGACGAGATCATGCAGTGGATCGATCTCTCCTCCTGGATCAACGGCGAGACCGGCGGCTACCTGCGCGTCTGCACCGAGGGACGCAACTGGTTCGAGACGGACTTCCCGCGCTGGCTGGAGGAAGCCCCGCTCGACCTCTCCACCTACAAGCGCAGCGAGGAACACGGCTCATTCATCATCGAGGGCCTCGAGACCGGCCGCACCTATCGCGGCCACTTCAACATCCAGAACCGCGGCCACATCACCAACCTGCCCGACGAATGCGTGATCGAAATTCCCGGCTACGTGGATCGCACTGGGATCCACATGCCGGTGGTCGGCAACCTGCCGATGGCCTGCGCCGTAACGTGCTCTGCCTCCGCCCGGGTGCAGGAGCTGGGCATGGAAGCCGCTGTCAGCGGCGATGTGACGCTGCTCAAGCAGGCGATGCTGCATGACCCGCTCGTCGGCGCGGTCTGCAACCCCGAAGAAGTCTGGCAGATGACCGACGAGATGCTCGTCGCGCAGGCCCGGTGGCTTCCGCAGTACGCGTCCGAGATCCCCGCCGCGCAGGCCCGGCTCGCGCAGGCCGAGCGCGACGGCACGCGCGTCAAGCTGGTCGAGACGCGCGGCGCCGCCCGCCTGCACACGAAGACGGTCGAAGAGATGGCCGCTGACCGCGCCGCTGCCATGGCGAACGCGGACGCTGCGGACAAGGGGAAGATGACGAAGGAATAACGACCTCCAAGGTCTCATCTCACGGTGCAACGGATACACACGGATAAACGGATAGGCGTTGTGGACGAACGATGCTCATCCGTTTATCAGTGTCTATCCGTTGCACCGTGGCCCGGACGCTTCTTCACTCAGCCTCGTTACCCCGTTTGACAATCCTCCCTGACCCGTGCTACCTTACCCCTGTTACGGATAACACACACCCACCACGCCCCGCCGCCGATGGAGACGCCCATGTCTGACATCCACGCCACCTACACCGACCGCTACTACGCGTACATGGGCCTCGCGCCCAGGCGCATCCCCCACTGGGAGCACTGGTCCTGCCCCGACGCCGAGACCTACCTGACGGGCATCGATTATTATGATCACCCGCGCCTCTGCCGGGAGAAGCTGGCGGAGCTTTACCCGCAGCTCGACCTGCCCATCCCCGACAGCGATGACCCGAAGCCGCGCCCCGGCCTGGACCTGGACGGGCAGAGCTCGGGCGAAGACAGCGAGGGCCGCCACCAGGTGCGCTGGGGCGACAGCGGCTCGTGGCACTGGGATTGGGGCCACAACTTCCCCACCGCCGAGGATGTCTTTGCGTTCTCGCCGCTGGCCCAGGCCGACTTCACCGACATCCCGGTCGTCGAGTCGCGCGACTACTCGGACGAGGAGAAGCTGTACCGGGAATACCGGCAGCACTACCCCGCCGAATGGGGCGACCGTGCGCCCGCCGGCTCAACCGCGTCGGTGGGCTTCTACAACACGATGTTCATGTGGCCCCTGCTGACGTTCGGCTGGGAGCTGTTCCTGCAGACCTGTCTCGACCCCCGCTTTGCCCGGCTAATGGACGAGTTCGCCGAGATCAACCGCCGCGTCTTCCGGACCTTCGCCCGCCTGCCGGTCAACTTCATCGTGTGCCACGACGACATCGTGACCTCGCGCGGCCCGACCTGCTCGCCCCGCTGGATGCACAAGTACATCTTCCCCCGCTACGAGGAGTTCTGGGGCATCGTCAAGGCGGCGGGCAAGGAGGTCATCTTCATGGCCGACGGCTGCATGGACGCGTACGCCGACGACGTCATGGCCTGCGGCGCACGCGGCATCATCACCGAGCCGTACACGGACTATCGCGCCATTGCGAAGCGGCACCGGGACTGCTTCCTGGCCGGCGAGGGCGACAACCGGGTGCTCATGCGCAACGATCCGGACGAAATCACCGCGATGGTCAAGCATATGGTCGGAACCGCGCAGATGACCGGCGGCTACATGATGTGCATCGGCAACCACATCCCCTGGAACGTCCCGCCCCGCGCGATCAAGCAGTACCTGGACCTGTCCGCGGAGCTGGCGGTGCGGTGAGAGCGGTTGCAGGTTGGAAGGTTGAAAGTTACAGGTTAAATACGGTCCACCTGTTACCTGCAACCTTCTAACCAGCAACCCGTAACCTGTGAACCTGTAACCTGTGAACCTGTAACTAACGAGGACAACATGACCAACAACCTCACTCTCTGGTACCGTCAGCCGGCGCAGGCATGGGTGGAAGCCCTGCCCCTGGGCAACGGGCGGCTCGGCGCAATGGTGTTCGGCGGCGTGACGGATGAGCGCCTGCAGCTCAACGAGGATACGCTGTGGTCCGGCGCGCCGCGCGACTGGAACAACCCCCGTGCGCGCGACCTGCTGCCCGTCATCCGCGGGCTGATCTTCGAGGGCAAGTATGTTGAGGCGGACAAGGTCGCGCAGCAGATGCAGGGACTGTTCACCCAGTCGTACGAGCCGCTGGCCGACCTGCGCCTGCACTTCGATGCCCAAGGCCCCGTGACGGACTATCGCCGCGACCTCGACCTCGACACGGCCGTTGCGACCACGGCCTATACCGTCGGCGGCACGCACTACCGCCGCGAGGCGCTTGTCAGCGCGCCGGACCAGGTCATTGCGGTCCGGCTGACGTGCGATTCGGCGGATGGGCTGGCCTTTCGCGTCTCGATCGACAGCCCCCTGCGCTACGAGGTCGAGGCCGCAGGCGACGCGCGCCTGTGTCTCACCGGCAAGGCCCCCATGCAGACGCGGCCGAACTACCTGCGGAGCGACGACCCGATCCGCTATGACCCGGATGGGGAGGGGATGACCTTTGCCGTCTACCTCCACGTCCTCACCGAAGGCGGGACGGTGACGTACACGGACGGCGCGCTGCAGGTGACCGGCGCCGCCGCAGTCACCCTCTATGCCAGCGCGGGGACCAGCTTCAACGGCTTCGACCGCTCGCCCGGCTTCGATGGTGCAGACCCGCACGGCCGCGCGCTGGAGCCGCTGGAGACAGCCCTCACAAAAGACTACGACGCCATCCGCGCTGCGCACGTGGCCGACCACCAGGCGCTCTTCCGCCGGGTGACGCTGGACCTGGGCGACACCGCGTCCGCGGCCCTCTCAACCGACGAGCGGCTGCGCGCCTATGCCCCCGGCACGGACCCCG
>CAZTMA010000153.1:0-10636 GCA_964614645.1 uncultured Anaerolineales bacterium
GGCTCACGATTCCATCTCAGAACTCATCTTAAGAATGAGCGAAAGATGAGTTGAAAACCATGACTATTCAAACTGACCTCGGCCAACTGAGCGAACGCGAGCTGGAGGTGCTGAAGCTCGTCGCGACGGGCGCCACCAACCAGCAGATTGCGCGCGCGCTCTCGATCAGCCCCAACACAGTCAAGGTTCATCTCCGCAACATCTTCGAGAAGCTGGGCGTCCAGTCGCGCACCGAGGCCACGATGGAGGCCGTCCGCCGGGGCTGGGTGCCCGTCAGCAGCACCGTTCTTGGGGAGTCGGCCGCGCCGCCCGTCCAGGAAGCTGCACCGCCTCCCATCCCGCTGGCCGAGGCGCCCGCGCGGCCCGCGCTTGCGTCGTGGCACCGGGCCTACTTCATCGTTGCACTTGCCCTCATCATCGTCGCGACGCTTGCGCCGGTCTGGTGGCAGGGAACGACGCGCGCGGCACCCAGCACGCCATTCTCCGACCGCGGCCAGCGGCAGGTCGATCGCCCGCCCCGCGTCGATGTCGCGCGCTGGAGCGCGGTCGCGGCCCTCCCCGCGGCGCGCAGCCGGCTGGCTGTGGTGGCTGCAGAAGGCAAGATTTACGCCATCGGCGGCGAGACTGCAGCGGGTGTCACGGATGAGGTGGCCGTCTACGACCCGGCCAGCAACGGCTGGCTGCCCGGCCCGCGCAAGCCAACCCCGGTTGCCAACGTCTCGGCGGTCGCGCTCAACGGCCGCATCTACGTGCCCGGCGGCTCGACGGCCACCGGCGGGGTCACGAATCTGCTGGAAGTGTATGACGTGCGCACGAGCGTGTGGCAGCCTGCCGCGCAACTGCCCCGGCCGGTCGCCGGGTATGCCCTGGCCGCGGTGGACGGCAAGGTGTATCTGTTCGGCGGCTGGGACGGCCAGCAGTATCGCGCGGAGACGTACATCTATGATCCGGCGGCGGAGGCCTGGACGGAGGGCGTCGCACTGCCGGCGCCGCGGGCCTTTGCTGCGGCAGCAGTGCTGGACAAGCGGATATTCGTGGCCGGCGGGTTTGATGGGCAGGCGGAGATGAGCGAGGTGTTGGCCTACAATGCCGCAGCGGATGCGGCGGACGCGACACCCTGGTCGCTGCACAGCCCGCTCAGCCAGCCGCGTGGCGGCCTGGGACTGGCAGTCGTCGGTACGCGGCTCTACGCAGTGGGCGGAGGCTGGCAGTCCAGCCTGGCCTACAGCGAGCAGTATGACTCGCGGCTGGACGCCTGGTCAAAGTTCGGCACGCCCATTGTCGGCCACTGGCGCAACCTGGGTCTCGCCGCCTGGAACGGCCGGCTCTACGCCGTAGGCGGTTGGAGCGGCACTTACCTCGACGCGAATGAACAGTACCAGGCGCTCCTCCGCCAACTGCTGCCCATCGGTGGGAGCGGGCAGTGACGGTGAACAGGTGAGCAGGTGAACAGGTGAGCAGGTGAACAGGTAAGAAGGCGCTGCGTGTGCGAACGCGGTTGTTCGAAGGAACACTATGACAGGTAAGATTTCGACACATCAAGACCTGGAGGTATATCGACGGGCATTTCAGGCAGCCTCTCAGATCTTTGAGTTTTCGCGCGCCTTTCCGAAGGAGGAAACCTATTCTTTGACCGATCAGATCAGACGATCCTCTCGTTCGGTCTGCGCGAACATCGCCGAAGCATGGCGCAAACGCCGTTATGAGGCGGCATTTGTGAGCAAATTATCCGACGCAGAAGGCGAAGCGGCTGAAACCCAGGTCTGGCTCGAGTTCGCTGTCAAGTGCGGCTACCTCAACACAGAAGTGGCAGCGGACCTGTACCGTGAGTACAATATCATTCTGGGCACGATCGTGGGCATGATCATCCATCGAGAGAAGTGGGTCCTGCCGAAGACCTGAACAGGTGAAGAGGTGAACTGGAGAACAGGAGAAGAGGAGTGGCAGGCTGAATCTGCATTCCATCGTTTCGGTTCTTGTCCTCTGCAGAGAGATCTTGCCCCTCCACATCACCTGTTCACCTGCTCCCCTGTTCACCTCTTCTACAACGCCGGCCGCGCCAGCTTCTGAATCTTCGGCAGGGTCTCGCGCCAGGTAATCATCGACAGGCCGAGCTTTTGGCGGAGCTGGTCGGCAGGCATCCCGTTGCGGTAGTCGCGCACCGCGCATGTCCAGCGGAGCTGCTCGAACGACACGCCGCCCTTGATGTCGGCCAGTGTGGCCGCTTCCTCCAGCACATACTCCAGGTTACGCGCAGTGCACTCGAACAGGTGCTCTTTCGGCTGATACTCACGCAGATACTGCCGGTACGCCGGGGCGAAATTGGGGCCGAGCGCCAGCTTGCGTTCCTTCAGCGTCTTGCGCGGGTCCAGGTAGCGCACGTAGAGCACCGGCGACTGCGTGTTGGACATGTCGATGTGCTCCAGCTTGATCTCCATGCACTCGCCCTTCTTGATCCCCGTCTGCAGCAAAATCGTAATCAGCAGATACGGCCGGGAATCGGGCTTGGCAGCCCAGAGCAGATCGCGCGTGACACGCAGCAGGTCGCCAATCTGGCCGTCGTAGAGCAGTTCGGGCAGGGGGGTGGTCGGGTGCTCGTGAATCAGCGGTGCAGCCGGGTCCGTCTTGAGCACCTCGCTCTGGGCCAGCCAGCTGAAGAACACTTTGAGTGTAGTCAGCCGCCGCGCGTACGACTTCGGGCTGCACGGCACGCCTCGATCCGAACGCATCCAGACGAGGAACTGCTCCAGGTCCGCCTGGCTGATGGAGCCAACCGGCTTGTTGGCGGCCATGTACTTCGTCAGCAGGCGCAGGTCCGCCTGGAAGGCCTTGACGGTGTTATCCGAGAAGCCCTGGCGCACCATGTGGCCGTGAAATGCCGAAATCGCCGCAGCCAGGGATGATTGGGCGTCCAATTCAACCGGCACAGAGGCGACGGGCCGCGTCATCTCCCCGGCTGTACCGCGCCCGCGTTGGCCGTTTGCAAAGAGATCGAGCTGCTCGTCAGTCATAGAACTATCCTCCGTTGTCCCGAATGAGCCGGTTTCGTATAGTGGATATATATAGATTATCAGCAGACGCGCGCTTTGTCAAACGGCCCTTGTTTGTCTACGCTTTCTGTGCCATAATGCCCGTGTACAGGGAACTCATGTCAGGAGGGATCAAATGACCAAGGACTATGCGGCGATCCAAAAGCTGCTGGGAAGCGACACAGAACATCTGCTGGGCTTCGCGGCTCCGAAGGTTAGCAAGGACTTGTTGACCCTGCCGGGCCCCGACTACGTGGACCGTGTATTTGCACACACCGACCGCTCACCCCAGGTGCTGCGGAACATGGCGAGTATGTTCGGGCACGGCCGGCTGGCGCACACGGGTTACCTCTCCATCCTGCCGGTCGACCAGGGCATCGAGCACTCTGCGGGCGCGTCCTTCGCGCCCAACCCGATCTACTTCGACCCGGAAAACATCGTCCGGCTCGCCATCGAGGGTGGCTGCAACGCGGTGGCGTCCACCTTCGGCGTGCTGGCGTCGGTGGCGCGCAAGTACGCGCACAAGATTCCCTTCATCGTCAAGTTCAACCACAACGAGCTGCTGACCTATCCCAACAAGTTCGACCAGGTCTTCTTCGCACAGGTGCGCCAGGCCTGGGACATGGGCGCCGCAGCAGTCGGCGCGACCATCTACTTCGGGTCGGCCGAAGCCACGCGGCAGATCACGGAGGTCAGCGAGGCGTTCGCGGAGGCGCACGAGTTGGGCCTGGCGACGATCCTCTGGTGCTACACGCGCAACAACCAGTTCAAGACGGGCGGGGTGGACTATCACACGGCTGCGGATCTGACCGGGCAGGCGAACCACCTCGGTGCGACCATCGGCGCGGACATCATCAAGCAGAAGCTGCCGGAACTCAACGGCGGCTACAAGGCGCTGAGGCTGTCGGACAGCGGTTACGGCAAGCTGGACGAGCGCATGTACACCGAGCTGGCGTCCGACCACCCGATCGACCTGACGCGCTACCAGATCATCAATAACTACATGGGGCGCATCGGGCTCATCAACTCCGGCGGCGCATCGGGCAAGGACGACCTCGCACAGGCCGTGCGTACTGCGGTCATCAACAAGCGGGCAGGCGGCATGGGCCTCATCAGCGGCCGCAAGGCGTTCCAGAAGCCGATGGCCAACGGTGTCGAGCTGCTCAATGCGATCCAGGATGTGTATCTGTGCGCGGATGTGACGGTGGCGTAGGCGATAACAGATTGCAGATTGCAGATTGAAGATTTCTCTTGCCCGCCTGCTCATCGCCATCGTCCTGGCGTGGAACGTGCAGTGCGCGCTGGCGTTCATCATCGCGCCTGACGCGTATGCGCCGGGGTTCGAACTGGCCGGCGCGCCGGGCAGCGCGGCCGTCCGGGGCATGGGCGTGCTATTCCTGATGTGGAACGTGCCCTATGCCGTCGCGCTCAGCCACCCGCTGCGCTGCCGTATCTCGTTATATGAAGCTCTCGCCATGCAGACTATCGGCCTGCTCGGCGAGAGCTTTATCTACCTGACCTTGCCCGTTGCCCATGTGGTCGTACGCGCCAGCATCGCCCGTTTCATTGCGTTCGACGGGGCCGGTGTGGTGCTGCTCGCGCTGGCGGCCGTCATGGTGGTGCTGTCACGTCGCTCCGGACCGTTTGCATCTGCGGGGCCGTTCGCATCTGAGGATGCGAACTCCACATCTCATCGTTGAGGAGTCCGCATTTGAGAATGCGGACCGTCACGTCGCCACGGGCCGTTCGCATCTGAGGATGCGAACTCCTCACCCGTTCACCTCCTCACCCGTTCACCTGTTCACCTCTTCACCTCTTCACCCCGTCACCCCGTCACGGCGTCCTGCCGTGCCACCAGCCAGTACTCGCGGCCCGCGCTGTCGCGGCCGAGGTGGCCGTAGTCGACGAGCGACCGCCGCAGGTACGACGTATCGGGATTCAGCTTCGCCAGGTACTCGTTGATCTGCTTCTCCGTGTAGCGCGCGGCAGGATCAAGTTCCTGGGCCATGCGCTTCGCGACGTAGCGCACGAGGATCTCCATCTTCTTCGGCTGGGCCGGGAACGACTTGATCCGCCCATCCGCCGTCGTGAAGTTCGCTACAATCTTCTCGTCATAAGCATCCATGTTGACCTCCGCTGCCAGCTTCGGCAACTCATCGCGGCTCATCAGCTGCCGGGCAATTGTGTTGATTTTGTCCAGCCGCAGGGTATAGACGTTGTAATAACCTTGTGCCTCCGCCGTCACCAGCCCGGCATGAACCAGGTATGACAGGTGGTGCGAGACGGTAGACTCGCTCAGCTCCAGCAGGGCGGCCAGCTGTTCGCCGTTGTAGGGTTGCTGCGCCAGCAGCCCCACGATGCTCAGCCGCTTTGGCTCCGCCAGGGCCTTGAAAAACTCCTGCAATTCATCGAACATCGTGCCTTTGGCCATGGGCAACTCCTCGAACCAATTCGATAACGGTAGAACTGATTGTATGGAGTTCCCGGCAAATGTCAAATTTCAGGCCCGTTGCGATGAAACCGTGTGATGAAGTAGGGGTAGAGCTGGATAGCGTTGTTGACCCGGCTCACGTCGAGGGGCGCGTCCGGTGGGGTGATAAAGAAGGGGTACTCCTGCGCGCCGCCGATGCCGCCGTGGGTGGCCGCCTGATCCTCGAAGGTGACGATCCGGCCGAAGGTGTTCCACGCGCCGATGAGCACCAGGTCACCGCTGTGCGGATAGGAGAGCAGCCGGGCGATGTCCGCACAGCTCTGTTCGGGCTCTGCCAGGCCGTGCGGCAGGCGGTCGGGCGCCAGTCCGG
Organism: uncultured Anaerolineales bacterium; assembly: GCA_964614645.1. Lineage (GTDB taxonomy): Bacteria > Chloroflexota > Anaerolineae > CG2-30-64-16 > CG2-30-64-16 > MWBF01. The sequence continues at coordinate 5,831 of CAZTMA010000153.1, forward strand.
CCGTCCCGCGCGGGGTCACGACGACGGGCCGGCCGGACTCCAGCCCCAACACCAGGCCGATGCCGGGATGGTCATTGAGCCGGTCGATCAGGTCGGGGTAGAGCAGTGCCAGCTCGCTGACTTCCATTCGTTCGTCGCTGACGCGAAAATAGAGGTGCGCCAAGTTGCCGGAGGCGCGCACGATGACATCCGCGCCGCGTGCGAAGTCGTAGCCGTCCTCGATCTCGGCAGGTGCAGGGGGCAGGCGGCGATCCAGGCGGCGGCGCAGCGCCTCGGCCAGCCGCCGGCCGCGCGGCGACAGGTGCGCCTGGATGCCGTCCAGTTCGTCCTGCAGCCAGCGCGCTTCGTCGCCGGAGATGTCGGCCTCCGTGCTGCCCCAGCCCGCACGCGGCCCGGTTTCGTCCCACATGACCGATGCCCGGACACATTCGGCAACAAACTGGCCGAGCGGCTTCTTTGGGTCAATGCGGCGCATGGGGATGGCGGGCGTCATGCCGTGGTCGGAGCAGATGTACAGCTCCGTCTCCGGGGTGTAGCGCCGGCGCATGTGGTCAATCTGCCGGATGTATCCATCGATGCGGCGCAGCGCACGCAGCGCCTCGCTGCCCAGCGGCCCATCGACGTGCGCGATCTCGTCATACCCGTAGAAGTTGACATAGATGCGCGCGACCCCGCGAAAGACGTCCAGCAGCACGCCGAACGTCTGGATTTCACCGAAGACCACGTTGGTCAACACCTGCAGCACCGGTTGGACAAGCGTCAGCCGGTGGCGCAAGCCGCTCCGCACCCACAGCGCGAGAGTGCGCACGATATCGCGCGCCAGCTCATACAGGCTGAGCGCGATGATGCGGACGATGCGCCAGGGGATGAGTGCAAACAGGAGGGCCCAGCCCAGCCCCCGCAGATGTTCGAAGAAGCGCTGGCGACCCATGCTGGAGAGCGTGAAGAGCGCCAGCCGGGCATCGCCGTCGAGCAGGTTCGTGTAGCTGGAGCCGCCGGCCAGGATGCCGGGGCGACCGTCCGATGCGCGCGCCTTGATGCGTTCTGCGAAGAAAGGCGATTTGCAGTGAGGTGCGAGGCCGGTGTCTTTCTCATACCAGCGAAACGCCGGGATGTCCCAGTTGTCGCCGTACATCAGGCCGGCCTGCACCGCGGGTGTGCTGCTGGGCAGCCCGCAGCGCCAGCGTTGGAGCCGGTAGCCCTGCGCGATGAACCGCTGGAGGGTCGGTACGTAGCCGCGGGCGAACGCCTGAAGCAGATATTCGTGCGCCAGCCCGTCAATCTGGATGATGATGAACCGGCGCGGGGCATCGGCGCTGTCCTGGTCTGCCAGTGCCCCGCGATAGGGACGCCCGGTCAACCAGGAGAAGAGCAGGGCAAAGAACCCAGCGATTTCCGTGAGCCAGCGCGTCATGTTGGCGCGACCCCCTACGGTGATGGGGTGAAGAGGTGAACAGGTGAACAGGTGATGCCGAATTGCAGGTTGAGCCTTCTTTCCAGTGTCCCAGGTTACACCCACTGCGGCAAAACTTACCCATCCACACTCACCTGTTCACCTGTTCACCTGTTCACCTGTTCACGTTCAGCGCGGCCATCGCCTCTGCAGCGCGGCGCATCGAGCCGAGCGTCACGATGCCGACGGCCCGGCCATCTTCTACTACGACGGCGGCGGGCTGGAGTTGCATGCGCTCCCGGGCGGCGGCCAGCAGCTCGTCCGGAGCAAGCTGGACCCACTCATGCGCGGCGTGCTGGCTGACGCGGGCGGCCGGCCCCGCGCTGCGCAGGGCGGCCAGCAGGTCGGTGCGTGTAGTCAGGCCGACGAGACGGCCGCCATCGAGCACCAGGAAGGTTGACTGGGACACGGGCGCAATCTGCCCGACGACCTCACCGAGCGTCTGGAGCGCGTAGAGCCGGATGCCGAGCGGCTGCATGGCCTGGCGCACCGTCAGGCCCCGCAGCGCGTCGATCGTCGTCGCCTGCTGGCGCTCCTGCCAGGCGGATGCGAACACGAAAAGCGCGACCAGCCCCAGGAACAACTGGCCCGTCAGCAGGGCAATCGTACCCATGATGACGGCGATGATCTGGCCGATTAACGAGGCAATGCGCGTAGCCATCGCCGTGGGCAGGATCGCCGCCAGCAGCGAGCGCAGCAGCCGTCCGCCGTCCATCGGGAAGGCCGGGATCAGGTTGAACAGGGCGAGCAGGGCGTTGTTGGCCGCCAGCATCAGAACGAGCGATTGCACCGACATGTTGGTGAAGAAGCGTTCGAGCCGCCACGGTGCACGGGCGAACTGGCCGAGCGTGTCGGGACCAATCCAGACGAACGCAAGCAGCCCCAGCCCGATCGCGAGCAGGACGTTCATGGCCGGGCCGGCCGCGGTGATGAGGAACTCCTGGTACGGCTTCTCCGGCATGCCCGCGATGCGTGCGACCCCGCCGATGGGCCAGAGCGTGATGTCGTGCACCTTGACGCCGAAGAGCTGCGCGACGAGGCTGTGCCCCAGCTCGTGGAGGATGACGCACGCGAACAGCAGCACGACAAAGCTCACCATGAACACGACCCCGCGCGCCCAGTCGCCCCGGCTGCTAGTCCAGCCCAGCCACGCGGCCCAGGCCACAATCAGCAAGAAGCTGGCGTGTATCCGTATGGGGATGCCCCGCACGGTGAGGATTTTCACTGACGCCGCCATCGTTGCCCTTTCTGTGAACAGGTGAAGAGGAGAACAGGTGAACAGGTGAGCGTGGACGGGCGAGCTTTGCCGTTGAGGCTCTGATCCGGCACGTTGGAGCGAAAGCTCAAGCCACAATTCGGCATCACCTCTTCTCCTCTTCTCCTCTTCACCTGTTCCCCTGTTCCCCTCTTCACCTGTTCACCCCGTCCCGTCGTCCCAGCGGAACTGCAGCGCATGCATCCGGCGGTAGAGGCCGCCTTCCCGGCCCACCAGGTCGGCATGCCTGCCCTGTTCCGCGATCCGGCCCCCGTCCAGCACGACGATCCAGTCCGCATTGGTGATGGTGCTCAAGCGGTGGGCGATAACGAACGTCGTGCGGTCGCGCATCAGCCGTTCCAGCGCCTCCTGGACGGCCTGTTCCGACTCGCTGTCGAGCGAGGACGTGGCCTCGTCCAGGATCAGGATGCGCGGGTTCTTGAGCAGCGCGCGGGCAATCGCTACGCGCTGGCGCTGACCGCCGCTGAGCTTGACGCCCCGCTCGCCGACCGGCGTGGCGTAGCCCTCCGGCAGGTCGCTGATGAAGTCGTGCGCGTTCGCGGCGCGGGCCGCGTCTTCGATCTCGTCGTCGGTGGCATCGAGTTTGCCATACGCGATATTGTCGCGCACTGAGCCGGAGAACAGCGCGGTCTCCTGCGGCACGATGCCGATCTGCTCGCGCAGGCTGCGCATCTGCACGTGGCGGATGTCGTGGCCGTCCACGAGGATGCGGCCCTCGGTCGGGTCGTAGAAGCGGGGGATCAGGTTGACGAGCGTGGTCTTGCCCGCACCGCTCGGCCCGACCAGCGCCACGACCTGCCCCGGCTCGACGCAGAGGTCGATATCGCGCAGGACGATGCGCTCCTCCGCCGTGTCGCCGTAGTCGAAGCACACATCCTCGAACTGCACCGCGCCCTCTATACGCGGCATGGCGGGCGCATCGGGCGCGTCCAGTAGTTCCGGCGTCGTGTCGAGCAGTTGGAACACCCGCTCGCTCGCGCCGAGCGCCTGCTGGAACTGGCTGTAGAGGCTGGTGAATGCGGCGATGGGCGTGGCAATCATCATCGTGTAGAGCAGGAACGAGATCAGCTCGCCGGGAGTGAGGTTGCCCGCGATGACCTCGCGGCTGCCGAACCACAGGACGAGTGCGATGCTGATGTAGGCCAGCAGGCCGATGATAGGCCCCAGCGTCGCGCGCAGCCGGACGCGCTTGACGGCCAGCCCAAACAGCCGCTCGGTGCCGGCCCGGTAGCGGTCCACCTCATACGGCTCGCGCGCAAACGACTTGACGATGCGCACGCCCGTGATGGCTTCCTCCGCGGTCGCGCTGACCTCGGCCAGCGTATCCTGCACCTGCCGGCTGAGCTTGCGGACGAGCCGGCCCAGGAGGATCATGCCGAGCACGGCCAGCGGCACGACGGCCAGCATAATCAGCGTCAGCCGCCAGGCCATGACGGAGATGATGATGATGCCGCCGATGAACATGACGATGTTCGAGAGCAGGCTGAGCAGGACGTCGGTGACGGCATTCTGGATGGTCGTGACATCGCTGCCGAGCCGGGAGAGCAGGTCGCCGGTGCGCGTGGACGCGAAGAAGCTCAGCGGCATGTTCTGCAGGTGGGCGTACAGCGTCTCACGCACGTTGGCGACGATGCGTTCCCCGACCCAGCCCATGATGTAAGATTGGGCAAAGCCGAAGACCGCCTGAAGCACGAACAGGCCGACGAGCGCCAGTGTAACCTGGTTGAGCAGGTCGAAGTTGGCGTTGACGAGCGCGCTGTCCACGACCCCGCGCACCGCGAGCGGCAGCGCAAGTCCGGCCAGGCTGCTGAGCACGAGCACGACCGCGGCCAGCAGCAGCAGCTTCCAGTACGGCCGGACGAAGACCAGCAGCCGGCGGTAATGGCCGAACAACTGGCCGAAGAACGCGCGGTCGGGCACGGGCAGGTCATCCATGATGCGTGCCCGCGGCCGGGCGGGCTGAGCGGTTGAGGGGGTAGTCATGCCGCAAGTATAACGGTTGCGGGAGTGAGCGTCAACGTGTGAGCAGGTGAACAGGTGAAGAGGTGAACAGGTGAAGAGGTGAACAGGTGAAGAG
>CAZTMA010000153.1:10701-10930 GCA_964614645.1 uncultured Anaerolineales bacterium
CGGGGGCCGACCTCCGCGTCGGCCCCTACATGCGGCGAGGCTTAAGCCAGCGGGACGGGATCTGCGGCGGATGACATGGGAGAAACTGTGCATTCTGAAAGGAGGTCCGGCGCGTTGGGAGGCAGGACACCTTCCACGACCCACAGCAGATCCGGGATGGCTCTCAAAGGGGTAACGGCGATGTAACCCGCTGAAATGGCCCAGGCATCGGTCCAGGGTTTGGGCGCGG
>CAZTMA010000153.1:10940-12100 GCA_964614645.1 uncultured Anaerolineales bacterium
GTTGGAGTGAGGAAGAACATGCACACATTTCATGAGAAACGTGAGGTGAAGCCGGGAGTCTGGGGAGACCGGTTCTTGTCGTCCGTCATCCTGAGGCGTCACATTCAGCACATTTTCGAGGTGTGGCTCAGGCTCGAAGCGATAGCGGGTCAGGCAGGATGTGTCGGTCAGCGACGTGACCAGCGTTCCCTTCAGTTGCGATGTTGGCAGGTTGGGGACGTTGACATTGAGGATGACCGGCAAGGGTTCGGGGTTGGCCCGGTACAGGCGCACGACCTCCCCGAGCGCCCAGGACGCGGCGTCCCAGTGCACTATCCCTGCGCGGCCGGCATCGAGCGAAATCGCGATGGCCGGGACGCCCAGGAGATGTGCGGTCAGCGCGGCGCCGACGGTGCCCGAGTAGAAGACATCCCGACCCAGGTTGGCTCCGTGGTTGATACCGCTGACGAGCAAGTCGAACGGCCCGCCGCCGAGCGCTCCACTCAGGCCGGTGTGGGCGCAACCGGCGGGGGTGGCCGCCACGCTGTAGGCTGTCACACCGGCGGGGTGACGGTCGCCGCGCTGGTAGGGAACGCAGGAAACCGCGCGGGTCGGGGGCAGGGCAGCCCCGAAGCCGCTATAGTTGACGGCCGGCGCAACCACCGTAACCCGTCCCAGGCCTGCCAGCATACGCGCAGCAGCCCAAATGCCCGGCGCTCCAATGCCGTCGTCGTTGGTGAGCAGGATGTTCATCGAAGGTCTGCCCTGCTGTTCTCAGCAGGACCGCTCGAACCGGAGCCGGAGCGATCGATCCGGGTAGATGCACCGCGGGCCTCCTCAGCCTGTGCGGAGAGCAGGTGAGCGATTTCACTGGGCAGGGCCATCCGCCGGCCGAACGCGTCGCGCCGGACGCGGCGCCCCCCATAGAGCTTGTCGAGCGTGACGAGCAGTTTCTGTTCAGGCATCTTAAAAACCATCCTCCGTGGGCGTGCATGACATGGTCTGGCGTCTGCAACTCTAGCACCTGCGCGCGAAGCCCGTGCTAAGAAGGGCCTAAGAGGAGGTTAAGAATGGGTCAAGGTTCGATAACGTATGTTAACGGCCCGCATGTGCGGGGCCGACACACAGGTCGGGGGCCGACACATAGGTCGGGGGCCGACACATAGGTCGGGGGCCGACAC
>CAZTMA010000154.1:0-12099 GCA_964614645.1 uncultured Anaerolineales bacterium
GTGACCTCGGGCGTGGGCGTCGCGCTGCTGTGGCAGTTCATCTTCCACAAGCAGTGGGGCATTCTTAACGCCGTTCTCGCCTTCTTCGGCATCGAGAACATCGGCTGGCTGGTCGACCCGGACTGGGTCATGGTGGCGTTCGTCATCATGTCCCTGTGGGGCGTGGGCGGCAGCATGATCATCTACCTGTCCGGCCTGCAATCCATCCCCACCGAGCTGTACGAATCCGCGTCCATCGACGGTGCAGGGCGGTCGCGGCAGTTCTGGCACATCACCCTGCCCATGCTCAGCCCGACCATCTTTTTCAACCTCGTGACCGGCCTGATCGGCGCATTCCAGATTTTCGAGAGCGCGTACGTGATGACCGGCGGCGGCCCGCGCTACGCTACTTATTTCTTCGGATTGAACATCTACTTCACGGCCTTCCGGTCATTGCGCTTCGGCTACGCATCCACGCTGGCCTGGATGCTGTTCGCGATCATCGTCGCGCTGACGATCTTCGTGTTCAGTACGTCGCGTCGCTGGGTCTTCTATGCAGGCGCGCGGGACGAAGAGTCGTAAGGAGACGAGCATGGCAATCGGACAACCCTACCTCAGCGGCCCGTCCGGCACCGTCGACTATCACGGTCTCGGCACACGGCGCATACGGGGCATCGAAAAGTTACTCGTCTATGCGATCGTTTCCCTCGGCGCCGTGGCGCTGATGGTGCCCTTCTTCTGGATGATCTCCACCAGCGTCAAGACGCTGGCCGAGGTGCAGACGTGGCCTATCGTCTGGATCCCCAGCCAGTTCCAGTGGCGCAACTACCTGCTCGTCTTCGAGAAGACGCCCTTCGAGCGCTATCTGCTGAACAGCGTCATCATCTCGGCCGGCGGCATCCTGGGCACGCTGGTTGGTAGCTCGCTCGCCGGGTTCGGGTTCGCCCGCCTGCGCTTCCCCGGCCGCGACCTGCTGTTCTTCATCAATCTGACCACCCTGATGCTGCCTGCGTGGGTCGTCATCGTGCCCCACTTCCTGATGTTCAGCTACGTCGGCTGGCTCGACTCTTATAAGCCCATCATCGTGCCCGCGTTCTTCGGCAACGCGTTCCACATCTTCCTGTTCCGCCAGGCATTCATGGGCATTCCGAGCGAGCTGGAAGACGCCGCGCGCATCGACGGCGCATCGAACCTGCGCATCTTCGCGCAGCTCTTCCTGCCCCTGTCCAAGCCGGTCATCGCGACGGTCGCCATCTTCGCCTTCTACTACTACTGGAACGACCTCGTCTATCCGCTGGTCTACCTCCAGTCGCAGCTCAAGTTCCCCGTCAGCCTCGGCCTGCGCATGTTCCAGACGGCCAACCTGGGCGTCGTGGACCTGCCCTTGCTGATGGCCGCCTCGGTCATGGCCCTGCTGCCCTGCGTACTGCTCTTCATCTTCGCGCAGCAGCTGTTCATCCAGGGCGTCGTCGTCACGGGGGTGGAGAAGTAAGATTACAGATTGCAGATTGCAGATTGCAGATTGAAGATTAGGAGCCGGGATCATTGCGGAGCAATCTTCAATCTGCAATCTGCAATCTTCAATCAAGGAGTCACATCGCATGACAGTCAACATCGGTATCCTCGGCCTGGCGCACGGCCACGTCAACTCGTACCTGACGCAGTGGCAGCAGAACGCCGGCCATGACATCGCCGCGGTCGCGGCGTGGGATCACGACGCCACACGGCTGGCGAAGGGCGTCGGGCAGTTCGGCTTCGAGGGCTGCGCCAGCGCCGCGGAACTCCTGGCCCGCCCGGACATCCAGGGCGTGATGGTTGCCGCAGAGACCTCGCTGCATGCCGACCTGGTCGTGCAGGCCGCTGAGGCGGGCAAGGCCATCGCGCTGCAGAAGCCGATGGCGCTCACGCTGCCGGAGGCGGATCGCATGGTCGCGGCGGTCGAGCGGGCGGGCGTGCCCTTCACCCTCGCCTGGCAGATGCGCGTGGACCCACAGAACATCGCCATGAAGGAGATGGTGCAGCGCGAAACGCTCGGCAAAGTCTACATGGTGCGCCGCCGCCACGGCCTGCCCTCGCAGCTTTGGGACATCGCGACCATGTGGCACTTCGACCCCGCGCTCAACCGCGACATCTGGGCCGATGACTCCGCGCATCCGATCGACTTCATCCACTGGCTGCTCGGCGTGCCTGAATCTGTTACCGCCGAAGTGATGAGCCTGCGCGACCCTCGCGCGCCGATGGACAACGGCGTCGCCTTGTTCCGCTATGCGGGCGGGCCGCTCGTCCACGTCGACTGCTCGTTCACCTGCGTGGCCGCGGAGAACACCACCGAAATCTACTGCGAACGGGGCAGCATCATCCAGAGCTTCGGGGACGTGCCAGGGACTGCGGCCCCACGGCCCGCGGACAACCTGGGCCTCAAGTGGTACAGCCAGGACACGAAGAGCTGGACCTACAGCGACATCCCCAGCCCGGCGCAGCACGGCGCACGCATCGCGGGGCTGTCCGGCCCGCTGGCCGAGTTCTTCCACGGCCGGCGCGCGCCGCTCGCGACCGCCGAAGAAGGCCGCACCTCCCTGCGAATGGTGCTCGCGACCTACGTCTCCACGCGCGAGGGCTGCCGCGTGACGCTGGACGACCCGCGCATCGCGGCGGTGTAACGGATTCGAGCGACAGCGGTTACCGGGTTGCAGGTTCGCAGGTTTAAAGTTACAGGTTTGTGAAGACGAGTCACGTTGCCCGGTCCACAAACCTTCAACGTGCTGACCTTCGGTCAGCCTGAACCTGCAACCTGTAACATTCCCTGGACTCTCTAGCGAGGTAACCATGCAATACCGTCCCTTCCCCGGCCTGGCCCTGGCCCCCTCCGTCATCTGCCTGGGCACAGGCGGGTACGGCACCAACATTCCGGCCGAGCAGGCGTTTACTCTGCTCGACGCGTACGCCGAGCAGGGCGGCAACTTCCTCGACACCGCGCGCATCTACGGCGCGTGGGCGCCCGGCGGCGACGGCGCCAGCGAGAAGACCCTCGGCGTATGGCTCACGCGCACGGGCGCGCGCGACCGGTTCGTCATCTCCACCAAGGGCGCACATCCTGACCTGGCAACCATGGACATCAGCCGCATCGCGCCGGCGGACCTCGCCGCGGACATCCAGGCCAGCCTCGACGCGCTCCAGACGGACGTCATCGACGTCTACTGGCTGCACCGCGACGACCCGGCCGTGCCGGTCGAAGACATCCTCGCACCGCTCAACGAGCACTTGGCCGCGGGCCGCGCGCGCGCCATCGGCGCGTCCAACTGGTCGCTCGCCCGCCTGATCGAGGCGAACGACTACGCGCGCGAGCATGGCCTCACCGGCTTCCAGGCCAACCAGATCGGGTGGAGCCTGGCCACGGCAAACACAGGCACCGCGCCGGTCGCGGGCATGCTCTACATGGACGCAGCCACGCACGCCTATCACCGGCAAACGGGCCTGCCCGTCCTGGCGTATTCGTCCCAGGCGACGGGCTTCTTCTCGGGCAAGTACCGCCGTGAACAAATGGCCGCGCCCCCGGCGTCCACCGCGGCCCGGCTTTACTTCACGCGGGAGAATTTCGACCGGCTGGACCGCGCGACCGAACTGGCACAGCAGCACGGCATCACGCCCAACCAGGTCAACCTCGCCTGGCTGCTCGGCCAGCCGTTCCCGGTCTACCCCATCGCGGGCTGCCGGACGGTCGAGCAGGTGCGCGATAGCTGCGCGGCCGCCGATGTGACGCTCACCTCCGACGAGATCGCCTCGCTGTAGAGACGTTCCGCCGGAACGAATAATAGCCAGAAGAGTTTGCATCCTCAGATGCAAACGGTGAAGCTGGTCAGGCGATCCATTCCGCATCTGAGGATGCGGAACTCCTCCTGCCCATTACAGAAACAGATTGTCCAACTGCAATAGAGACGTTCCGGCGGAACGTCTCTACGCGCATACAGAAAGGCATTGACCATGCAACTCTCATACGAACGCTACCTGGATCAGGTGCTCGGCGGCTGGATCGGCAAGTCCATGGGCGGCGCCATCGGCGCGCGCTTCGAGGGCTACAAGGGCTGGATCGAGATCGCGGCCTCCGAGATGTTCCCCGATAAGATGCCGCCGAACGACGACCTGGACCTGCAGGTGCTCTGGCTCAAGGTGCTGGAGGAGAAGGGCGCCGCGCTGACCGCGGATGACCTCGCCGCAGCGTGGCTGGAAGGGTGCTGGTACCCGTTCAACGAGTACGGCATCTTCCGCCGCAACTGGCAGCTCGGCATCCACCCGCCCATGTCCGGGCGCTACGGCAACCAGTTCTGGGAGACGGGCGAAGGCTGCCCCATCCGGTCGGAGGTGTGGGGCTACGTCTTCCCCGGAGCGCCGGACCTGGCCGCCCAGTACGCCACCTACGACGGCACGCTCGACCACACCGAGCAGTCCGTCGGCGCAGAGCGGATGCTGGCCGCGATGGCCTCCATGGCGTTCTTCGTGCCCGACGTGCGCCGCCTCACCAGCATGTTCATCCACTACCTGCCCGCGGGCACGCCCATCGAGCGGCTGACGCGCGCCGCGTTCCAGTGCTATGACGAGGGCGTGAGCCTCCGCGATGCGCGCGACCGGCTGATGGCGCTGGCCGGCCACCCGGAGGCGTGCGACTCGCAGATCAACATCCCGTTCACCTTCCTCGGGCTGCTCTACGGCGGCAACGACCTGGAGAAGGTGATGCTGTCCGCGCTCGCATGCGGCTACGACACGGACTGCACGCTGGCCTCTGCGGCCGCCTTCGTCGGGCAGATTCTCGGCGCGAGCCGCATACCCGAGAGCCTCAAGGCCCCCATCGGCGACGAGTTGGTCATGGGCATCCAATACCGGCGGCCCGAAATGACGCTGACCGCGCTCGCACGCGACACCGCGCGCATGGGCGTCCTGCTGGCACGCGACCTCGCGACCGGCATCACCATCGAGGGTGCACCCGAGCTGGCCCCGCTCCCCGCGACCGCGCAGGCCCCCGTCACCTCGCTGCGGGTGGATTACGCGTGCCTGCCCGCGGCCGCGCCGGGCGAGGCCGTCCAGGTGGCCGTCCACATCGAAGGCGTTGCGCCGGAAGCCGGCATGCTGACCGTCGAGGGCCCGGCCGGTTGGACGGTTGTGCCATCGACCGCACCCGTCTCGCCGGTCCAGCGCATCGTCCCGCTGACGCTGCACGCCCCCCTCGCGCCGGAGACCTGGCCGATGCGCAACCTGTTCACCGCGCGGCTGTCCACGGGGGAGACGCACACTTTCGGCGTCGCGGGTACGGGACTGTACAAACTGCTCGGCATCTACTATGATGCGCTGCCGGACGAGAACGACCCGGTCCAGCAGGCCCGGCGCTTCAACCAGCACTACGTCTCGCTGGCGAAGGAGTATATCCCGGAGCCTGAGCCGGATGTCGCCGCGCTGTACGACGCCTGGTCGCGCAAGCTGGGCCGCCCCGCACTGATTTCGTCCTACGAGAACGAGATCGACCTCACCCGGCTCATCGGGCTGCGCGGGCCGTACTGTGCGTATGTCTACCGGGAGGTCATCTGCCCGGACGAGCGCCCCGGCTACCTGGTCATCGGCAACAACGAGGCCTTCCGCGTCTACCTGAACGGGGAGCTGGTGGGCGAGCGCGACGAGAGCGTCTGGTGGACGCCGTTCAACAACGTCTTTCCGGTCACGCTGCGACAGGGGGTCAACCGGCTGCTCGTCAAGCTGGTCAAGCGCGGGGAGGACATGCACTTCACCCTCGCCTTCCGCCACCAGACCGGTCGGTGGGGCAGCCACCAACAGGTTGAGGACTGGATGGTCGACCTGAGCGATAAAGCGTAAAGACAAGTCTCAGCCACAGAGGACCGCAGGAACGGTTACAGGTTGCAGGTTCACAGGTTTCGGGCTTTCGGCAAGCCGCCCGTCACCTGTAAACCTGTAACCTGCAACCTTCTCACCGTCAGTGGCTCACTACCAGGGAGCAACATGAACGCACTCGAACGTTTCCTCGCCGTCATGGAATATCAGCCCGTGGACCAGGTCCCGAACTGGGAGCTGGGCGTCTGGCCACAGACCGTCGATCGCTGGGACGAGGAAGACCCTGCAACCCGCCACCTGCACTACAACTGGTTCCCCGGCGAAGCCAGCCTGGGCATGGACCCGAAGGAGTTCATTTACTTCAGCCCCGCGATGATTCCCGCCTTTGAAGAGGAAACGCTGGATGAAGACGAGCGCACCGTCACCTTCCGCGACTCCTACGGCCGCACCCGCAAGGCGCTCAAAGAGGGCACCACACGCGGGGGCCGCATGTCGATGGACACCTACATCAGCTTTCCCGTCACCGACATGGCAAGCTGGCGCGAGGTCAAGAAGCGGTACGACCTGAGCCCGCGACGCTACGAGCCGAACTGGGAAACGACGCGCCTGGCCGGCTGGCAGGTCCGGCAGCACCCCCTCATCTTCGGGCCCAACTGCACGACGCTCGGCTTCTACTGGCACGCGCGCGACCTGATGGGCACGGAAGGGTTGTCGTACGCGCTCTTCGACCAACCCGAGCTCGTCCACGACATCATGGAATTCCACGCCGACTTCCTCATCGAGGCCGCGCGGCCCGTGCTGGAGAAGACGACGGTCGAGTACGTGGTTTTCAACGAAGACCTGTCCATGAAGAACGGCCCGCTGATCGGACCGCGGCAGTACAAGACGTTCATCTACCCCCGGCTCAAGCGCGTGGTCGAGTTCTACAAGTCGCACGGCTGCCGCTACATCGCCATCGACACCGACGGCAACCCGGAGGCGGTCGTGCCGATGTTCATGGACGCGGGCGTGGACATCCTCTGGCCGCTGGAGCGCGCGTCGGACCAAGACCCGGTGCGCCTGCGCAAGAAGTTCGGCAGGAGCCTGCGGCTGTGGGGCGGCGTGGACAAGCGCGTGCTGGCCGAGGGGCCGGAGGCCATCGACGAGCACCTGCGCACGATGCGCCCGCTGATCGAAGAAGGCGGCTACATCCCTGCCGTCGACCACACCGTCCCGCCGGACGTCAGCTGGCCCAACTTCAAGTACTATATGGCGAGCAAGGCGAAGCTGCTGCGGGGAGAGTTGTAGCGAATCATGGCACGCTGATAATCATGATTTTCGCTGATCAATGGGGCACCAGAATCAATGGTATAATCAGCGTGCATCATGACCATCAGCGTTTTCAGCGTTCTATTCACCCTTATTGAGCGAGCCTTCACACCATGGACGAAATCGCACGCTATAACTACCGCCGCTGGCAGGCGCTGGCGAAGGCCAACGCCGTGTTCACGCGGCCGCTGCTCGACCTGACTCCCGCGGACGCGCGCGAAATCGTTGACCCGCACGGCGACCTGGGCGACGTGGCAGGTCGCCCGGTGCTGTGCCTGGCATCCGGCGGCGGGCAGCAGTCCGTCGCCTTCGCGCTGCTCGGCGCAGAGGTTACGGTCGTGGACCTCTCCACCGCACAGCTCGACCGGGACCGCGAGGCCGCCGCACACTACGGGCTGACCCTCACCACCATCGAGGCGGACATGCGCGACCTGTCCGCACTGGGCGCTGCGAGTTTCGACGTGGTCTACCACCCCTACTCGTTGAACTTCGTGCCGGACGCACGGGAGGTCTTCCGCGAGGTGGCACGCGTGCTGCGGCCCGGCGGCGCATACTACTTCAACTGCGCCAACCCTTTCACTCTCGGGCTGCAGGCGGGCGACTGGGACGGCTGGGGCTATCCCCTGCGCTACCCCTACGTCGAGGGCGGCGCGATCACCTCGCAGGATGCCCCGTGGATCTTCCGCGGGGAGGCGCAGGCCGAGCCCATCGCCGGGCCACGCGAATACCGCCACGCGCTCAGCACCCTCGTCAACGGCCTCATCGCGACCGGTTTTACCCTTGTCCGCCTGGAAGAGGAGAACCTCGGTACGCCTGACCCCCATGCCGAGCCGGGCACGACCGAGCACTTCACCGCGGTCGCGCCGCCGTGGCTGCGCTTCTGGGCCCGGCTCCACCCCGCCGCCTGACCCGAACGATTGCCGTTGGGCGACCGCGGCCATCGCGAATAACCGAATCGGCCCGCGAATACGCGAATGCGGCACGCCGCGGCGGACCGATTCGCGTATTCGTGCCGCGCCGGCAGGCGCATTGGCTTATTCGCGATGGCCGCGCCACGCATGTAACTCGCCTCTCCCTCACCTAATCCCGTATCCCAAATGTACAAACGATTGACATGCCCTGAAATTGCGCTATAATTGTTTCCAGAAGGCGAAGGGGCGCAGGAGGCGTGTATGGATTACCTGGACTTTGACCTGCGAATCGAGCCGAAGGCTGGCGGCGGCTACCGCGTGCGCGTGATCGAATCGCCCGCAGGAGAAGCGACCGGCAGCTTCGCGGTGCCTGTCTCGCCCCTGGAACTCGAAAACTTCCTCCTGCGCATGGGGCAGTCGCGCGGGCGCATGCGCCGCCTGGAATCCACCGAGACCCTGGCCGCCAAGACCTTCGGCGGCCAGCTTTACGACGCCCTGTTCACCGGTCCCGTCCACAGCGTCCTGTCCACCAGCCTGCGGGAGGCCCGCGACCAGGGCAAGGGCCTGCGCGTCCGGATGCGACTCAACGATGCGCCCGAGCTGTGCGACCTTCCCTGGGAATATCTCTACGACAGCTCGCTCAACCGCTTTCTCGTCCTCTCCAAGGAGACGCCCCTCGTCCGCTTCCTCGAGATGCCCGATGCGCCGCGCCCCTTGACCGTCAAACCGCCGCTGCGCGTCCTGGTCATGATCTCGAACCCATCCGACTTTCCGCCGCTCGACACCGAGAAGGAATGGCAGCGGCTGAACGATGCACTGGCCGACCTGCAGGCCCAACGCATGGTCAGCCTGGAGAGGCTCAAGGGCGGCTCGCTGTCCGCGCTGCAGAACCGGCTGACGCGGGGCGAGTACCACGTCTTTCACTTCGTCGGCCACGGCGGCTTCGTCGAATCGGCGCAGGACGGCGCGCTGCTGATGGAAGATGAGCGCGGCCGCGGCCGTCCCGTCAGCGGGCAGGACCTCGGCGTGATGTTGTGTGATCACCGCTCGCTGCGCCTGGTCATCCTAAACGCATGTGAAGGCGCCCGCTCTTCTGCGTCCGACCCCTTTGCCGGCACCGCGCAGAGCATTGTCCAGCAGGGCATCCCTGCTGTCATCGCCATGCAGTTCGAAATCTCCGATGATGCAGCGATCGTCTTCTCGCACGAGTTCTACGAAACCATCGCCCAACGCTTCCCGGTGGATGCGGCCCTGACTGAGGCGAGACGTGCCATCTTCGCCAACCGGGGTGACCTCGAATGGGGCACGCCGGTGCTCTACATGCGCTCGCCGGATGGCCGCATCTTCGACATTGCAGCTGCACCCGAGGCGCCGGCACAGCCGCCCTCCGCGGCCCCTGCTGCCGTTGTAGCGCCCGAACCGGTCCCCGCGGCCGCGGAGCCGTCCGGCAAGCAGCCGGCCCGCGCCTCCTCCGTCGTGCTGGATGGGGTCCGCAAACAACTGCTGGCACAACTGTACGGGCAAGCGCTTACCGCGTTCTACTCAGAGCAGTGGGAGCAGGCCGTTACCCTCTTCGAGCAGGTCGAGGCTGTGCAGCGCGGCTACGAGGAAGCGGCCGAACGACTGGCCGAGGCGCGGCCTCTTGCGCAGCAGGCCGCGTTGTTCCGGCTGGCCGGCGAAGCCCGCGCCGCCAAAGATTGGGAGGCGGCCACCAACCACCTGCAGGCGCTGGTCAAGCTCAACCCGGACTATCCCGACGCGACCCGGCAACTGGCCGAAATCGACCGCGAGCACAAGCTGGCCGACCTGTACGAAGAGGCGCGGCTCCTGCACGGCCTGGGGCAATGGCAGGCCGTCCTGCGTGTGTTCGTGCGCATTTCCGCGCTGCAGCCGAACTACCCCGATCCCGAGGGATTGCGCGAGTCGGCGCGCCGCCGGCACTGTGAGACACTGTGCAGCCAGGCGGTCGCCTTCATGGACGAAAAGCGCTGGAATGAGGCAGAGCAAGCGCTGCGCAGCGCGCTCCAGCAAGACCTGGCCTATCGCCATCCCGTGCACGGCCCGGCTGCAGACCTGTTGACAGCCGCGCTGCGCGGGAAAGAGCAGAGCAGCCTGCCCGCGCCGCGCGGCCTGGAGCGCACCACAAAGCCGCCGGGGCCCCCTGATACATCAGGCAGCAGACCGTCCCGTCCCAAGCCGAAGGACCTGCCACATTAGGAACCGCGGAGTCCGCATCCTCAGATGCGGACGATCGGCAGCATGCGAGCCTCTTTTCTCCAGCAGCAAGGAGCGCCCCATGGACTTTCGTCAGGCAGAGCAGGAATATCGCAGGCTCAAGGCGCAGTACGACGCTGAGCAGCTCTCGGAAGAGCGCATGCGGACCGCGCTGTCAGACCTCATGGTGCAGGACGAACAGGGCCGCTGGTGGGTGCTGGGCTACGAGACGGGCGCCTGGTACGTCCACGACGGTGAGAAGTGGGTCACCGGCGAGCCGCCCGCCGCCGCGACCGCAACCCCGACACGGTCAGCAGCGCCCCCCGCTCCGGGGCAGGCGGTCCAACTGCCCCCGGCCCAACCGCTCTTGGCCCGGTCGCAACCCTGGCCCTGGATCGCCGCCGCGCTGGCCGTGGTCGGGATTGTCGCGGTCGTGCTGCTGACCCGCCCTGGGCCGGACGGCACGGGGCAGGTCGCCGTGCAGGGCACACCCACGGACGATGTCGCCGCGCTGACCGCAGCTGCAGCAGATATCCGGGCTGCCACAGTTAGGGCTGCAACTGTCGAGGCAGCCACCGCCGAAGCTGCCGCGGCATCCGCCGCCACCCGGCAGGCAGCAGATACAGCGACCGCGGAGGCAGCTACCCGACAGGCAGCGGATGAGGCCGAGCGCCCGCTGCGCATCGCATATCACAGCAACCAGTCGGGCAACCATGACATCTGGCTCATGAATCCCGACGGGTCGGGCCAGCGGCGGCTGGTCGGCTCAGCCTACGATGAATTCCCCTATGCCTGGTCGCCCAAGACCGGCGAACTGCTCTACACGCAGGGCATCCGCGCCGCGGCCGGCCGCACCGAACGGGAAGCGTTCGGGCTGTTCCTGGATACCGGCGAAAGCGAAGTCATCACGTCCGGCCTGAGCAATGTCGCCGGCGCAGACTGGTCACCGGACGGCCGCGCGGTCGTCGTGGCCTCGAACCGCCGGCTGACCGAGAGTCCGGAGGTGATCTGCGACATCCCCGTGACCGCGGCGGCCCGGCACGATATCCTGCTGCTGAGCGGGAGCCGGCGTGTCCTGTTAGTCGAATCGGGCGCCACACCGGACGGCTTCCGCATGTGCGGCACGCAATCCCCGCGCTGGTCGCCGGCTGCGGGGGGCAACTACATCGCGTTCGCAGCGATGGACCGGAAGCCTGACGGCGACCGCTGGAACATCTACCGCGTGAATACGGATGATGGAAGCCTGTGCGAGCTGGCTGCGGCCGGCGACTGGCAGAACGAGACCCCGGCTTGGTCGCCCGACGGCCGGTGGGTAGTCTATATCTCCACCCGCAACAGCAGCAGCCCGTCCCGCTACGGCCTCTTTGTCGTCCCCGGCAGGTGCAATGCAAGTGCGCAGCCGGTGGCCTTGGTGCTGTCCTCGGAACTGGACGTACGCGTGCCGGCGTGGTCGCCCGACAGCCGGCAGATTGCCTTCTCCGCCAGGAACAGCAACGGCTACTACGACCTCTACGTGATCGATGTAGACGCGCGGGGCAATCCCACCGGCAAGCCCCGGCCGCTGACCACCACCCCGTCCATCACGGAATCCGGCCCGGTCTGGGTGTACTGAAGGACGCGTTTCATACTGAAGGCGCAAGTGTCCTGATCAGATGGACGGCTCACCATGATAACGAGGCAAGGCTAGTCGAAGGATGCACCCCCACGCGGCCGCCCGACCCGCTTATTCGTGCCGCGCCCCCAGTCTTGAATATACCCATCTGTGCCCCGACGATTGACAGTTCCGCGACAGCCCGCTAGAATCGGGCACATGAGCAACCTCCACCCTCAACCCAACATCCTGTTCATCCTC
>CAZTMA010000155.1:0-11414 GCA_964614645.1 uncultured Anaerolineales bacterium
GGTACCCCATTCCGCGCGACTTTCTCCTGACCTTTTTGCAGGGCGTACACGAATCAGGCGAAACGCCTGCTGATTCGTCAGATTCGTGTAATTTGTGGCAGAGATCGTCTCCTCAGCTTATCCACTGCATGCCGGTGGTGCCGGTGACCTGCCAGGCACCGTCCACCTGCTCCAGCACATAGGTCTGGCCGCCGGCCGCGAGCATGCCGATGTAGATGCTGGCCGCGACCTGGATCGTGCCATCCCCCTGCGGTTGGATGTTCCCCAGGGTGATGACCGCACCGTTATCCTGGATGGTTCCGTTCTCATCGCGCGGCGCGTCTTCCAGCTTCGTAATCCACGTGAATTGCGCGGGCAGGTCGCTCAGGGCCGCGACGATGCTCTGCTGCACCGGCGTCGCGATGACCGGCATGCCGGGCTCGGGCGCATCGCTGCCGCTCGCCCGGATATCATCCGCGCGCAGCAGGTAGATGCGCGGGAAGTTCGGCGGATTGTCGCCGAAGGTGTGGTCGACCGTGTAGACCTGGCGCGCGACAGCCGCGTAGATGCCCGTTTCGTCGATCGGATCGAGACCGGTCGCGCCCGCGGGCACGTTCGGCTGGGCCAGCTTCGAATCGCCCGTGACCCAGCAGTTGCCCAGCGTGTCATCCGGGCAGACGACGCGCCACCACGTGCTGTCGGGCTTGACGCCGGTCACCCGCGCAGACTGACCGGCAAACACCTCGCCCACCGCCGGATAGGACTCCGCGGGGCCGGCGTAGATGGTCAGGTCGGCCTGGGCCAGCACGCTTGGCACGGGCGTAGGATCCGCCCAGCGCAGCAACACCTGGCTGGCGAACTCGGTCATCGCCGCCTTCTCCTCGTCGGTGACCGCGCGCTCCCCGCGCCCCGTCAGCAGCAACCCTATAGTCATTGCGTCCGCCGTGGCGGGGTCCTTCTTCCTCTCCTGGAATGATGCCAACCCATCCACCCACGTATACAGCTCGGCCAGCTCGTCCCCGGTCAGCCGCCGGCTGCCCAGGCTGAGAATCAGATTGCCGCTGCAATCGGAGCCGTACGCGATGCCAGTCATGTACACCGAGAGGTCGTCGCAGAAGCCGGCAATGCCGCCCTCGCGATGCCAAATGAAAGCGAGGCCATCCATCGCGTTCGCAGTGCCCGTCTCGGCCTCGCGGGCAACCTGGCCGGCCCACTCAGCCAGCATCCGCTGTTCAGCGGGCGTCGCAGTCAGCGGCCCCTGCCCGGCGAACGTCACCTTGCCTGCCGGCGTGTCCGCCGTGAAGGGGGCATAGGTCGCGAGCATCTCATCGAGTTGCGCGGTCCGGGCCATGTCCTCGTTCAGTGCGCCGGACGCCAACGCCGCACCGCACACACCATACCTTACGCCGGTCAGCGTCACCTGCGCGGCGCGGCAGCCCTCGGCAGTCTCCTGCTGCCAGTCGAGCAGCGTCTCACCCTGCACTGCGGGTTCGACCGTGGATTCGGTGGACGGTTTGCCTTCCACAAACGGCTCGACACGCACCATCTCACCGGTCAGGTTAGTGCGCAATTGGTAGCGTGTGCCGTCGGCCTCCAGGACGACAAGATAGCCCGGCACAATGGCCATCGTACAGACTTCGTCCGGCTCGGCTAGGCCCAGGCAGCCATCCGGCCACTCGGCCTCTTCGAACGAGACGACCGTGAACGCTTCGCCGGCCATGTCCATCTGTTGGGCGAAGACATCGCGCGCGCGAGTGATCGCCTCGGGCACGGCCGGCGCGGTGGTTCCTGCCGGAGGCTCCACCGTTGCGGTATCCTCAGTCGGCGTGCCTGCGGGCGTGTCCGTCGCGGGTGCACCGGGCGTCGGCGTCGTCACAATGCAGCCGGACAGCGCCAGCACAAATACAGTTAATAAACTCAATACGATCCACTTACGGGAGAACTGCATACTTGCCTTCCTTTATGTAACGTGGGTCAGCGGGCTGGGGTTGAGCCACAACCCGCTGACCCACAAGCACATTCATTTCAGAATCTCGACCACAACGCCATCTTCCGCCCAGTCGTACAGCAGCTTGGCGTTATCCGTGCTTAAGAGGATACAGCCATACGTGACCGGACGGCCCAGGTTCCGCGTCCAGAGCAACTGGCGGCGGTCCCGGCTGGGGAACCCGTGGAAGCCGTTCATGAACTCCTGGCCGGGTATGGGCCGATAGATGCCCATGAACCAGGGCATGTACAGGTCCCAGTTGGCGGCATACGCCATCTCCTCGTGGCTCTGCACCTGGAACACGCCCGGCGAGGTCGGGCTATCCGGCAGGCCGGTGCTGCCGACCCAGTCCCACTTGAGCTGTCCGTTCTCGTAGACCTGGACGGTCTGCTTGCTCAGGCTGATGATGATGCGCTTGTTCTCGACCGCGGGCAGCGGCAGCATGACATCCTGGGACGGGATGCGGATCGTCTGCCCGGCGAACAAGCCCTCGGCCGTCTCCGGATTGAGCGCCTGGATGTACGGGTACGGGATGCCGTAATCGAACGCAATGCTCGACAGCGTCTCGCCCGATTGGACGACATGCTGCCGCTCGCCGTGGCTGATGCGCGTACTGACTGCGGGCTGGCGCGCCTTGAACGCCTCGACCAGCAGGGGCACGGCGTCGCTCGCGGCGACAAATCGCTCGTCGCCAAACGCGGCGCTCTGCTCGGCCAGCCATTCAGTGACCCGGGCCTCATCCACAGTCCAGGTCAGCGTGTTGGCAGTGGCGTCGCTGCCTTCGGCGGGTGCGGCCACATCGAAGGCCAGCCACCGACCCATGTCTGCGGGCTGGGCTGCCCACTCGGCCCGTTCATTGCGCACGGCATCGTACAGCCGTATCGTGATCGGCTGGGCCAGCAGCGGGCTGACCTCCGCCACCAGCGCGCTGACATCCGTGATGGCAGCCGGATGCTCGACGATCGGCAGCGCGATACGCAGCGCATCACCCGGCCGTGCGAGAGCCGCTTCCCAGGGGTAGGCTTCGAGCGCAGCCAATGCGGCCGCAATGTCGAGCGACCGGCCCGTCGTCGCGGGCGTCGTCTCGATGCGGCCGTCGACTACCTGCACGCCCGCGTTCTGCATCGGCACTTCGAGCTCGTTCGCCAACATGCGCAGCGTGCCCGCGGCAACCTGGCTGTCGAACCGCCACACGGGTGCGATGACGGTGGATTCCATCGGCACAGGCAGGAAGCCGGTCGAGGCGATGAGGCGCCGGCTCAGCGCGCCGGTGCTCTCAGGCCGCACTTCCTCGCGACCCGTCTGATAGGCACGCTCCGCCGTGGCCTGCGCATCGAACAGCGCACCGACCTGTGCGGGCGACAGCGTCCACGTCTTGACGCTGCCGTCCGCCTGCGCAGCCTCCAGAACCACCCGGCGGTTCCCCCACTCCTCATCCAGCCGCGCGGCCGCGTCAGCCGTCGTCCGGCCGCTCAGGTTGCGGCCGAGGGCCTCTACACCCGCCAGGATACGATTGCCGCTGTAGATTTGCACCAGCCCCACAACGGCCCCGGCGACAAGGCTCAGGAACAGGAGCCAGCCGATCAGCAGCAGCCAGAACGCAGGTGACGCGCGGTGCTTTGGGCGTTCACGGGTTGGAGCGGTCTGAGTCGTCATCTGTGTCATCCAATACACCTAACATGCAAGAGCGAAACCGTCAGCGCCAGAATTGCGGCAGGTAATCGCGGTAACAGTCCAAGAAATCATCCAGAATCTGCTGCGCCACGTCCAGGTCCGTGATGACCGGGTCGAGCAGCAGGCATTGCAGCGCCAGCTGGCGGTCGCCGTGCACCGCGGCGTCCACTGCCAGCCGCACGACGGCCAGCTCGCGGCGCAAAAGCTCCGCGATACCTTCCGGCATGTCCCCGACGGCCACCGGACTGATCCCCGCGCCGGTAATCACCGCAGGTGTTTCAACGATGGCGCCGGCCGGAAGGTTCCCGATCTGCCCCACGTTCGGCAGATTAACTGCGAGATGATAGTGCCGTCCCGCAGCAACAATTGTCTCTACGATATCGCGCGTGCCCTCGCCGTCGCGCTCGCGCAGCGCATCCACCGGCGCCAGTCCATCAGCCATCTGGCCGATCAGCGCGTGGCCCTCCCGGCGGCGGCGGTCGTTGCGTTCCCAATCGTACAGGCTGACCTCGTACTTCTCCCACGGCCGCGTGACCGGGTCGCTGACCCACGGCAGGTACTCGCACAGGTGCTCGTCGCCGGGGATGGGGAAGCGGCCGAACGCGGCATACACACGCCGTGTCAGCGGCTCGAACGAGGGATCGAGGCGGGCCCACTGCTCTGCAAAGAGTGGGTAGAGGTCCTCCCCGGTCCGCCGGTCGCGCACGTCCAGCATCCACGTGAAGTGGTTGAGGCCTGCGGCCTGGATGTCGAGCTTGTCCACCGCCTGCTTGACAATGAGCTTCAGTCGCGGCCACAGATCGGGGTCGGCATGGGAGCTGATCTCGCCCTTTGGCACCGTGATGCCCAGCTTATCGGCCAGCGCATAGCCCACCATGCCATAGCCTGTGAAGATCTGGTGGCACAGGCCGACGACCTTGATCTTGCTGTACCGGTGGATGGCGTCGCAGATGCGGACCATGGGGTTCGAGAAGTTGATGAACCACGCGTCGGGGCAGGCCTGCTCCATCGCATGGGCGATCTCGAGCACGGGGCCGATGTTGCGCGCAGCGTGCGCAAAGCCGCCCGGCCCGCCGTTCTCTGCATACGGCTGGCGCACGCCATAGCGGAGGGGAATCTCCCAGTCCTGCTGCCAGAGCTTCTCGCGGGGGGGCACTTCGATGGCGGAGACCACGAAATCCGCACCCGGGAGCGCACCGAGGTGGCTGGCGTGCGCGGTCACTTGCATCTGCGCATCCCACTCGCGGTTCAGCCGCTCGGCCAGCCGCGCCATGAGGCCGAGCGCATCGGGATTGCGGTCCACGAGCGCGAGATGGCTGCCCCGCAGCTTCGCGCTGTACATCAGCGCGGAGAGCGTTTCCAGCCCGAAACTGGCGCTGCCTGCGCCGATGATGACGACCTTTGCCATCGTGCCTCCCTGCCGGTCGCACACGTGCCGGACGAGCCGGACGAGCCCGATTTGCGGTTTATTTTGCGCTGTGTGCGCGGGAATGTCAAGAGAATCGCATACTTTTGCCTACGATCGCGGGACGACCTCACCCTCCGGCGTGATGCCTGCGACGCGCTCCACGCCCTCGTACGCGACGGCCAGGAAGTGGCTCTGGAGCGCCTGCCCCGCTTCCAGCCGGACTGCGGTGCCGTTCGCGATCGCCTCGCTCAGCCCGCCCGTGGGATAGCTCGTCCACGGCTCCAGCGCAGTGGTGTGCAGGCGACCCCACCAGGGAAAGCCTGTGCCTGCGCCGTCGAGCTGCTGCCAGTACCAGATATAACGGAAGAGCGAGGGGTCGAACCGCACGCCGAAGCCAACCTGGCGCGCCGCGTTGGTGACGGCATACCAGCCATCGGTCAGCTCCGTGATGTACGCCATCTCCTGCGCGGCTTGCTCTCCGACGGCCGGGATGAGGCTGGCGTCGGCGGTCGCGCCGTCCGGCGTGGGCACGTGCGGCCAGCGTGCCTGCGCGTTCACCTGGAAGCGCCGCGGCTCGTAATTGTCCATCACGTCGTTGACGATGAAGCCGCGCGCGGGCACGTCGATAACCGCCCCTTCATCGAGGAAGGGCCGACCCAGTGCGATGTGCTGGCCCCACATCAGATGCATGGGCTGGCCGCCCTCGTTGACCACGCGCTCGTCGATGATGAGCACCGCGCGGCCAGGCGTGAGGCTGAGCGTCTTCTCGACGAAGAAGGGCGTGCGGATGGGCCGCACCCACAGGCGGACGGCTACGCGCTCCGGCGAGTCCTCGACGATCGCGTGCTCCCAGGGGATGAGGCTGATTTCGCCGTGCTGGCCGAACTCCGCGCCCTGATAGGCGGAGAACGGGCCGCCGTTCGGCAGGATATCGTTCCAGCCACCGCCGTAGTAGTCGATGAACGTGCCGCTCGTCGGCGAGGAGAGCACGCCGCGGTTCGGGTTGCGCGTGCCCGCGGGCATCTGCAGCATGAAATCGAGGTCGCGCGGCTTGTAGCGGAACTCGATGATGTCGCTGCCCTTGCCGGCCAGTACAACGACGCGCAGCAGCTCGTTTTCGAGGATGATCGTCTGCATCCCCTGGTAGGTCCAGGCATCGGAGATGCGGCAGCCATGATTGCGGGGTAGTGCGTAAGACATGATGACCTCTGGGATGAATGACGAATTACGGATTGGGAATTACGAATTATGCGGCTGGATGCGTTACAGGACGGCGGCGCTCCACAGGCCGGTCCGGCTGTCATATTCCCAGCCCGGCGCGTCTACATCCAGCGCGTGCCGGGGCCAGCCCGCGGCTACACGCGCAAGCGTCTCCTCCCACGGGCGGATGCCACCGAGTGCGTCCGCGGCCTCCACGTTGCACGCGCCGACTGCAGACGCCGCGGTCAGCGTCTCTTCAGGCGAGAGGCCGGCCAGCAGGCCCGCGAGGAAGCCGGCAATGGTCGAGTCGCCCGCGCCGGTCGTGCCGACAACGTCAACCCGGAAGCAGGGGGCCCAGAACTGCCGGTCGGCCCAGGCATGTGGGTCCGCTGGCGCTGCGCGGCCTGCGGCAGATAACGCGGCGCGGCCCGCGGTGCGCAGATAGAACCCGCGATGGCCCAGCTTCAGCCCGGCAATCTTCGCACCCAGGTCCAGCATCTCGCCGGTCAGGTCGGCCAGCAGGTCCGGCGTCGCCGCGGGGAGCAGGTTGCCTCCGTACTCCGCCAGCAGCCGGTCGTAGGTCGGCCGGCGCAGCATAAACAGCATCTCGTCAAGGCTGGGCAGGAACACATCCACGTAGGGCAGCACCCGGCGGATGATCGCCGGCCAGTCCGCGCGGCCCGCGGGCGAGGCCGGGTCGGGCAACGCCATGTCGAGGGAGGTAGTCGCGCCCGTGGCCTGCGCGCGGCGGAACAGCTCGGACACCTCGGTGCCATCGTCGCCGTACATGCGTGCCATCAGCGGCGGATAGCCGAAGTGAAACAGCCGGGCGCGGACCACGACATCATAGCGCACATCATCCGCGGTGAAGGTGTCGTTGGCGCCGGTATGGTGCAGAAACATGCGGTCTACGCCCGGCACATTGACCACGACGGTGTAGGACGAGGTGACCGCTGGATCCACGATCATGCCATCGGCCAGCCCTGCTCCGTGGCTGTCGATGACGCGGCGGATGGCCATGCCGAACAAATCGTCGCCCACCTTGCCCATGAGTTGCGTGCGCACGCCGAGCTTGTGCAAGACGACGCCGGTGTTTGACACCGGCCCGCCGGTGGAGAGCACCGCCGGGCCGATGGCGTTGAGCTTGCCGGGCACCAGCAAACCCGCGAGGCCCGCGGGCTGCGGCGGGACCTCCGGGATCATGTCGAGGCACAGGTGGCCCGCAACGACGGCATCGAGTTCTGCTGACATGCTATGCGTTTCCCTCCGCGGCGCGAATGGCCTGCGCCGCGCGGATCATCGCCAGGTAGCCCTCCACCGGCACGTAGTCCGGAATGGAGTTGCCGGAGCCAAGCGCATACCCGCGCGCCAGTGAGCGATATTTCAGGCCACGCTCCTTCACCTGCTCGAAGATGCCGTCCGGGTCCTCGCGGCACAAAATGTCCACATCGATGCCGCCGAGCAGTGCGATGCGGTCGCCGTAACGCTCAATCCACGTCTCGAAGGGCGCAATCTGGTCTTCGTTCGAGTGCTTGGCGTGGATGCCAAGCGCGATGACGTCATCCATCACACCGAAGATGTTGCCGCACGAGTGCCAAAGGAAGGGGCGCTTGGCCGCACGCACCATGTCCACGACGCGGCGATACTGCGGGATGATATGCTGGCGGATGACTGGATGGGAAACGAGCGTGCTGGTCTTGAAGCCCAGGTCGTCGCCGAAGCGACAGATGACGAACGTATCGGTGTAGCGGCGCAGGAATTCCTCCCAGATGGTCGCCATCAGGTCACCGATGCGGCGGTAGAGGTCGGCGAACAACTCCGGGTCATCCGCGCGCATGTAGGCCAGATACTCGAAGCCGACAAGGTCCTCGCTGATTTCCAGGACGCCGTTGCCGACCCCGCCGAGCGCCTTCATGCCCGCCGGCAGGTGTCGGCCCAGGGCGTCAAACCGTGGCGCGGCGATGGCCCAGTAGCGCGCGGGCAGCTCGTCCCAGGGGTAGCGCTCAACATCCTGGCGCGTCTGAAGCTGGCCCTTGCCACCGCGAATCGCGCCCGGCCCGGGCAGCGCCTCCGTGATGCAGACCTCATAGGAAACGGTATCGTAGGTCATCTCCTCCCAGAAGCGGCAGTAATGATGGAAGAAATGGTCGAGGTCCGTATCCTTGCCGGAGTCTGCTTCGGCAAAGGACACGCCCAGGATGCGCTCCATGATCAGCGGGCTGATGATGTGCTCGTAGACGGGCAGACGGGCGGGCCGCTCGTTGCGCAACACCGCCAGCATATGGTGATAGTCAGGTGTGAATGTCATGTGTCCATTCCATTGTGAGGGGGATTAAGGTAAGGCCTACGTTAGCACAAAAACGTTCAAATGTCGAGTCGATCAGCCCTTCAAACCGCTCGCCAGCATGCCGCTCACAATCTGGCGCTGGAACAGCAGGAATACAAAAATCGGGGGCAAGGTGGCAATGACCAGGGCGCTGAGCACCAGGTTCCATTCCAGCCCACCGAACTGCTGCATCCGGTAGAGCATGACCATGATCGGTTGCTGCCGTTCGTTGCTCAGAACGAGGAGCGGCCAGAGGAAACTCTTCCAGGTGTCGATGAAGACGAAGATGGTCAACACTGCGAGGATAGGCCGGGAGAGGGGGAGGATGATATGCGCGAAGATGCGCAACTCTGAGGCGCCCTCTATGCGCGCCGCATCCAGATAGTCATCCGGGATGCTCTCGAAGAAGCCGCTGAGCAGGAAGATGCCGAAGGCATTGACGCCCGCAGGCAGCCACAGGCCCCAGTAAGTCCCCAGCAGGCGGACGCCGATGAGATGCAGGCTCTGCAGGTTCAGGAACTGCGGGATCAGGTACGCCTGGTAAGGGACCATCAGAGTGGCAATGAAAGCGTAGAAGAAGAAGCGGTGGAAGCGCGGCTTGAGCTTGGCGATGGCATACGCGGCGAGCGACGATGAGCCCAGGTTCGTTACCCAAGTGCCCAGGAAGATGACCAGGGTGTTCTTGAAGTAGAGCGGGAAGTTGCGCCGGCTCCAGATGTCAGCGATATTGCCCCACAGCCACTCCTGCGGCCAGAACTGAGGCGGCGAGGCGTAGATTTCGGTCGTGCGCTTGAGCGCGCCCAGGACCATCCACAGGAGTGGCAGCAGCGATATGGCTGCCAGCACCAGCAAGGCCACGTACATGGCGACCACCCCCAGCTTTACCGGGAGCGAGTGAAAGTCGCCTGGGGAGAGCAGCGTGCGTTCCGCTGGCTGCGAATCAGTTCGGCGTAGAAACATGGCTTCCTATTCCCGGCTAAGCGCCGGCCCCCTGCTCGCGCATGACGCGGAAGTACACCACGCTGACCACGACCAAAAACAGGAAGAGGACCATCCCTGCGGCCGCCGCGATACCAAAGCGGAAGTCGACAAACGCGTACCGGTAGATCTGCAACATGACCGTGAGGGTGGCATTGCCGGGGCCGCCGCCGGTCATGATGAAGGGCTCAGTGAAGGTCTGCACGGTGCCGATAACCTGCAGCAGCAGGATGATGAGCATGACGGTCCGCAGTTGGGGCAGCGTGATGTAGCGCAGCCGCTGGAGCACCGACGCACCGTCAACTTCCGACGCGTCATACAGCTCCGCCGGCACGTTCTGCAGGGCGGCGAGGTAGATGATGTGCGTGGCCCCTGCGCCTGCCCAGGTCGCCATCAGCACGAGCGATGGCATGGCCGAAAAGGGGCTGTAGATCCATTGACCGGGCGGCAAGTTCAGGGCTTCCAGCAGCATGTTCAACAGCCCATTTGAGGGCCGGAACACCAGCAGCCAGAGGATGGACACCACGACCCCCGGCACAATGCTCGGCACGTAGAGGCTGCCCCGGAAGAATGCCTTGCCCCAGGGGATCTCCTGCACCAACAGCGCCATAATGATGGGGACCGCATAGCCGAACAGCAGGCTAAGCATGACAAAGTAGAATGTGTTGCGCCAGGCCAGGAAAAAGAGCCGGTCATTGAAGATGATGCCGTAATTCTGCAGGCCCACGAATTCGGAGGGCCCGGTCAGGGAGACCTCCCGAAGGCTGAGCAACAGGCCGCTCACGATGGGCACCCAGGCGAAGAAGTAAAAAAGCAGCACCGCGGGCAGCAGGAAGAGCCAGCCCACCAAGTTACGGCGCAGGGTGCGTGCCAGACCGGCCCTGCGCCCGGTGATTGCGACCGATGGTTGCTTGACCGCCATCCAGACACTCCATGCACTGACGGTTCGCGGCCGGCCGGCCGCGAACCGTCAGTGGAAACGTTATTGGTTCGCCGGATCCAGGTACTTGGTCTGGAACTCGCTGGCTGCCTGCGTGAGCAGGGCCTGCGGGTCAGCGTTCTGGTCGGTCAGCACGGTCTGGATAACCGTGTCCAACGTCGCGTACAGGTCTTGGGTTGCAACCGGCGGCTCGGGCCGCACGTACTGGCCTGCCTCCTGGACATACGTCGCATACTCCGGGACGTTGCGATACTTGGTAATCAGCGCCTGCTCCTGTTCATAGGTTGCGCTGCCGGCCTTGTACTTGGGAATCGAAGGCAGACCGACCAGGGCGCCGGTTTCCTGCCGGTTCTTCATCTCGTTCTCCATCGCCGCAAGGTCAAAGCTGTTCCACGTAATCCACTGGAACGCAGCCTCTTGCACCTCGGGAGAGGCCGAGGCGTTGATGACCGAATACACGCCGCCCATCTGGTTCACGTGGCCGGCGGGACCGGCGGGCAGGACCGTCATGCCCAGGTCCTCCAACTTGCCGCCATGCTGCGTGACGACAATGTCGAACCATTCAGGCGTATACATGGCCATGCCGCACTGGTGAGTCGCTGCGAGCGGGAAGCTCTGGCCCGCATCGAGCAGCAGTTCGTCCTGAAGCACGTCGTGTTCCCACCGCAGGTCCTTGATAAACTGCATGGCTTCCACGATGGGTTGCTCGTCGAACGCGGCCTCCCACTTGCCGTCCACCTGGCGCTCGAACTCGCCCCCGGCCTGCCAGCCCCAGTTCACGAAGGTCCAACCACCCTGGTTGCCCTTGGTGAACATGCAAAAGCCAGCGGCATCGGTATTTTCCTTGACAGCGACGGCCGCCTCGACGAACTCGTCCCAGGTCGTGGGCGGCTTTGCCTCGCCGTTCTCATCGACCAGGCCT
>CAZTMA010000155.1:11500-11973 GCA_964614645.1 uncultured Anaerolineales bacterium
CACGGGTGTAGGGAGCCAGGATCGCCTCGTTGAAGTCCCGACCCACCTGCCAGTTCTGCATCTTCTCGGTGATATCGGCAGCATAACCGCGGTCGATCAGAATGTGCCCTTCGGTTGCCGGCACGACGATTACGTCGGTGGCTTCTCCGGCCGCCAGTCGGGCAGCAAACTCCTGCGGGTTCCACGTCCAGGTGTCCGGAACAATCTTGATGCCCGGGTGCGATTCCTCAAAGAGCGCAATCTGCGACATCAATCGCTCTCGCGCCGCGGTATCTTCTTCGGGCGGCGCATTCCCGATGCGCACCTCGACGACTTCTTCGGCGGCCGGCGCGGAAGGCTGTTCCGCTTGCTCGGAGGCTTGCTGCGGTGCAACGGCCACACATGCGGCGAAGAGCATTGCGACAACCAACAACAGGCCCAACTTGCTCAAAAGCTTCATCTCTACCTCCTGATAGTTTGGGAAATGGATGATG
>CAZTMA010000156.1:0-11913 GCA_964614645.1 uncultured Anaerolineales bacterium
CGTACGGGTCCACCCGGTTGAGCAGGGCTCGCGCATTCCAGATGGCGAAGATGATGGAGCCCAGGTAGGGAATCATCAGCAGCCACGGGTTGCGCGTGACACTGCGCAGTTCATCCGGGAAGCGCAGCGCCAGGCTGACAAGCGCGCCGCCGATGCCCGCAACGGCGGCTGACCAGAGCAGCGTGGCATTGTGCGTGGTGAAGATGTCGAAGTAGAACACCATGACCAATGCGGTGCTGAAGCAGAAGAAGGCCAGCGAGCGGCCGGGCCGCGTCATCCCGCGTACCCGGTAGATCCACACGCCGATTCCCAGGTATCCCAGTCCCAGCAGATACGGCAGCCAGAAAAGCCGCACCATGTCCCGCCGCGGGAACTCCATCAACCGGACATCGGGATACAGGCGAGGCGACTGGTCGTAGCGCCGGACAAAGATCGGGATGCTGTCACCGACCTGCCGCGCGGCCAGCACGGCCTGGAATTCCTGCGAACTTTCGACCTGCAGGCCGTCCACGCGCACCAGTCGCTCGCGGAACTGCATCCCCTTCTCGCGGCCCGTCCAGCCATCGCCCCGGGTGTCGTTGACGACAAGTGTCTGGTCGACCAGAAAGCCGGGAAAAGGTTGGTGGCTCCAGGAGAGGGCAAGGATGGGCGCGACCACGGAGGCGCCCATCGCGACGACGAACAGCGCCAGCGTCAGCGCCCGGCTCAGCCGTTCCAGGATATCAACTTTCTTGGTGTTGCCTGCCCTCATCGCTGCTCCCTGCCGCTAAAGGTCGATCTCGGTGTCTGCAGAGAAGGGTGTATGGCCCTCGCCCTTCGCGGATGCGAGAGGCGCCGGTGGCTGGTTACTGATCTTGTGCTCCAGCACGAAGAGCGTCACATCGTCCTCCTGGCGCCAGTCGTCGCCGACGAAGGCCAACAACTCCTCGCGCACGTTGCTCGTCAGTGCCCCGGCGAGGGGCTGGCTGCTCGCCAGCACCACTTTCAGACGCTCCAGGCCGAAGGCCGCGCCCTCAGAGTTGTGCGCCTCCACCAGGCTCTCACTGTAGAAGGCGACACAATCCCCCGGCCGCAGAAAGACCTCGTGCTCGTGGAAGTCGACGTCGAGGCTCATCCCCAACGGCTTGTCCTTGCCCTCGAGCTCTATCACGACGGCATCGCGGATGAGGAGCGGCGCTGAGAACCCGGCATTGGCGTATTTGAAGCTGCCGGTCGGCGGATGCAGGCTGGCGTAGATACAGGCGACCGCGGAATCGGGGTCCAGCTCCGGCGCGAGCAGCTTGTTGGCATGTTCGAGTGCACCGGCAGGCATCAGGACCTGGCAGGCAGAGCTGCGCAGCGCGGCGCGCGCGGTGGCCAGCACGTGCGCGGCCGGAACCCCGCGCTCGGCCACATCGCCCATGAAGAGCATCAGGTCGCCGTTAGGCAGCAGCCGGCAATCGTAGAAGTTGCCGCCGACGAAGCTGGTCGGCTGATAATAGACCGAAGTGTCCCAGCCCCGCAGCATCGGCAACTGTCGCGGGATGATGCGCTGGCGAATCTGGCGCATGATACGGGCTTCCTGCTCGGCCTGGTCCAACGCAGTGGCCTCAACGCGCTGCCCGCGCAACAGGAGCGCAACGCCAAAGGTGGGCAGCAGCATTCCGAGCGCCAGGAGGACCACCAGCAGGGAGAAGTTGCGCCGGAACGAATCGGTGGCGATGCCCCAGTCATCTTCGGTGATCAGCAGCCAGTCGGTGCCGGGAACGCCGGCATAAGCCTCGATGATGTCGTTATCTTCCTCGTCCCGCGTGTGCTCGGCGGTGCCGGCCAGATCGGCCTGCGCATAGCGTGTCATATCGATGGACTGGCCGATGCGGGTGTAGCCGGAGTCATAGAGAATCTTGCCGTTGCCGTCCACGACATAGGTGTTGCCACTGCCGCCGATGCGCAGGCGCACGATTGCGGCGTAGAACGAGCTGACGCGCGGCTCGCCCAGGCGGAACATGCCGGCCAGGACGCCGACAAGCTCCGAGTTCTCACCGAGCACCGGCACGCTGACCACAATGACGGCCGGCTCATTGGGGCCGACGGTAGTGGCGTTGGAGAAGAATGGGCCGGGCGTCTGCAACTGGCTGCGAAAGAAGTCGCGGTCCGACCAATCGTTGCCGACGAATTCACTGCGGGCCGGCTCAGTCATCCGCACCCGGCCGAATGAGTCCATGAACACCGCACCGCCATCGTAGATTCTGAGACGGTTGGCGGCATTGGCCAGCGCAAGGCTCTGAACCTCAGGGTCACGGGCGACGAAATCGCGCGAGCGCGCGACCGCGTCCAGCTCCGCGGTGAACTTCAGCATCTCATCCTTCAGGCGTACCGCGGACAGGAACGCCACCTGCCGGTCGTTCTCGACCACCAGGTCCGAGGCCGCGTCGCGGTAGAAAAGGTAGGCGGCGGTTGCCAGTCCGCCCAACGCCAGCAGCGTCAGGATCGTCATGCCCGCGATCAGCCGCGTGCGCCACTGCTGTCTTTGGCTGGCGCTGCGCCTTGGCATGGAGCGCAGTTCGCTGCGGGTTTCACCCTCTGCTATCACGGGCACTATCCTTTTCTGAATTCGCCTGCCGTTGGGCATCCTGCACGCGCGCTGATACTTCGCGCATAGAAGCTACCGGCGCGCGGCCGAACGTGAAAATCTGTTCGAAGGCAGGCAAAGTAATCTGCCGGGCAGAGTCCATGTCTGCGAATATTTCCGGGGTCACCGAGTAGTTGTGGATGCGAGGCTCGGCAAACGCGGCAAGTGTCATATCGCGGGTTTGTTCAGGATACGCTTGCTGCACATACTGCAGCCAGTCGTTGACCAGCGAGGCCCGGGCAGGCTGCAGTAACTGAATGCGCGCCATGGCCCGGCTGTATTCCGTGCTGGTTAAGAACTTCAGCAACTCCCAGGCCGCCTCGGGGTAGCGGGTTTCCCGGTAAATCGCATAGGCGTCGGTGGTCGAGAGGGCCACCTTTCCGGCCGGGCCGGCCGGGATCGTGGTGACGCCGATGCGGAACGTTGCTTTCTCGAGGATGTCCTTCAGCGCCCAGGAGCCTTCTTCGACCATGGCGACTTTCCCGCGAATGAAGGCATCGCGCACAGCATCACCCTGGACATCCAGGCGCGTTGCCATGACTTTGTCCCCCCACATGCGGTCGCGAATCCACTGTAATGCAGCCAGGGCCTCGGCCTGATCCATCATACTGCGCGTCGGGTCAGACGGGTCCACGAAGTGGCCGCCCCAGGCGTTGATGTGGACCTGGATGCGATCCCAGGCCACGTTCAACATACTGCCCCACACCACGTTCTCCCCGAGCCGCGCCCGATCCACGATGAAGCGGCGCATCGCGAGGTAGTAATCGCCGTGTGTCCACTGGTCATCGGGGTAGGCGACGCGATAGCGGTCGAACAGGTCCTTGTTGTAATACAGCGCCAGGGTGCCCTGGTACTTGGGCAGGCCGTACTGCCGGCCGTCGGGGGTTGACAGCGCCTGATAATGCGCCGAATCCCAGTCCGTCAGCGTGCTCCGGTCCAGGTCCGCCTCGATGTAAGGGCCGAGGTCCAGCAGGTAGCCTTGCTGCGCCCAGATGGGGAAGTACTCGCAGCAGCCCTGGAAGACATCCGGCGGGGTCTGCGCCGCAAAGTCGTCCACCATCTCTTCGTAGAGGTTGTCGGGGTCGCGCGTGTAGAAGACGTGGATGTCGGGATGTGTTTCGTGGAATTGCTCCAGCATCTGCTGCGCCATGCCGGAGAAATACTCGCTCTGCCAGTCCTGGTAGACCATCTGGACGATGTTGCTGCCGTGCGGACCGAGTCCCATACGCCGGGGCGTACAGGCAGCCAGAGCCGCGCTGCCGAGCAAGGCCCCGCCCAAGCGCAGGAAGACCTTGCGCGACATTCTCTTGTGCGACCGGATGATCTCAACCATGCCGCCCGTCCCTTACCCTATCCAACGCCACCCGCTCCGAAGTGTCAACTCGTCCGTTGCATATTCTCAGTTAGCAATTTCGTTGTGCGGATTATATACGCAAGCCTGTCTTAGTTGCAACATGCGGCCACAGGCGTGTGCGCCGGCGTGGGCAGGGATGCGGCAGGCCCAGGGTGGGGGTGGGGGATCCTCGTCAGAGCGGGGTGTTGTCTTCCTCCGTGGGGCGCTGTTCCACGAACTGCCGCTCGTACAGCTCGCGGTAGACGCCGCCCGCGGCCAGAAGCTCATCGTGCGGGCCGCGTTCCAGAATCTGCCCGTCCTGTACGACGCAGATGAGGTCTGCGTCGCGCACGGTGCTGAGGCGGTGCGCGATGATGACGGCGGTGCGGCCCTCCAGCAGCCGCTTGAGTGCATCCTGAATCAGCGCCTCCGTAAGGGTGTCCACGCTGGCGGTCGCCTCGTCGAGGATGAGGATGCGCGGGTCGGCCAGCACCGCGCGGGCGATGCAGATGAGCTGCCGCTGGCCGACGGAGAGGTTCGCCCCGCCCTCCTGGATGAGCGTCCCATAGCCCTCGGGCAGCGCGCTGATGAACTCATGCGCGTTCGCCAGTTGCGCGGCCGCGATGACCTCTGCCTCCGCCGCGTCGACGCGGCCGAAGCGAATGTTGTCGTCGATGGTGCCGGAGAAAAGGAACGGGTCCTGTGGCACGAGGCCCATTTGGCGGCGCAGCGAGCGCTGTTGCACCTCGCGCACGTCCAGCCCGTCGATGAGCACCGCGCCCGTCTGCACATCGTAGAAGCGCGCGATGAGGCTGGCGATCGAGGTCTTGCCGCCGCCGGTCGGGCCGACAAGCGCGACCGTATGGCCCGGCGCAACCGTCAGGTTGACGTCGTGCAGCACAGTCTGGTCTTCCAGGTACGCGAAAGAGACGTCGCGCAGCTCGATGCGGCCCGCGATGGGCGGCATTTCGACCGCGCCGGGCCGGTCGGCCACGGCCGGCTCCGTGTCCAACAGCTCCAGCACCCGTTCGCCGCCGGCCATCGCGGACTGGACGGTTGTGTAGAGCTGGCTGAGTTCCTGGATAGGCTGGAAGAAGCGCGAGACATAGGCGAGGAACGCGACCACAACGCCGAGGGTCAGCTCGTCTGCGGCGACGGCCTTGCCGCCGAACCACAGCACCACTGCGGTCGCGAGCATGCCCAGGAATTCCACGGTCGGCAGGAACACGAAGGAGAGTGACATGGCGTCGATGTGCGCGTCGCGGTTGGCCCGGTTCACTTCCTCGAACCGTTCATACGACGCGTTCTCCTGCGCAAACGCCTGGATGACGCGCATCGCCATGATGTTCTCGGCCAGGTCGCCCACCACGGCAGCCACCCGCGCCCGCGTGTTGCGGAACGCGACCTGCGCGCGGCGGGTGAACAGGAAGGTGGCGAGGAGCATCAAGGGCAGGACGGCGAAGGCGAGCAGCGCGAGCCGCGGGCTCATCGAGAGCATGACGCCGATGATGCCGAAAAGCACCACTGTGTCCCCGATGAGAGTGACGAGGCCCTGTGACAGGAGATCGTTGATGACGCCGACGTCGCTGATGACGCGCGAGATGGTGACACCGACAATGTGTTTGTCGTGGTAGCCGAGGTGCAGTTCCTGAAGGTGGCGGAATAGGTCCCCGCGCAGGCCCGAGAGCACGCGCTGGCCGACCCAGGCCAGGAGGTACTGCTGGACCGAGGAGGTCGCATACTGCGCCAGGAAGACGCCCCCCAGCAGCGCGGTCGTGCGGATCAGCCCGGGCAGGTCGCCCGTCGTGATGTACTGGTCGATGGCCACTTTGACGAGGTAGGGGGCAGCCAGCGCGAGACCTGAGGCGACGAGCATGAGCGCGAGTGCGACAGCCATCCGCCGTCCATGCGGTCGCAGGTAGGCGAGCAGCCGGACGAGGATGCGCCGGTCGAACCCGCGGCGCTCCAGCGGCTGGCCGAACCGCTCCAGCGCGCCGCCGGGTCCCATGCCCGGACTGGACGAACCTATGGAAAAGGTCACCTTGATTTCCTTAAAATTGCGTAATTACCTTGCAGGGGAAGTGGCATCAGGGCCTGCGCGCTACTCAGGGTGGGAAGCTTCTCTCCGCCAGGAATCCCACACTTGGCGTACCAAGGCGTCACTGATCCAGATGTCGTCTCGATCCAGGATGGCTTGGAAAGTCAGCTCGACCTCTTTGGCCGTCAGCAACTGCCGTCGGTAGGCTGAAACGATGATACCCAAGGTACCCTTGACGCGCAGGCCGAGTTCCTGAGCCTGCTCGCGAGCAAGCTGGTCATCGAGGAGCACCCAGTCGACCTGCTCCTGCTTTGCGATCTGAATAACTGCTCGTTCACCGAGGTGTAGGGACAGTTCGATACCTGCGGTTGAGGCTCCGATCAGATCGATGTCAACTACAACCAGCTCACGGCGGGCCACGGCTAACTGCACTGTGTGAGCGTCCTGCTGCCCCAAGTCCAGGCCACGCGTGACGACTTCCTGGTACACCTGCGCCGGCACAAGAACGGGCTCGTACAATTGACTCATCAACTGAACGAGCCCTAGTTTGCCCAGGGCGATCAGTGGGCCGGCATTGGTGACTGCTTTCATGCCAACTCGTCTTCCACCATCTGCTCCGACCAGCGCGGTCGAATACCCAGGGCGCGAGCCTGACGGATCATCTCAGGGTGAGAGAGTCCGGCAATTTCGGCTGCGCGGGCAAAGGAGACGATCCCGCGGGTATAAAGCGTCAAGGCTTCCTGCGCCTTGAGCTGCGACAGGCCCAAAAGCACCAACTCCTGTAACCGGCCCTGATACGCTCCAATCTCACGGGCTAGATCATCGGATAGTTCAAGCACAACTTGCTTCATGACTCTTACCTCACCATCTCGGTCCACTTTCCTCGTTTGTTTGCTGTTTTCGAACGCATTGTACCTCAGGTGGCTGGCCTCGACAACCCGGTCTTGCACGACTTGGCCCCACTTATCAGATATTATTGGAACGAGAACGGCTTCGACTATCCGATTTTCGCTGCAACCGCAAAGATGAGGAGCAGGAAGCCCCCCGTCAATACCCCGAGTATCGCCGTGCTCATCGGACTGCTAACGTCGAGGATGAACTCCGCCATACGGCTCAGGATTCCATGCCCTCCGCCGGGATGGGCTGCCCCGCAGCGGCTTCCTCGGGCCGCAACTGCCGGTGGTAGACGTCTGCATACAGGCCGGACGTGCGCAGCAGTTCGGCGTGCGTCCCGCGCGCAGCGATGCGGCCCCGTTCGAGCACGAGGATCAGGTCCGCGCGGCGCAACGTGCTCAACCGCTGCGCGATGACGAAGGACGTTCGCCCTTCCATCAGCCGGGCCAGCGCCTGCTGGATGAGATGCTCGGTCTCGGTGTCCACGCTGGCCGTGGCATCGTCGAGGATCAGGATGCGCGGGTCCTTCAACAGGGCACGCGCGATGGCAATGCGCTGTTTCTGCCCGCCGGACAGCGTGATGCCCCGCTCGCCCACATGGGTGTCGTAGCCGTCCGCGGTCCCCATGATGAAATCGTGTGCCTGGGCCGCGCGTGCTGCTGCGATGACTTCCGCATCCGTAGCCTCGGGGCGACCGAACGCGATGTTCTCCCGGATGGGCGCGGCGAACAGGAGGGTCTCCTGCAGCACGATGCCGATCTGGTCGCGCAGTGAGTTCAGGGTCACCCCGCGGATGTCGTGGCCGTCGATAGTGATGCACCCCTCGGTCGGGTCGTAGAAGCGGGGAACCAGGTTGATGATCGTGGACTTGCCGGAGCCGGTCGCACCGAGCAGCGCAATGATTTGGCCGGGCCGCGCCTCAAAGCTCACGTTGGACAGGACCTTGTGGCGGCGGAAGTAGGCAAAGGAGACGTCCTCGAAGCGCACGTGCCCTTGCACTGCAGGCAGCGGCACCGCGTCCGGCGCCTCGCGAATCTCAGACTCGGCATCGAGGATCTCGAAGATGCGCTCGCCGGCTGCCGCGGCCATCGCCAGCACCGGAATGATGTTCCCCACGCGGCGGATCGGCTGGATGAGCTGGCCCACGTAGGTCGAGAAGGCCACCAGCTCGCCCAGAGTGAGCCGCTGCCGGATGACCAGCCAGCCGCCGAACCCGATGATGATCACCGTGCCGAAGTTGGCAATCAGGTTGAGCAGCGGCTCGTTGACCGCCTGCAGCCGCGCCTGCCGGGCCGAGAGGTCGAACCACTTCTCGTTTTCACTATCGAAGCGAGCGACCTCTGCCGGCTCCTGCGCAAAGGCCCGCACGACGCGCGCGCCGCGCAGATTCTGCTCCAGCCGGGTCGTCATCGTGGCGAGCTGTTGCTGGATGGTGAGCGACAGCGGCCGTATCTGCTTGCCGAAGGCGTAGGCCCGGTAGCCGAGCAGGGGCACGGTCAGCAGCGCCAGCCCAGCCAGCGCAGGGTTCATCCAGAGCAATATGGCGGCCGTGCCCAGCGCCAGCACGCCGCCCTCCGCCAGCCGAAGGATGGCGCGGCCGGTCAGGAAGCGGATGCGCTCGACATCCTGGATGGCCCGCGAGAGCAACTGACCTGTCTCGGAGCGGTCGTGAAAGGAGAAGGAGAGGTCCGCCAGCTTGGCGTGCAGCGCATTGCGCAGGTCATAGGCGACCGACTGCGACGCGGTTTCGGTCCAGCGCCCCTGGAAATAGACGAGCACCCCGCGCAGCAGCGTCAGGCCGAGCAGCCCGACAACTGCGCGCGTGAGCAGGCCGGTATCCTGGCCGCCGATGCCGCGGTCGATGATCCAGCGGATGAACTGCGGGATGGCAATCGCCAGCCCGGCGATGGCGAGCAAGGCCAGATACGAGCCGGCGGTCAGGCGCCGGTAGGGCCGCAGATACCCGAGTGCTCGCCAGATGATGGCCGTGCTGCCCGACTGGGCGGCAGGTTGTCCGGGAGCAGGTGGCCTGCTCGCGGGTGTGGCAGAACCAATCACGTAGTTTGTCCCGTTGCGAATTGTGCGAACGCGGTCCATTGTAACGCAGTAATGGGTTTCGCGAAAGAAGAGCAGAGCATGGAATCCCATGCTCTGCTCGGTGGCTCAGGCTGGATGCGGCCTGGGGCCGCGCGGGTTTACCGGTCGACTCTCACCACGTCGTAGTCCGTGTCCGGTGTGGCCGGCGTGCCGAAGCGTGCGTTCACCGCATACAGCGACTTCCCGAACGCTGCGATGGTGGTCGGCACGCGGAACGCCGTATCCCGGATATAGTCCGTCACCGTGCCGGTGTTGGCAGCTAGGTTCACGTCGATGACCGCGATCTTGTTGAGCTGGTTCTGGACCACGTAGAGGGTCTTGCCCAGGAGCAAAATGCCGTCGCCGCTGGGCACCAGCCCGCCATGCTCGCCGCCGGTGACTGCGATGCGAGTCGCGATGCCGGTGTTCGGATCCACCGTGAACAGGTAGCCCGTCGCGCTCTGCACGATGATGAGCGTCTTGCCGTTCGGCGTCGCGTCGATGCCGTTAGCGTTGAAGCCGGTCACCTGCTCGTAGTCGCCGCTCAGGGGAATCACCTCGACATCACCTGCGGCGGGCAGGCTGCCGCCCGGCCCCAGCGGGAGCCGATACAGCTCCGGCTGTTGCGAGTTGGTGAAGTAGGCCGCGTCGCGCGTCACGACGACGTCGTTGATGAACGACGGGGTTGTGTTAGTTAACTGGTACTCGGCCATCAGATCGCCGGTTGTAGCGTCAAAGACGAAGGCCTTACCGCTGGTGCGACCCGAGGCGAAGATGTAGTTGGTCCGCGTGTCCACCTTTATGCCGACGATGGAGCGGCCATCAACACCCTCGACGAGGATATCGCCCTCGCCGGTTCGCAGGTCGCCCTTGTAGATGCCGCCGTTAGCCAGTGAGCCGACGTAGAAGTCAGTCCCGCGGCCGGTCGCGATGCCTTCTGGGGCCCAGCCGTTCGGCAGCGCGATGTTGTCCGGGAAGGCCGGGGCCGCGTTTGCAGACAGCACGCCCCCGAGCAAGAGGGCGGCGATGGCCGCCAGCAGGATAAGCGCGCGCAGGCCCGAGCCTGCTGCTTGCCCCGGCAGTGCGGCTGCGGTCGAGTTTGAACGCGTGTTTAGGCTTTGTCTCATGGTATTGGCTCCTTGGTACAGTCTTTGTATGGAGTCTGCCATGAGAAGGGGGCTATTTCTGTGGGCGCTGTTCCCTTGCGCGGATTCGCACAGTGCCGCTCGCCTTACTTGCCGCGGGGCAGCTTGTGGCCAGTGCCTGCACCGAGAATCAGGCCCAGGCCTGCACCGACGCCGCTCAGTGCAAACAGGGGCGCCTGTTCATTGGTTGCCAGCAGCACGATGACGCCGATCAGCGCACCGACGATGATCCAGCCGAGCGTGCCGAGGCCCAACGGGCCGGCGGGCTCCAGGCTGTCATCCGCAGAGTCGTGTTTCCAGTTTGAAGGGTGAGACATAGGTCCTCACATATGGGGATAGGCATGCGCCTTGGTACACGGTCTTCAACACCAACCTTCAGTGGTTAGCAGGGGCACACAGAGAGACAGGCAGGAACCCAGGAGGTATGCGGGTGGCAGACCGTGATGGTAATATCGGTAAGGGCCCATTATGGCACATAACTTCTTGTGGTGCAAATGTGGGCCCGCCAGGGAGGATGTGCCGACAACGCCACGAGGGTTGCGCCGGGCCATGAATTCGTCTAGAATGTTGCCAGAAGAGCCGGACGAGTTGCAGGCGGTTTGGGCTTTCGAGGAGGTGGACCTTGCAGGCGTTTGACTACTTGCGCGCTGAGAGCCTTCAGCAGGCGATCGCGGCCCTGGCCGAAGGGGGCGAGGCCGCACGCGTCCTGAGTGGGGGCACCGATCTATTGCCCCAGCTCAAGGAGGGACGCCGCCGGCTGTCCCTCGTGATCGATATCAAGCACATCCCCGAACTGAATGAACTCTGCTATGACCCGGAAGGCGGGCTGTGGCTGGGGGCCGCGGTGCCATGCTATCGCATCTACGGCAACGCCGGCATCGCACACGCGTACCCTGGCCTGGTCGACTCCATCGCGCTCATCGGCGGGGTGCAGATCCAGGGGCGGGCAAGCGTGGGCGGCAATCTGTGCAATGCCTCGCCGGCCGCGGACTCGATCCCCGCCTTCATTGCACACCGTGCCGTGTGCCGTATCGCCGGCCCGCACGGCACGCGCGATGTGCCCGTCGAGGACTTCTGCACCGGACCGGGCCGTACCGTCCTGGGTCCCGGCGAACTGCTGGCCAGTGTGCACGTGCCACCGCCCGGCCGCGGTTTCGGCGCGGCCTATATGCGCTTCATCCCGCGCAACGAGATGGATATCGCGGTCACGGGCGCAGGTGTTTCCGTGCAGCTCGACGCGGCCGGGCAGGCGATCCAGGAGGCGCGCGTCGCGCTGGGCGCGGTTGCACCTACGCCGCTGTTCGTCCGGGAGGCCGGCGATGCGCTGGCCGGTGTGCCGCTGGACGCTGCAGAGGCGGCCATCGAGGAGGCCGCACGCCTGGCCCAGGCCGCTGCGCGGCCCATCGACGACATGCGCGGGACGGCCGCGCAGCGACGCCACCTGGCCGGCGTTCTGACGCGCC
Source organism: uncultured Anaerolineales bacterium (assembly GCA_964614645.1). GTDB lineage: Bacteria > Chloroflexota > Anaerolineae > CG2-30-64-16 > CG2-30-64-16 > MWBF01. The sequence goes on from CAZTMA010000156.1 coordinate 11,561, forward strand.
GCGCGCTGCACGTGGCCTTGGATCGCGCGCGGGCATCGTTTGGGCAGGCCGCGCGCGAGCCGAGCAGCGTGGAAGCGAAGATGACCGCCGAGCAGGTGGGCAAGTCACCTGACGACGCCCCCACGAGCACGGGCTGAGGAGGAGCGAGTATGCTGGCGAAACAGACGTGGGTACAGACCCGGATCAACGGTGAGGATGTCCAGTTCCTCTGCGAGCCGCGGCAGACCCTGCTCGAAGTCCTGCGTGACACGCTCGGATTGACCGGCGTGAAGGAAGGCTGCGGCAACGGCAACTGCGGCGCGTGCAATGTCATCATGGACGGCGTGCTCGTCAACACCTGCCTGGTGCTGGCC
>CAZTMA010000157.1:0-11866 GCA_964614645.1 uncultured Anaerolineales bacterium
GGGGATATTGGGGTTAGGTACAGATGGATAATCTTCTTGTCATCGGCGCGGGGCCGGCGGGGCTGCTGGCCGCGGGAATTGCAGCTCAGGGCGGCGCACGCGTGCGCGTGCTGGCAGCCGGCATCGGCACGACGCACATCATGCCCGGCTGGTTGGGCGTGCTGCGGGGGGACGGGGGGCTGAAGCCCCTACTACGAACCTTCGTAAGTGAGCAGCCGGAGCATCCCTATGCGCTGGCCGGGCTGGACGCGCTTGAGCAGGGCCTGGCTGCGCTGCGGGTGCTGGTCGAACCGGCGGGGCTGACCTATGTGGGCGACTTAGGGGGCAACTTCCGGCTGCCGACCGCGCTGGGCAGCGAGGCGCAGGCCGCGGTCGTGCCCGCCAGCTTCGCGGCCGGAGACCTGTCCGACCCCGCGCCCATGCTCATCGCAGGCCCGGCGGGCTGGCGCGATTTCTATCCGGGCCTATGCGCAGAGAACCTGGCGCGGCGCGGCGTTTCAGCACGCGCGGCCACCTTCGCGCTGCCCGAGCTGCACGACAGCAAGTTCGACGCCACATCCACAGGGGTGGCCCGGCTGTTCGACCGACCCGATGTGCGCACGCGCGTGGCCGCGCAGATCAAGAGCCAGTTAGGAGATACTGCGCGCGTCGGGCTCCCGGCCGTGGTCGGCCTGGCCCAGCACCGCGCCGCGTGGGAAGACTTGCAGGCCCGCATCGGCGCACCCGTGTTCGAGATCCCGACCCTGCCGCCGAGCGTGCCGGGGATGCGGCTATTCAATGCGCTGAAGGATGCGCTCACACGTCTGGGCGTGCCACTGCTGCTCGATATGGAGGTCACGCGCGGACTGGTCGAAGGCAGCCGCGCCACCGGCGTGGTCGTGCCGAACCCGGCTCGCGAGGCCGTCTACCGGGCGGACAGGATCATCCTCGCGACCGGCGGGCTGTATGGCGGCGGCATCGCCAGCGACCATCACGGCCACCTGCGTGAGAAGGTCTTCGGCCTCCCGGTCGCAGGGCCGGCCGAGCGGGGGCAGTGGTTTGACCCGCAGTTCATCCCGCCAGCCGGTGGTCACTCCATCCATCGGGCCGGCCTGCGCGTCGACACGCACATGCGCCCGCTGGACGAACGCGGCGCAGGGACGCTGGATAACGTGCGCATCGCGGGTCGCCTGATCGCCGGCTACGACCCGCTGGAGGAAGGCTCGACGGAAGGCGTGTGGCTGGCGACCGCGTACCGAGCCGCGCATGCGAATTGATGATTACTAATTCATAATTCCTAATTCGTAATTCACTGGGACATCCTATGACCTACACACCCGAACTACTCGAAGACATCCGGCGCACCGCGGACCTGTGCGTCAAGTGCAACATCTGCACGAGCGCCTGCCCGGTCGTCCCGGCCACGGACCTGTTCCCCGGGCCGAAATACGTCGGGCCGCAGGCGCAGCGCTTCCGCGACCCGGCGCGGCCATCGCCCGATCACTCGCTGGATTACTGCTCCGGCTGCGGCGTCTGCACGCTGGTGTGCCCGCACGGCGTCAAGGTGATGGAAATCAACACCGCGGCCAAGGCGGAGATGCGCGAACGCCAGCTGCGCGAGACGCCGCTCGACCCGAAGCTGTGGCGCAACACGCTGTTCGGCTACAACGAGGCGCTCGGCCAGGTCGGCGGACTCGTCGCGCCACTGGCGAACTTCGTAATGAACTTTCGCCCGGCGCGGCTAATCGCGGAGAAGACCTTCGGCATCGACCACCGCGCGCCGCTGCCTAAGTTCCACTTTCACAAGTTCCGCGGCTGGTTCTTCGGCCAGCACCAGCGCGAGAAGGCTCCCACGCCACCGGGCGCGCCAAAGGTGGCCTACTTCCACGGCTGCGCGACCGAGCATTACGAGCAATCCGTGGGCCGGGTCATCGTCGCGGTGTTGGAGCACAACGGGTTCGAGGTCGTGCTGCCCGAGCAGAACTGCTGCGGCCTGCCCATGCAGTCGAACGGCAACTTCGACGGTGCGCGGCGGTATGCCCGCGCGCTGCTGCACAAGCTCGCACCGTACGCAGGACAGGGCATCCCCATTGTCGTCGGCGGGACGAGCTGCGGCCTGGAAATCAAGTCGGACTACCGTGAAATCCTCGGCATTCACACCGCAGAAGCGAAAATGGTGGCCGAGCAGGTCTACGACATCAGCGAGTTCCTCTGGCTGCTGCACGAGGAAGGACGGCTCAAGACTGACTTCCGGGATCAAGGCGGGCGTTACATCCCCGTCCACACCTCCTGCCATCAGAAGCTCCACCGCATCGGCAGGCCCGCGCTCGACCTGCTGGGGCTGGTGCCCGGGTTGACGGTCGAGGAGATGGGCGTGGACTGCTGCGGCATCACCGGCACGTACGGCTACAAGCACGAGAAATACGACATCGCCCAGCGGGTCGGCCAGCCGCTCTTCGACAAGTTGCGCGCCTCAGGGGTCAGCCAGGCCATCTGCGATAACGAGACCTGCCGCTGGAACATCGCGCGCAGCAGCGGGCTGGAAGTCGTCCACACGCTGCAGGTGCTCGCAGAGGCGTATGGGGTAGACGAATAGAACGCTGATGAACGCTGATTGAAGTGATTGATCAAGATTCGCGAAGAGATCACGCAAAATCAGTCCCATCAGCGTCAATCAGCGTTCTATTGTCATCCTGGAAAGCAGGGGTGAGGTTGCGCGTACTCATCATTGGCGCAGGGGCGGTCGGCTCGCTGATCGGCGCGCGGCTCGCGCTGACCGGGCATGACGTCACGCTCGTCGGGCGGGCCGCGCTGCGCGACGCCGTGACTGCGGACGGGCTGACGCTCATCACGCCCGATGGTGCACGGCAGACCACGCACCCGCAGGTCGCCACCTCGGCCGCAGACGCGCTGGCCGGGCCGGACCGCTTCGACCTTGCCTGCCTCACCGTCAAGGCGTATGACACCGCGACGGTCATCGGCGAGCTGCGGCCTGTGGCGGCCGCACTCCCGCCGCTCATCTCCTTCCAGAACGGGATCGGCAACGAAGAGGCTCTGGCCTCAGCTTTCGGCGCGGACCGGGTGGTTGCCGGCGCGCTGGACACCCCTGTCTCCGTGCCCGCCGCAGGCCAGGTGCAGGTGCACCGGCCGCGCTACCGGATGGGGCTGGCCGCGGTCGGGACTGCGGGGGAGACCGTGGCCGCGAGCGCGCTCGGCCAGGCCGGATTCGACGTGACGACCTACGCCGACTACCGGACGCTCAAATGGTCGAAGCTGCTGCTCAACCTCCCGGCGAACGCCTCCTGCGCCATTCTCGACTGGACTCCGGCACAGGTCATGGCCCATCCGCCGGCCGCGAGGCTGGAAGCTTGCGCCTGGCAGGAGGCGTTCAACGTCATGGCCGCGCTCGGCGTACGGCCCGTCAACCTGGCAGGCTATCCGCTGGGGCTATTTGCGCCGGCCGCGCGGCGGCTGCCGCCGGGGATACTGGGCCGCGTGCTGCGCGGCTTGGTGTCCGGCGGGCGGGGCAGCAAGATGCCGTCGCTGCACATGGCGCTGGCCCAGGGGAAGCGGTCGGAGGTCGCGTGGCTGAATGGCGCGGTCGCGCGGCTGGGCGCAGCGCACGAGGTCGCGACGCCCGTCAACCAGGCGCTGTCAGATGTCGTCGCGGCGCTGACCGACGGCCGCGCGCGGTGGGCCGACTGGCGAGGCAACATCGCCCGGCTGGAACGCTGGAGTGTGGGCCAGCGAGTTTGACAGCGACAGCACTTGTGGCACAATGCATCGTCACCTGTGCAAGGTGCGATTACATGTATTGGCTCTATATCAACGGCAATGAAACACGAGATTGGAGTGGTATTGATGGCAGACCTGCTCAACCCTGAAGCACTTATCGCCCTGCTGACTCTTACGGTACTGGAAATCGTCCTCGGCATCGATAACATCATCTTCATTTCGATTATGGCCGGCAAGCTGCCGGTGCACCAGCAGGCCCGCGCACGCAGCTTTGGCTTGCTCTTTGCCCTGATTACGCGCGTGCTGCTTCTGCTGTCGCTCTCCTGGGTCATACGCTTGACCAACCCGCTCTTCACCATCCTGGGCCAGGAGATCTCCGGCCGCGACCTGATTCTCATCATCGGCGGCCTCTTCCTGCTGGCCAAGAGCACGCACGAAATCCACGAGCGACTGGAAGGCGTGGAGGAGAAGCAGCCGGTCCATAAGCCCGTTGTCTCGATGACCGGCGTGATCGTCCAGATCGGTCTGCTGGACATTATCTTCTCGCTCGATTCGGTCATCACCGCAGTCGGGATGGCCCGGCAGCTCTGGGTGATGATCACAGCGGTCATCATCGCCATCGGGGTAATGCTATTGGCCGCGGGCAGCATCAGCGCCTTCGTGGAGCGGCATCCCACCGTCAAGATGCTGGCGCTCAGCTTCCTCCTGCTCATCGGCATGACGCTTATAGCCGAAGGCATGGACGTTCACATTCCGAAGGGCTACATCTACTTCGCGATGGCCTTCTCGGTGTTTGTTGAGCTGCTCAACCTGCGGCTCAGGGGCCAGCCGGTGCAGTTGCACCAGCCGTATACGGCGACGGACGAAAAGAAGGCCCCTGGCGCGGTCTGAGCATAGCCGCACACGCCAGTTTCCGCCTCGCCCCGGGCTTTCAGCCTGGGGCGAGCTTTTTACGCCTCCCCAATTCTGTGACATTGACGCCACTTGTGTTTGTATGTATAATCCACAGCGTTCTGTCTAGCGTTGTTCCTCGATGCGAAAGGGGTGAAGCAACCACCACCCACCGACCGCCCAGATTCTGATCGTCCCAACTGGCCCGCTGTGGGCCACACGCACAATTCCATATTTTCTTCTCACGAGGAGGACACCTGATGAGACGCCTGTTTCTGTTCCTGCTAATCGTGATGCTCGGTCTTGCGGTGACCGGCTGCACACCACCGGCCGCCGGGCCTGACGCAGCCGGCCCCATCAAAATCGGCCTTCAAGCCCCCCTGACGGGCGCGTTTGCGGCCGAGGGCGAGTGGGCCCAACAGAGTGTTGAGGTCGCCGCCCAACTGATCAACGATAAGGGCGGGGTCCTGGGAAAGCAGATCGAGATCGTAGTGGTCGATGACGCTTCCAACCCCAAGGACAGCGCCCTTGCCGCTCAAAAGCTGATTTCACAGGGCCTGCAGGAAGTTATTGCCTCCTACGGCTCCTCGGTGACCGCTCCCGCAGCAGACCTGTACGACGCCAACAAGGTCGTTTCCGTGGGATATGGGTGCACCGCTGTCCGTTTGACGATGGACAAGCAGCGCCCCTACTTCTTCCGCACGGCAGGACGGGATGACACCCAGTCGGAATTCTTCGCCAAGTTCGCGGCGGAAACCCTGGGCGCCAAGACGATCGCCGTGATGCACGACAACCAGGACTACGGCAAGGGCGTGGCTGAAGACGCGATCAAGTTCCTGCAGCCTTACGTCGATGCCGGCCAGGTCGAGGTCGTATACAACGATGCAGTGACACCCGGTGAGAGCGACTACTCCGCGGTGGTCAGCCAGATCAAGGCCCTCAACCCGGATGTGTGGTTCTACACCGCCTACTATTCTGAGGCGGCGCTCCTGCTCAAGCAAGCCCGCGAGGCTGGGGTGACCAGCACCTTCATCGGCAACAACTCTGTCCCAACCCCTGAGTTCGAGAAAATCGCCGGGGCGGACATTATCGCCGGCTCGATCCACTTGAATGAACCCATGCCCCAGTTCCTGGGCTTCGCAGAATCGAAAACATTCCTGGACGCCTACAAGGCGAAGTACAATGAACTTCCGGGGTCGATCTGGGCTGTCTACGCCGCGGACGCGCTCAATGCGCTGGTTGCAGCCATCGAGAAGTCCGGCAGCACCGATCCCGATAAAGTAGCCGCCACCATGCGCAGCATGACCGACGCCACCGGCATCACCGGCCCGCTACTGTTCACCGAACGCGGCGACCGGCGAGACATCCCCTACTACGCCTATATCTATAACGACCAGGGTGTCCTCGAGCCCTACGAGAAATAGCTTGCTGCTGCCAACTCAGCTAGTCTTCTGACCACGGGGAGCACCTTCTCCTTTGTCACCAAAGGGGAGGGTGTTCCTCTGCGTCGCTCCATCACACACGGAACCTGGCAACCGGGGCTCCAAGGGCTTGGGTCTTGTCTCAGGCAATCGCTTACCTGACACCGGTTGGACGCCGCAACGTGATTGTAGAGGGGACACCCCATGGAGATGTTTTTCGAACAGTTAATCAATGGCCTGACCATCGGTTCTTTTTACGCGTTGGTCGCCATGGGCTACACCATGGTATACGGCGTCATGAAACTGATCAATTTCGCCCACGGTGATCTCTTCACCCTGGGCGCATACATGGGCTACACCATCCTCGTGATCGGCTCCGGGTGGGTTTCCGCCACTTTTGGTGTGTGGGGCGGCGTAGCCGTAGCGGTCGTGGGCGCGATGATCAGCATCGGCGTGGCCGGGCTGCTGCTGGAAAAAGTGGCCTATAATCCGGTTTACAAGGCCGGGCGTCTGCCGCTGGTCGTGTCCGCCCTGGGCGCCTCGATTTTTATCTCCAATGGCATCATGGCCGCCTGGGGCCCCCGCTATCAGGCTTATCCACAGGCGGGGATCCCTGCCGGCAGCCTGCTCCTTTTCGGTGATGTTCGGATCACCTATGTCAAGCTTGCCACCATCCTGGTGTCGTTCACGTTGATGGCGGTGATGTACTATATCATCGAAAAGACCATTTTCGGGGCTGCCGTGCGCGCTTCTGCGCTGGACAAAGATACCGCCACATTGATGGGCATTGATTTCAAGAAGATCATCCGCTTCGTCTTTTTCGTCGGACCGGCGCTGGGCGCCCTGGCGGGCGTTTTTGCGGGTCTGAACTATTCGCGGATCATCTTCAATCTGGGCTGGACTTACGGTCTCAAGGCGTTTACGGCCAGCATCCTGGGCGGCATCGGGAACATCCCGGGGGCCATGCTCGGCGGGCTGCTGCTCGGCGTGATGGAAGCGCTCTTCGAGGGGTACGTTTCGGGAGCCTGGAAAAATGTGTTTGTGTTCGTTATCCTGATCGTGATTCTCAGCGTTCGGCCGACCGGCCTGATCGGTGAGAAGACCGCAGAGAAGGTATAGCGCATGAGCGATATTACCCGCACAATTACCCGGCGAATCCATGATTTCCAATCCGTCCAGGGTGCGCGCCTCCAAAACAAGCGCCAGCAGCGGATATTGCTCATCGCCCTGGTTGGCCTGATGCTGGTGTTCCCTTACCTGCCCTTCATCTCCAACTATTGGATCGACGTTGGATTCTATGTGGGCATCTATGTCTTGCTCGGCTTGAGCCTCAACATTGTCCTGGGTGAAGTCGGCCTCTTCAACCTGGGGCAGGCAGGCTTTTACGCCATTGGCGCCTACACTACGGGCATTCTCTACACCCAGTTGCATATCCCGATCGTGCTCCTGCTGCCGATCAGCGCCCTGGTCGCCGGCGGGTTTGCCTATCTGGTCACCGCCCGCATCATTCACCTCAAGGGCGACTACCTTTGCATCGTGACAATCGGCATCGGTGAGATCATCCGCATCGTCGCCAACAATAACCCCTTTGGCCTGACGAACGGCCCAAACGGTATCACCGGCATCGGTAATCCGGATTTCGGGCTGTTTTCGGTCACCACGCCCACCCAGTTCTTCTACTACGTGTGGATCATTGTAGCTCTCGTCATTGTGGGGTTGGTCAATCTGCAAAAGTCGCGGATCGGCCGGGCCTGGAACTATATCCGGGAAGACGAGATTGCTGCAGAGGCCAATGGCATCGACGTGCGCCACTATAAGCTGGTCGCCTTCCTGATCGGCACGGGGCTGGCTGGTGTGGCAGGCAATGTCTACGGCTCGAAGATGATGATCATCTCACCCGATAACTTTACGTTCATGGAGTCCTGTCTGATCTTCGTGATCGTGTTGTTGGGCGGCCTGGGCTCGATCCCGGGCAACGTTCTGGGCGCAGCCATCATCGTCGTTTTCCCCGAAATCTTCAGACAATTCGCCAGCTACCGGCTGCTGTTCTTCGGCGCGGCCCTGGTGGCGATGATGGTGTTCCGCCCAGGCGGTATTTTGCCCCGCCGGCGGGAAAAGGCCGGCTTTGGCGGCCTGGGCATCGCCAACCTGCCGGCCGATGAGGACCAGTACATCAAGGACATAGTCGCCCGCGGCCCGGCTGCCGGCGCGGCGGCGGCCCCGACCCAGTCTGACCGCCCGGCTGCCGTTGGGACCACTGAGAAGCGCAAGGTTCTGGAGACGCAGCAGGTCACCATCCAGTTTGGGGGGCTGGTCGCAGTCAATAAGTTCGATCTCAATGTTTGGGAAGGCGAGATTACCTCTCTGATCGGCCCAAACGGCGCGGGCAAGACGACCCTGTTCAACGGCATCACCGGTATTTACCCCCCGGCCAAAGGCCGCGTCATCTTCATGGGTGAGGATATCACCGCGCTCAAGCCGCACCGGATCATCGCCAAGGGCATCGCCCGCACCTTCCAAAACATCCGCCTGTTCCCATCGCTGACCTGCATCGAAAATGTCATGTCCAGCCCGCACTGCCATGCCACCGCCGGACCCTGGTCGTCCATTTTCCGCACTTCTCGCCAGAAGCAGGAGGAACACGCCATCCTGGAGACAGCCGCCTACCGGCTGCACCAGATCGGCCTATGGGAGTATCGCAACGAGCTCGCCAAGAACCTGCCTTATGGCAAGCAGAAGCTGCTGGAGATTGCTCGCGCCCTGGCCTCTTCTCCCAAGCTGCTCATCCTCGATGAACCATCATCGGGCTTGAATGACAAGGAAACCGAGGAGTTGATGGCGTTCCTGTCGAAGCTGAAGGCAGAAGGTTTCACCCTGCTGCTGATCGAGCACGACATGAACGTGGTCATGAGCATCTCGGATACGGTCACCGTCATGGACATGGGCTCCAAGATCGCCGAAGACGTGCCGTCCAGGATATACAACAACCCTAAGGTCATCGAGGCCTACCTGGGGAAGGAGGAGTGACATAGCCACGCTGCTTGCGGTTGAAAATCTGACGGTAGCATACGGTGCGGTCGAAGCCTTGAAAGGCATTTCGCTCGAAATCCAGGAGGGGAATGTCGTCGCCGTCCTGGGCGCGAATGGGGCGGGCAAAACGACCCTGCTTAAGGCCATCTCCGGGCTGGTGCCGATTAAGGGCGGAAAGATTCACCTGAAGGGTGAAGATCTCAGCCAATACCTGGCCTACCAGCTGGCAGGCATGGGGGTGGTCCACATCCCTGAAGGGCGCCGGGTGTTCGCCACACTGTCGGTCGAGGAGAACCTCAACCTCGGTTCGTACAGCATTCGCAGGACCACCTCCCGCCAGGCACTTCAGAAGTCGATGGAGTGGGTGTTCGAGCTCTTCCCCCGCCTGAAGGAACGGAAGAAGCAACTGGCGGGCACCTTGTCAGGCGGCGAGCAGCAGATGCTGGCGATCGGTCGCGGTCTGGTGGCGCGGCCCAAGATCCTGCTGCTGGATGAGCCTTCCCTGGGCCTGGCGCCGATCCTGGTGCAGGAGATCTTCCAGGTGATCCGCCAGATCCACGTGGAAGAAGGCGTGACCATCTTGCTGGTTGAGCAAAACGCCCGCAAGGCGTTGGGCATCGCCGACTATGGGTATATCCTGGAGACCGGCAAGATCGCCATCCAGGACACTGCCGCGGCGCTGCGCGAGAACGAGCAGGTACGGGCTGCTTACCTGGGAGGCGGGCGGTTACAAGCTGCAGCAAGCCAATCTTAGCGCTCTAAGCGTCTTTGCGGTTATTAATCTCAGAGCGAGAGCCACGTCCCGAGGCCCCGCTCCACCGCACGGCGGTAGATGAGCGGCGCGGTTGCCATGTCGTCCAGGGCCAGGCCCAGGTTACACGCGATGGTGCGCTCGGCCGCCGACTCACGGCCCGGCTTCTGACCGGTGACCAACTCGCCCAACGACGCGTGGATTGGCGGGATGTTCTGGAAGTACCCGGCGTGGCGGTAATATTCGAGCTGCGGGATGTCGTCTGTGCAGAACTTGTCGACCTCCTGCAGCGCGGCGCCATCCCAATACGAATCATAATCCACCAGGGAGGCGAACGCGCCCGCGTCGAGCCACCCGGCCTGGATGGTGGCGTGCGGCTGCTTGGAGATGGAACCGGCGGTCACCACCATATCACAGCCCGTCACCGCTTCCTGCGGCCGGCTGGCGACCGTCACCTCCAGCCCCCACCGCTCCTGCACCTCGCGCGCATAGCGGATCGCCTTTTCCGGCGTTCGATTATAGGCGACCACGCGCTTAAGGGGAAATAGCACGTTCAGCGCCTCGAGGTTGGTCCGGCCTTGCAGGCCGCAGCCCAGGATGCCGACCGTCTGAGATTCGGGCCGCGCCAGATAGCGGGCAGACAGCGCGGTCGCCGCGCCGGTGCGCATGCCGGTCATCCACGTGCAATCCATCACGGCGAGGGGCAGACCGGTCTCGTCATCATTAAGGATGAGCAGGCCGCTGATATACGGCAGGCCCTTTGCCTGGTTATCCGGATAGGCGCTGACCCACTTCATGCCGATGGCATGCAGGGCGGGGATATACGCGGGCATCGCGTGGATGAAGGCGTCGGGCTGCGAATGCACGCCGAGCTTGGACGGCGTCTCGGTATGGCCGAGGCCGTGCTCGCGAAAGGCAACTGCCAGCGCATCGATGATTTCCGCCATGGTAACGCCGGCGGCCTCAACATCGGTACGTGAGAGATACAGCAAGCGGGCTGCTGACATGGAAGCTCCTCAGGATAGGAAATTGATGGGCATTATACGACGGCAGGCATCAACGGACAACCTGAAACCCTCGTCAGCCCTGCGCGGCTATATGCTTGTGCTCGTGGCCGCGACGTTGTGGGCCTCCATCGGCGTCTTCTACAAGCTGCTCATCAACGACCACGGCTTGCTGCCCCTGGCTGCGGCGGGGCTGCGCGGGAGCGCCGGCGGGCTGCTGCTGCTCGCCGCGCTGCTGCTGCTCCGCGTGGACCTGCGCGTGCCGCGACGCCAATGGCCCGGCCTGCTGGCTTACGGCGTCTTCGGGGTCGCGCTCTTCTTCATCACTTACGTCAATGCCATCAATCTGCTGGGCGTGGCCGTCGCAGCGGTGTTGATGTACACCTCACCCGCCTGGGTCGCAGTGATTTCCTGGCGCTGGATGGGCGAGAAGCTGGACCGGCGGGGGGTGACCGCACTGGCACTGGCGCTGTTCGGTGCGGCGCTCGTCGCCCGGATCTACAATCCGGCGGCCGTCCAGCAGGCCAGCAACGGCGGCTGGCTGGGCGTCGCCTTGGGCCTGGCAGCAGGGCTGACCTACGGCCTCTACAGCGTGTTCAACAAGGCGCTCGTGCGCCACAACCGGCCCTGGGTGGTGCAGGTGTACGGCCTGCTGATCGGCGCGGCAATTCTCATAGCACTGGTGCCGCCGGTGGAACTGGCAAAGGGGTGGGCGTCGCCGCAGGCCATTGCCCTGTTGGTCGGCATGGGCCTCATTCCGACGCTGCTGGCCAGCCTGGCGTTTGCCATCGGGGTCCAGTGGGTGCCGGTCAGTCTTGCTGCCATCGTCGCCACGTTCGAGCCGGCCGTGGCCACGCTGTTCGGCTATCTCTTCTTCGCGGAGCGCCTCGAGCCGCTGCAGTGGTTGGGGACGGCCTTCATCCTGAGTGCAGTGGTGCTGCTGAGGCCGGGAACCGAATTACAAATGAAGAATGAAGAATGAAGAATTGTGGACATAAACTGGAGTTACCCCAATTCGTAATTCTTCAGTAACTATTCAGCCAGTCTGACGCGAC
>CAZTMA010000158.1:0-153 GCA_964614645.1 uncultured Anaerolineales bacterium
AGGCGCTGCAACTGCGCACGCGCGAGCTGTTCACCGAGTGCCTGGTCAGCTTGGGTGCGTTCAGAAAGGACATGGATGTGCTCACCCTGACGCGCGATGAACTGGAGCGATATATCGGGGAATAAGTTCCGAGCCTTAACCGCGCAGACGCGA